>JAJDEQ010000027.1 GCA_029259695.1 Planctomycetota bacterium
AGGTCGTGGCCGCGCTGAACTCTCCGGCGCCGTTGGCGGGCAGGAAGATGTTGGTCACGTTGGGGAAGGCGTGGATCGTGCCGCCGAAGATGTTGAATGGCGTCGAGGAGACCGAGACCCAGGCGAGCATCAGCGCGTTGGGCGGTGCGTTGGTGAGGTCGAGCGTGAAGGGCGCGTTGGCCTCGAGCGTGCTGTCGCCGACGAGGGTGGGAGCGCCCGCGATGCCGATGGTGCCGCCGCCGATGTCTTCCCACGGACCTTCTGCGGTCGACATCTCGGCGATGAATCCGGTGGTGCCGAGGCCGCCGAGCGGGACGGCGCCGCTGCCGATGATGACGTTGCCGTCGTCGCTCACGGCGAGGCAGGTGTGCAGGTCCGGCACGTCGACGACGCCAAGCGTCGCGAGGCGATCGTTGAGCGAGATGATGCCGTCGTTGAGAGTCCAGGCCCAGGCCTCGCGAGCCAGGCCCAAGGAGTCGTAGCCGACGATGAATGTGCCGGACTCGTCGATGTCCGCGGCGTTACCGCCCCAACCGTTGTTGAGCGAACCGAGGTCGACCATGATGCCCAGCTCGTTGCGCACGAAGGCGCCGTACGAGTTGCCGCCGAAGAAATTCGTTCCGACGGACAGGCTGCCGTCCTCGCTGAGGCCGTGGACTTCACCCTGGAAGTTGGGGTCGAGCACCATCCCGGTCAGGTCGGACTCCCAGTAGGCGGGCGTGCGGTTGAACGTGCCCTGAGCGAAGCCGCCGATGGTCGAACCGTCGCCCGAGATCGTGCTGGCACGGTTGCGGTCGTTCGCGAGGAGGTCGAGCTGCTCGATGCCCGTGGCCGCGGTCCAGCGGAAGGCGACGCCGCTGCAGGCGTCCCAGCCCAGGCCGACGACGGTCGAGCCGTCGCCGGAGATGTCGTAGGCGGAACTCAGGAAGGCGTCGCAGGAGGCGAAGCCGCCCAGGCTGACCCAGCCGGTGGCCTGGGTCCAGCGGGCCGCCTCCTGCAGGTTCGAGACCGGGTCGAACCAGGTGCCGGCCAGGGCGGTGCCGTCGTCCGAGACGGCGACGGCGCCTGCGCCGGCCAGGAAGGTCGGTGCGGGCTCGTCGCGCCAACGCCAGATGACGGAGCCGCCGGGGGCGGTGCCCACGACGATCTCGCCGTCCGGCGTCACGTCCCTGGCTGCCCAACCATCGGGGACGGGGATGTACTGCTGGGCAGCGGCGGGCGCGCCGACGACGGTGAGCAAGAGCAGGGCGAAGGGGAGGATGCGTGAGGTCATTCGAGTTTCCTTGCCGGGGGCTCGTTCGGGGTGCCCCTGTTTGTCCGTGTCGAAGAAGACGAGTGTCGTCGGCGCGCCGCGCGCTGGTCAGGTCACGGGGTGGTGGCCTTGAGCGCGTTGGTGAGCGTCTTGCCGTAGAACACCGACGCGTCCTGGACGATGAACTGGAACCAGAACTCGGTGCCTGCGGGGACGCCGGCGGGCCAGGTCGTGGCCGCGGTGAACTCTCCGGCACCGTTGGCGGGCAGGAAGAGGTTGGTGATGTTGGGGAAGGCGTGGATCGTGCCGCCGAACTTGTTGAAGGGCAGGGAGGTGACCGAGACCCAGGCCAGCATCAGCGCGTTGGGCGGCGCGTTGGTGAGGTCGAGCGTGAAGGGCGCGTTGGCCTCGAGCGTGCTGTCGCCGACCAGGGTGGGGGCACCGGCGAGACCGATGGTGCCGCCGCCGATGTCTTCCCAGGGACCTTCCGCGGTCGACATCTCGACGATGAACCCGGTGGTGCCGAGGCCGCCGAGGGGGACGGCGCCGCTGCCGACGATGACGTTGCCGTCGTCGCTCATGGCGAGGCAGGTGTGCAGGTCCGGCACGTCGATCACGCCCAGCGTCGTGAGCCGGTCGTTCAGCGAGATGATGCCGTCGTTGAGCGTCCAGACCCAGGCTTCGCGAGCCAGGGCCAAGGAGTCGTAACCAGCGATGATCGTGCCGGATTCGTCGATGTCCGCGGCGTTACCGCCCCAACCGTTGTTGAGCGAACCGAGGTCGAGCATGAAGCCGAGCTCGTTGCGCACGAAGGCGCCGAACGAGCTGCCGCCGAAGAACCTCGTTCCGACGGACAGGCTGCCGTCCTCGCTGAGGCCCAGGACTTCACCCTGGAAGGTGGGGTCGAGGACCACGCCGGTGAGGTCGGACTCCCAGTAAGCGGGCGTGCGGCTGAGGGTGCCCTGGGCGAAGCCGCCGATGGTCGAACCGTCGCCCGAGATCGTGCTGGCACGGTTGTGACCGTTCGCCAGGACGTCGAGCTGCTCCAAGCCGGTGGCTGCGGTCCAGCGGAAGCCGACGCCACTGCAGGCGTCCCAGGCCAGGCCGACGATCGTCGAGCCATCGCCGGAGATGTCGTAGGCGGCGCTCAGGAAGGCGTCGCAGGACGCAGAGCCGCCGAGGCTGACCCAGCCCGTGGCCTGGGTCCAGCGCGCGGCTTCCTCCAGATTCGACACCGGGTCGAACCAGGTGCCGGCCAGAACGGTGCCGTCGTCCGAGACGGCGACGGCGCCTGCACCGGCGATCAGGGTCGGTGCGGGGTCGTCGCGCCAACGCCAGACGAAGGAGCCGCCGGGCCGGGTTCCCACGACGATCTCGCCGTCCGGCGTCACGTCTCTGGCTGCCCAACCATCGGGGATGGGGATGTACTGCTGGGCCTCGGCAGACGTGGCGACGAGAGTGAGCAGCAACAGCGCGACGGGGAAGACAAGTCGGGTTGTCATCAGCGTATTCCAGGTAAGGGGAGGGAGAAGAAGGGTGCCCCTGTGTGTTGTGTGGAGTGCGGCACGCGCCTTGTCGGCGTGTCGCCCGGTGTCAGGTCACGGAGTGGTCGCCTTGAGTGCGTTGCTGAGCGTCTTGCCCCAGAACACCGAGGCGTCCGCGACGATGAACTGGAACCACAGCTCGGTGCCGGCGGGGATGCCGACGGGCCAGGTGGTGGCCGCGTTGAACTCGCCGGAGCCGTCTGCGTTCAGGAAGATGTTGGTCGCGTTGGGGAAGGCGTGGATCGTGCCGCCGAACGCGTTGAACGGCGTCGACGAGAGCGAGACCCAGGCGAGCATCAGCGCGTTGGCCGGTGCGTTGGTGAGGCCCATGGTGAAGGCCGAGTGGGGCTGCAACGTGCCCGCGGCGTCCAGGGTGGGGGCGCCCGCGATGCCGGTGGTGCCGCCGCCCACGTCCTCGAACGGGCCTTCGTTCGTTCCGAGCTCGGCGATGTAGCCGACGAAGTCGAACGGGCCGCCGGTGCCGGCGCCGCCGCCCACGACCACGTTGCCGTCTTCGCTCACCGCCCGGGTGGTCAGCAGCGCCCCGACGCCGTTGATGCCGAGCGCGGTCAGTCGGTCGTTCATCGAGATGATGCCGTCGCTGGCGGTCCAGACCCACGCCTCGCGAGCCAGGCCGGCGACGTCGAAGCCGGCGATGGTCTGGCCGTCCGAGGTCACGTCCTCGGGGATGCCGGTCCACTGCACGCCCGTGTTGAGCTTGCCCAGGTTGGTCAGCGGGCCGCCGAGCCCCGCCTGGCTGAAGGCGTTGCCGTTGGCCGCGCCGAGGATGATGCTGCCGTCCTCGCTGAAGCCGTAGACCTCGCCGATCCAGTCGATGTTGTAGAGCTGGCCGGTGAGGTCGGGAAGCCAGACGGACGGCGTGCGGTTTTGACTGCCCTGGGCGAAGCCGCCCATGATCGCGCCGTCGGCCGAGATGGCGCTGCAGCGGTTGGTGCCGTTGCCGAGGCTGTCGAGCACCTCGATGCCGACGCCGTCGGTCCAGCGGAAGCCGTGGGCGTCACAGCCGTTGACCCATACGAATCCGACGATCGACGAGCCGTCGCCGGTGATGTCGTAGGCCGAACTGATGCTGCCGCAGGTGGAGATGCCGCCGATGGGCACCCAGCCCGTGGCCTGGGTCCAGCGACCCGCCACCTGGTTGCCGGTCATGGGGTCGGCCATGTTGCCGGTCATGACCGTGCCGTCGTCGGAGACGGCTACGGCGTCGGCGCCGTTGATGAACGTGGGCGAGGGATCGACGCGCCAGCGCCAGATGAAGCAGCCCAGGGGCGCGGTGCCCACGACGACTTCGCCGTCGGGCGTGATGTCGTTGCACCAGGTGCCCGGGCCGAGCTCGATGTACTGCTGGGCGCCGACGGGTGCGGCGCTGCTGAGGGCGGCAACGATGAGCAGGGACGGCAGCAGGAAGCGGGAAGCCATGCGGGAGGTCATGGGCGGTTTCCTAGGCGACATCCCGGTGTGGCGGGAGGCTCGGTTGGGGGACAGGGAGTCGAGAGGGAGGTGAGAGGTGTCGGCAGACGCAGAACCGCTCAGGGCGTGGTCGCCTTGAGCGCGTTGGTGAGCGTCTTGCCGTAGAACACAGAGGCGTCCTGAACGATGAACTGGAACCAGAGTTCGGTGCCGGCCGCGATGCCGGTGGGCCAGGTGGTGGCCGCGCTGAACTCGCCCGCGCCGTTTGCGTTCAGGAAGATGTCGGTTGCGTTGGGGAAGGCGTGGATCGTGCCGCCGAATGCGTTGAAGGGCGTCGACGAGAGCGACACCCAGGCCAGCATCAGCGCGTTGGCGGGGGCGTCGGTGAGGTCGAGGGTGAAGGCCGAGTGGGGTTGGAGCGTTCCGTCCGCGGCCAGGGTGGGTGCACCCGCGATGCCGGTCGTCCCGCCGCCGACGTCCTCGAACGGGCCTTCGCTCGTCGAGAACTCGGCGATGTAGCCCCCGAAGTCGAACGGGCCGCCGCCGGTGCTGGCACCGCCCACGACGACGTTGCCGTCCGCGCTCACGGCGCGACAGACGAGCAAGGGGTCCACGCCGCCCACGCCGAGCGCGGCCAGCCGGTCGTTCATCGAGAGCATGCCGTCGCCGGCGGTCCAGACCCACGCCTCGCGGCCGAGGCCGGCGACGTCGAAGCCGACGACGGTCGAACCGTCCAGGGTCACGTGCTGGGGGATGCCGGTCCACTGCAGGCCCGTGTTGAGCTTGCCCAGGTTGGTCATCGGGCCGCCGACACCCGCCTGGCTGAAGGCATTGCCCTCGGCGGCGCCGAGGATGATGCCGCCGTCCTCGCTGAAGCCGTAGACCTCGCCGACCCAGTTGATGTTGTAGAGCTGGCCCGTGAGGTCGGGCAGCCAGATGGCCGGCGTGCGGTCGAAGCTGCCCTGGGCGAAGCCGCCCATGACCGAACCGTCGCCGGAGATCGCGCTGGCCCGGTTGGTGCCGTTGCCGAGACTCTCGAGCACCTCGAAGCCGACCCCCACGGTCCAGCGGAAGCCGTGGGCGTCGCAGGTGGGCAGCCAGGTGTAGCCGACGATGGTCGTGCCATCGCCCGTGATGTCGTAGGCCGAACTCGTGAAGGCGTCGCAGGACGAGATCCCGCCCAGGCTGACCCAGCCCGTGGCCTGGGTCCAACGGGCCGCGACCTGCTGGCCCATCGGATCGACCATGTTGCCCGCCATCACGGTGCCGTCGTCGGAGACCGCCACGGCATCGGCACCGGCGATGTAGGTCGGTGCCGGATCGTCGCGCCAGCGCCAGATGAAGCAGCCCGTTGGCGCCGTGCCCACGACGACCTCGCCGTCGGGCGTGATGTCGTTGGCCCAGGTGCCCGTGGGCAGGGGGATGTACTGCTGGGCGCCGGCGGGGGCGGCTGCGGCGAGTACGACCGCGACGGCTAGAGTTGCCAGGACCACAAGGCGGGAGGTCATCGGGTCGTCTCCGGGGTGCGGCGCAGCGCCGCATGGGGGGATCAAGGTGAGTCTAGAGCCGTCTTGTGTTCCGTGGGGCCGGGCCCGGCTCGGTGGGGAGCAGGAGTGGAGCGGTGGTGAGAGCGGCCCTGGCGCGGAGATCTGTATGACTCGCGACGGAAGCCCGGCGAATCCGCAGTCGAATGGCTTTCCGGGCTGGCTCCGCTCAACATCTTGGAGTACCTTATTCACTCACGACGATTCGCGCAATCTTCCCCAGGGAAAACTCTCGACCGAAACCGACCATGGCCACGACCCACCCCATGCCCCCGACCAGCGCGACGACGCCGATGCCGTTCGTGGACGACTGCAAGCAGGTTCTGCAGGGTCTGCGGGGGGTTTTGACCGAGGCGCTCGGCTCCGTCGGCGTCGATGCCGCCCGGCCCCAGGAGGTGGCTCGCCAGCTCGGCCTGCACCGCAACCTGACCTGGAAGCTCTCCAAGATCATCAAGGGCACCAACGTGTTCGCGGCGATCCCCCACATCCCGGGGCGCAACGGCATGGAGATCCTGGCCAAGGCCCTGCGCAAGGCCGGCGCCTCGGATGCCGGTCTGCGGCGCATCCAGGACGCCATGGACGATTTCGACCGCCTGGTGCAAGAGCACGGCGGGGATCGGGCCACTCTCGAGCTGGTGGCCGGCGGTTTCGTGCCCGGGTCAGCCCAGCACGAGGCCCTGCTCCAGGCGCGCCGCTACGCGTTCCGGGGCAACAGCGCCACCTGGAGCGTGCAGGCCCGGGTGCTCCTGTCGATCAACATCCTGGCCCCCAGCCCGTCGGACCCGCGGCGGGTCGATCTGGCCCAGGTGCACGGCATGGTGGACTTCGTTCGGCTGCGCCCGGATGTGGTCTGGCCCCTCTTCCGCCGGCTGGCCTGGGACGACTCGGGCAGCACACGGGCCGTCGTCGGTCAGCCCATCGAACCCGGCGCCGAGGACTCCGGCGTGCCGCTGCTGCGGTCGTTCTGCAGCCCGGACATGCCCGAGCTCAACGTCATTCGCAGCGAGATGGAGACCGAGTACGAGTTGCCCGCCGGACAGGTCGGTCGCTCGGCTGAGTTGACGTGCATCTACGGATCGCTGCTGCCGTCCCTGGGATCACAGTACGCCGAGGGCGACGATCGCGTCTGCGAGATGGGCTGCAACCTGGTCACGCCCGTCGAGCTGATGCACAGCGACCTGCTCGTGCACGAGTCGTTGAGCTGGGCGATGCATCCGCGCGCGGACGTGTACAGCCTGCTCGAGGGGCGACCGGTGCACGGTCGCAGCCGGCGTGAGGCATCGCGGCTGCCGATCGAGACCGACGTGCACGAACTGGGCCAGGGGCTGGTCACCATGGCCACGCCGCATGTGCCTCGCTACGGCGAGTTGCTGGCCCACGTGTTCGAGTGCCTGGGCTGGGACGACAGTGCGTTCCGCGGCTTCCGGGTCACCCTCGACTACCCGCCGCTCCCGGCGGTGGCCATGCTGTCGATGGACCTGCTGCCCGAAGAGTAGGGCTGAGACTGGGCGGGGCCGAAGCCATGCCGGACTGAGTCGGCGCAGGCCGCCGCTGGCCGGCATCTCGCTGCCGCGGGACTGCTGCTCCGACGACGGCGGACGGTCGCGCGCGACATCGGCGCCGAACGAACGGCTCAGGGCTCGAACGGGAGCTTGTCGATCGCGACCAGCTTGCCCTTGAGCTTCGCGTCGCCGTAGAGCACGTCACCGCCGCCGGTGCCGAAGGGCATCATGCTGCCCATGCTCTTGAAGCTCGCCTTCTTGAGGTCGGCGTTCTTGTCGTAGACCAGCTTGAGCCGGGCGATGAACGAGATCTGCAGCGTGGTGGCGTCCTTGTCGGGCACGACCACCTGCCACTTGATGCCGTTGCTGCTCGGACTGATGTCGCTGCCGACCATCAACGACTCGTTCTCACCGGCGGTGAGCAGCAACCCGACCGAACTCACCTGCCAGTTGCCGGGCGCGATCTCGCTCCACACCGAGTAGCCGTAGCTCGTGCTCGAGAAGCCGTCGGCGGCCCCGCCGTCGTCGTCCATGTTCGCGTTGAAGATCACGTAGCAGGTGACCTTGCCCTTGGTCTTCTCCACCTCTTCGAGCGGCGTGATCGCACTGCCGCGCATGTTGATCGTGACCTTGAACCACTGATCGTCGAGGCCCTGGGCGCTGGCAGTAGGCGTGAACTGCACGCTCGCCGCGACGAGCATGGTCAGGATCGTGATGACACGCAGAGACATGGCAAAGGCTCCGGATGATGAGGTGGGTTTCGTCGCGCAGGCGAGGCCGGGGACGTGACTTCGGGCTCGGCGTAGGCGTGGGGCCATTGTCCGCGGGCGAGGGGCGGCTGCACGCGACAAACGTCACGAATCCGGGCGACTCACGGGCCCGCCGCAGCCGCATCCAGTTCGCGCAGGACCTGTTCGCACTGGGCTGCGTCGGCTGCGTAGCGCGCGATGTAGGGTTCCTCCTGGGGCGACAGTCGGCCTTCTTCGTGCAGGCTGAGCATGCGGTCGTGCGCTTCCTGGAACAGGTCGCGGGCCTGTTCGTAGCGGGCGCGGCGTTCGGTGTCGTCGCTGGCGGCGCGTGCGAGGGAGCGCGCGACCATGGCCAGGTCCCAGGCCATGATGAACGTGGTGCGACGTACGTCCGCGTCGTCGGGTGCGGCCTGTGCCATGGCGCGCCAGGTGTCGAGGGCCGCGCTGCCCACCACGAGCGCCTGCGCCGAGCGACCGCTGGCGTTGAGTGCTCGGGTGTGTTGCTGCCCGATCGTGCCCAGGTCCCGCTGAGCGCGCTGGTTGTCCGGATCGGCCGCTGCCAGTTGCTCGGCCAACAGAACGGCGTCCTCCGTGAGCAGCAGCGCATCGTCCGCGCGTCCGATCGAGACCAGGATCGGCGCGAGCTTGAGCTGACGCACGAGCACGTCGCGTTGCAATTGCAGGTCGGCCGGGCTCTGCTCGGAGAGGCGCTCGGCCTGGGTGAGCGCCTGCTCCAGGGCTTCGACGCACTCGTCCACCCGGCCCCGGAAGTAGAGCAGCGCGCCGAGTTCGGAGAGCGCGAAGCCCAGCGAGCGCCGCGCGAGTCGGTGATCGGGGTGGGCCTCGACCAGCGGTTGCAGCAGGGCCAGGGCGTCCCGGTGGTGCGTCTCGGCCTCGTCGAACCGGCCGCGGCGCGCGTCGACGAGCCCCAGCCACGTGCGCGACTGGGCGACGAAGCGCGCGCTGTCCACGTCGTCGGGTCGCAGTTTCGCGAGGGCTCGCTGGTCCTTCCATGCGGATTCGAAGTGGGTGTGCGCTTCGTCGAAACCACCGCGAGCCAGGGCGACCTGGGCCAGGACGCCGTGGACGCGAGCCCGAACGGAGTGCGCTTGGGGCCGGTGCTGCGTCAGTTCCTCAGGAGCCGGGATGAGTTCCAGCGCGCGTTCGAGCTGCTCTCCCGAGGAGCGCTCGCCGGCGATCTGGGCCAGCTCCACGTCGCTCACCAGCGCGGAGGCGAGCACCAACCGGAAGCCGGGGTGGTCCGGGCTGCGCGCGATCAGCTCTTCGGCGCGGGCCCGCGCGACGGCGACGCTCTCGCGCGCGTCGGCCGTGCGTCCCAGGTTGGCGACGTTGGCGCCGCCTTGCAGCTCGGCCACCGTGAGGTAGCCGCGCGCGACGTCGGCGAGCAGTTCGTCGTCGCCCGCGGCATCCGCCGCCAGTCGCTGCAAGTAGTCGAGCCCGGTGTCGACGATCAGCTCGCGCGCAGCCATGGCGCCGGCCACCGGCGCGAGCGCCGCGTTGAGCTCGGCGAGCAGCGTCTTGGTCAGGGCGTGGACGTCGTCGAAGCGCGCTTCGGCCCGGGCCTGCTCGGCCGCGAGGGACTCGGCGAGGACGAGGGTCTCGGCGTAGAGGGTCCAGCTCACCGCGAGTCCCACCGCGAGCGAGACGAAGAGCAGCGCGGCGCCCGCGACGACGTAGCGGTGCCGCGCGATGAAGCGGCTCGCGCGGTACGACCACGAGTCCGGTCGCGCGCGCACCGGGAGTCCCGCGAGATGACGGTCGATGTCGTCCGCGAGATCGGCGGCCGAGCCGTAGCGGCGCGCCGGGTCCGCGTGCAGCGCCTTGAGCACGATCGTGTCGACGTCGCCGATGAGGGCGGTGCGGTGCGCTGGGTCGGCCGCGACCGCGCTCGGCAGCGGCGGGGTCGTCTCCATCAGCGCGCGCTCCGCTGCCGCGCGGGACAGCCCCGCGAGCTGGTGCGGGCGCCGGCCCGTGAGCGCTTCGTACAGCACGACGCCCAGGGAGTAGACGTCGGTGGACGTGCTGATCGGGTCCCCGCGCACCTGCTCCGGGCTGGCGTACTCCGGCGTGAGCAGTTGCGACGTGCCCAGGGTCGTGGCTCCGCTCGCCGAGTCGTCGGCCGAACCGTGCGGGCCGAGCAGCTTGGCGATGCCGAAATCGAGCAGCTTCGGTGTCCCGTCGGCGGCGACCAGGATGTTGCCGGGCTTCAGGTCGCGGTGGACCACGAGATGACGGTGGGCGTGGTCGACCGCGGCGCACACGGCGCGCACGAGGGCCAGCCGCTCACGCACGAGGAGTGCGGCCTCGTTGCAGTAGGCATCGATCGGGCGCCCCTCGACGTACTCCATGACCAGCCAGGGGCGGCCGTCGTCGGTGCTCCCGGCGTCGAGGAGCTGGGCGACGTGCTCGTGTTCGAGGCTGGCGAGCACGCGACGTTCGTGTTCGAAGCGGCGCAGGACCTCGTCGGTGTCGAGCCCGCGCTTGACCACCTTCAGCGCCACCTGGCGTTCGAAGGCGCCGTCGCAACGTCGCGCGCGGTACACGGTGCCCATGCCTCCGGAGGCGATCTCGCCGGTGATCTCCCACGGACCGAGTCGCGTGCCCTCGGGCAGCGGTGGGGGCGGCGGCGTGATCGGAACGGCGGGTGTGTCGAGCCGATCGTCGTCTGCGGCGTCGGCGGCGAGCAGGGCTTCGACCTCGCCCCGGAGTTCGTCGTCGTCGCAATCGCGCGCGAGGAAGGCGGGGCGCTCGTGCGCCGGCCGTGCCAGGGCCTGCTCGGCGAGACGACGCACTTCGGCCCAGCGCTCGGCCTTCACGGCGTCACCTCACCGTCCATGGCGCGGCGCAGCCAGGCCCGCGCCACGCGCCAGCTGCGTTCGACGGTGGCGGTCGAGCGTCCCAGCACCCGGGCGGTGTCGGCGATGGAGAGGCCCGCGAAGAAACGCAGCTCGACGAGCCGGGCGAGCTCCTCGTCCATCTCGCCCAGGCCCGCGAGTGCATCGTCGAGGGCGATCAGGTCGAGGTCGGGCGTGATCGGTGCAGGCGTGGAGCGGTCGACGTCGAGGTCCACCCGTTGCGCGTCGCCGCCGCGCTTGCGTCGGCCCCGAGCCCGGGCGTGGTCCACCAGGATGTGGCGCATGGCTCGGGCCGCCGTGCGGAAGAAGTGCGCCCGGCCTTCCCAACCCGGGTCGCCCTCGGGCTGCACGAGCTTGAGCCAGGCTTCGTTCACGAGCGCGGTCGGTTGCAGCGTGTGCGCGTTGCGCTCGTCGGCCATGGCGCGGCGGGCGAGGCGCTGCAACTCGTCGTAGACCAGCGTCCACAGCGCGTCGGCGGCGCCCGTCTGGTGGGTCTCGACGTTCTGGAGCAGGCGGGTGACCTCGCCGTGCATCGATTGCTGCCTCGCTGGCGCGGCCGATCCGGCCGCCGGGCCCGCACCGCGGGCACCCGCGGGACGTTCCTCGGATTGTGAGCGGATTTGCTGATGGAGGCCAGCCGCGGATGTCGCCCGTGGGGTTGGCGCCCCGGGATCGCCCCTTTCGTGCGCTTGTCCCGCCGCGCCGACCCACGAACCACTGGAGGACGTTCCATGCTCTCGCCCATCCGCACGCTCATGGCAGGCGCCGTGCTGGCCGGCGCGGCCCACGCCGCCCATGCCGACGACGCCGAGGTCACCGAGGCCGCCGAGGCCGCCGAGGCCGCCGATGTCGCGACGTCACTGCCGCAACAGCTCCTGTTCGAGCACAACGGAGGCCGCTACGACGAGGCCGTCGCCTACGTGGCACGGGGCCGGGGACTGACCCTGTTCGCCTGCCCGGACGCCGTGGTGCTCAGTCTCGACGGCTCGGCCGGTGCCTCCGCTGCGGCCGTGCACACGACCTTCATCGGCGGCAACCTCACGCCGTCCATCGTCGGTGTGACCGAGCGGATGGCCCGCGTGCACCACCTGCGCGGCAACGACCGCGCCCAGTGGTCGGTGGACAACGCCACCTTCTCCCGGGTGCGCTACGAGCAGCTCTGGCCCGGCATCGACCTGGAGCTGTACGACGCGGCCGGCGAGCTGGAGTACGACTTCGTGCTGGCTCCGGGCGTCGATCCGGATCGCGTGCGCCTGCGCTTCGACGGTGCCGACGACGTCAGCATCGCCGCCGACGGCGATCTGATCGTGACGACGCCCGCCGGCGACCTGCGCCAGAGTGCGCCGGTCGTGTATCAGCACGGACCCGCCGGCCGCGAGCCGGTCGAGGGGCGCTTCGTGTTGCACGCCGACGACGTGGTGGGCTTCGCGATCGAAGACTACGACGAGCAGCGCACGCTGGTCATCGATCCGGTGCTGAGCTACGCGACCTACGTCACGGGCAGCGCGGCGGTGCACATCACCGACATCGCGGTGGACGCGGACGGCCACGCCTACTTCTGCGGCTACACCCAGTCGCCGGACCTGCCCACGACGGCCGGCGTGCTGCAGCCGGCGCACGCCGACACCAACGCCGACGACGCGTTCATCGGCAAGCTCTCGCCCGACGGCACCCAGATGCTGTGGCTCACCTACCTGGGTGGCAGCGGCCCGACCGGTGCGAACTGTTGCGCACCGGACCAGGCCCTGACGATCGGGGTGGACGGCCTGGGCAACGTGGTCGTGGGCGGCTGGACGGCCACGTCGGACTTCCCGCAGGTGAATCCCTTCGACATCGGTTCCGCGACGAGCGGCTTCGTGTCGAAATTGCTGCCGGACGGCTCGGGCCTGGTCTTCTCTTCCTACGTGGGCGGCGGCATCAACGGCGCGGGCGTGAAGGAAGCGGTGCGGGCCCTGGCGGTGGACGACACCGGCAACGTCTGGATCACGGGCACTCACGGCGGCGTCGATCCGCTGGCCGTGACGCCCGGCACGGTCGGCCAGTTCGCCGACGACTTCGGGGCCCACGGCTACGCCATGCGGCTCGATCCCGCCGGCGACGTCGTCTGGGCCACCTACCTCACCGGCATCTCCGCCTTCGGTCAGCCGATCATGCTCGGCGTCTCGGTACCCGACACGCGCTGCCAGGCCATCGCCGTGGATGCCGACGAGCGGGTCTACATCGCCGGCCACACGAACACGTCCGACTTCCCGATCGTGAACGCGGCCGACGCCACGGCGCCCACGAGCAACGCGGACACCGAGTTCTTCCTGACGCGGCTCAGCGCCGACGCCACGGCGATCGAGTACAGCACGTTCCTCGGCGGCTCGAGCAACGAGTCCAATGACCGCATGGGCGTGGCCTGCCTCGACGACGGCCACGTGTGGCTCGCGGGTGGCTCGAACTCGACCGACTATCCCACCACGCCGGGCGCCTACGACACGGTCGCGGGCGGCGGCAACGAGTGGGACGGCGTCGTGACCTGCATCGACACCGACCAGGCGGGCCCGGCGTCGCTGGTGTACTCGACCTACTTCGGCGGGTTCCCCAACGAGCGCTTCAACGACGTCGCGGTGGACGCGGCCGGCAACGCCCATCTGGTCGGCTGGACCGATTCCGCCAGCTACCCGGTGATGAACGCCTGGCAGTCCCAGATGGACGGCGCCAACAGCGGCGTGCTCACGGTGCTCGATGGAACGGGCCACCCGCTGCGCTCGACCTTCTTCGGTCGCGGCGGAGCAGTCTGGGCCGACGAGGCTGCGCTGGCCCTCGGGCCCGACGGTGACGTGTGGTACGCCTTCACCACCAACGACCAGGGCCTGGCAACACCCGGCGCGGCAGAGATGAACGCCACGCCGCTCAGCTACTCGGGCATGGTCACCCGCTGGCGCATGGCCGACCCGGTCTGCCAGACCGACCTGGGCTTCGCCGGGCCGGGCACGGCGACGCTCAGCATGTGCGGCGGTGACCTGTCCACCGGCGTCTTCTCCCGCCTGCGCCTCGACAGCGACGGCGACACCCAGTTCACCTGGTTCATGGTGGGGGCCACCGCCGACCCGACCTTCGCCAGCGGCGTGGGCGGCACGATCGTGCCGGTGCCCGTGCAGACCCTGCTGGCGCTGACGACCGACAGCCTGGGCGACATCGAGCTGCTCGTCCCGGGCGGCTTCCCCGGCGCCACGCTCTACGTGCAGTGCGCCGTGGCCGACGCCACGACACCCCACGGCTGGGCGCTCAGCAACGCGCTGCAGGTGGACTGGTTGCCGTAGGGAGGGGGAGTTCCTGCGCCTGCGTTCTGGCACGAGCCCGCTCCGCGTCTGCGTGGGGCGGGCTCGTGTGTTGCAGCGCCGGTCTCGCAAACCCGAGGGCGGTGCAGGACAATGGCCGGCATGAATCCGGGCAAGAGCCGCGCGCCGAGTCAACGCAGGACGATCATCGCCGTGGTGGTCGTTGCGCTGCTGGCTGTCGCCGGCTGGCGCATCCTGGGGCAACGGACCGAGTCGGGCGGAACGGGGTCGAACGGAACGGGGTCGAACGGAACGGAGCTCCCCGAGACGACGGCCCTGCTCGAGGGGACGGTGCCGCTGCCCACGCGTTTCCACGACGACCTCGACGAGGGCGACTGGGACAGCGAGCGTTTCGGTGACCTGGCGAGCAAGCAGTGGAAGCGGCTCGGCGGCTGGTTGGCCGATCCGGGTCAGGTCGCGCCGGCCGAGCTGAGCGCTCTGGCCGACGCAAGCTTCCAGTGCGCGGCGCCGAGACCACAGACCCTGCAACGCGTGTTCGAGTCGTCGTCGATTCGAGTCGACCGGCCCGGGCGCCTGGATGACGGGGTCGACGGCGAAGGGGGCGACCGGCTGCACGCGGGATCGGAACCGGTCGACGAGGCGGTCATCCATCGCGGGCAGGCCGGCTTCGTTGCGGCGATGAACGAGCTGCGCGAGCCGTTCGCGAACGCCACCGACGTGCGCGCACACTTCAAGCTCTTCAACGTCGAACTCGGCACCGACGCCATCATGACGCGCCAGTACGTGACGATCAGCGGCATCGGCCCCGACGGCCCGCTCGAGGAGAACGCCACCTGGGTCGCCACGTGGGTCGACGCAGCTCATCCGCGGTTGCAGTCGCTCGCGGTCGAGGAGTACGAACGGGCCCACGTGACGGCGGAGCGCTCGCTGTTCGCCGACTGCACCGAGGCCGTGTTGCAACGCGACATGGCCGGTGACGACATGCTCGGCTACGGACTCCCGCACTGGTATGTGCGCATCCAGGCGCAGTTCGGTCAGAGCCCGCTGGGCTACCACGGCCTGGCGCTGGGCGACGTCAACGGCGACGGCTTGGACGACGTCTACCTGTGCAACCCGGGCGGCCTGCCCAACCAGCTCTTCGTGCAGAGCGCCGACGGCACGCTCACCGACCGCTCGGCCGGCGCGGGCGTGGACTGGATGGACACGACGACGAGCGCGTTGTTCGTGGATCTCGACAACGACGGGGACCAGGACCTGGTGGCGGGCTCGTCGCCGGTGATGGTGCTGGAGAACGACGGCCGTGGCCGCTTCGAGGGCCGCATGCTGCTGCCCGGGCCGGCGGTGCCCACCTCGCTCGCGGCGGCCGACGTGGACCGCGACGGCGACTTGGACCTGTACGTCTGCTACTACTCCAACGAGTCGCCGCTGCCCTATCACGACGCGGACAATGGGCCGCACAACCTGCTCTGGCGCAACGACGGCGACTGGAGCTACACCGACGTGACCAGCGACGTCGGTCTGGATCACAACGGCACGCGCTTCAGCTTCGCGGCCGCCTGGGAAGACTACGACAACGACGGCGACCTGGATCTGTACGTCGCCAACGACTACGGCCGCAACAACCTCTACCGCAACGACGACGGCTGGTTCCGCGACGTGGCGCCCGAGGCCGGCGTGGAGGACATCTCGGCGGGCATGTCGGTCAGCTTCGGCGACTACGACCACGACGGGTGGATGGACCTGTACGTCAGCAACATGTTCTCGTCGGCGGGCAACCGCATCACCTATCAGCGTCAGTTCAACCCGGGCGCTCAGGGCGCGGAGCGGGAGGCGTTGCAGCGGCATGCCCGGGGCAACTCGTTGTTCCGGGGCAGCCCGGGCGGCGACTTCGACGACGTGAGCGTGCCGGTCGGCGTCACCATGGGTCGCTGGGCGTGGTGCAGTCTGTTCCTGGACATCGACAACGACAGCTTCCAGGACCTGGTCATCGCCAACGGCAACATCACCAACGAAGACCCGGGCGACTTGTGAAGCTTCCTCTGGCGGCAGGTCGTGTCGCAATCACCCGCAAGCGCCGAACAGAGCACCTCGCGGGAAGCGATGGAGGCCTACACCGACGCGGTCGTGGCGCTGAGCGAGATGATCCTGGGGGGCAAATCGCTCAGCGGGCGTGAGCGTCACTGTGTCTACCTGAACACCGGCGGGTCGCGCTTCGCCAACATCTCCGCGGTCAGCGGGCTGGACTTCGCCGACGACGGTCGCGGCATGGCCGCCACGGACTGGGACTTCGACGGCGACGTCGACCTGTGGTTCAGCAATCGCACCGGCCCGCGCCTGCGCTTCCTGCGCAACGACACGCCGTCGGGCAACCGCTTCCTGGCCATCCGCCTGGAGGGCAACGGCACGAGCTGCAACCGCGACGCCATCGGCGCGCGACTGGAGCTGCGCGTCGGCGGCGTGACGTTGCTGCGCACGCTCAAGGCCGGCGAGGGCTACCTGTCCCAGTCGAGCAAGTGGGTGCACTTCGGGCTCGGAGCGCAGGGCGCGATCGAGTCCCTCGTCGTGCGCTGGCCCGACGGCGCGCGCCAGAGCTTCACGGGCCTCGAACCGAGCGGCTTCTACGAACTGACCCAGGGCGACAGCGCGCCGACGCGCTGGACACCGCCTGCGCGCACCCGAGCGTTGCAGCCGTCCGAGGTGACCGACCGGCCGTCCACCCAGAGCATGCGGCTGCTGGTCTCGACGCGCACGCCCCTGCCGCGACTGCCTTTCATCGACACGGACGGCAACCAGCGCGAGGTGCACGAGTTCCTCGACAAGCCGTTGCTGCTCAACCTCTGGGCCAGCTGGTGTCCGCCCTGCCTGGCCGAGCTGGCCCACTTCGACGCGGCGGGCGTGCACATGCTGGCCCTGAGCGTGGACGGCCTCGGCGAGGACAGCCCCACGACCCACGAGGACGGGCGCGCGTACCTGGCGCAGCGCGGGTACGACTTCGCCGCGGGGTTCGCGAACGAACGCCTGGTCCATCTGCTGCAGGCCTACCACGACGCGCTGTACCTCAACCGCCGGCTGTTGCCCGTCCCCACCAGCTTCCTGATCGACACCGACGGCAGCGTGGGCGCGATCTACAAGGGCGTGGTGACCGTCGAACAGTTGCAGGCCGACATCGCGCGCCTGGGCGACAGCGCGGACGAACGCCGCGCCCGGGCGATCCCCTTCAGCGGCCGCTGGCTGGAGTCCGCGCCCGAGCTGTACCCGACCCAACTGGCCGGCCGCTTCGTCGACGAGGGACTGCTCGACGAGGCGATCTACTACCTGCGCGAGTTCGGCAGCGACGACGTGGGTCACCCCGAGCGGCCGCAGGTGCTGCTGGAACTGGCCGACAAGCTGCGGCGAGAGGGCCGCACGGACGTGGCCGACCAGGCCGCCGCCGCTGCGCGGACGCTGCTCGAACAGCGCTGACCGCTCGCGTGCCGAGCGAGGAGCCGCTCGCCGGCGTGTCAGTCTTCTTCCTGTGGGAACTCGATCCCGAGGATGCGTTGGACGTCGGTTTCATTGGCATCTCGGGCGGCGCGGGCTTGACGGCTTTGGTCGGAGAGGAGGGCCTTGGTTCGCGCATCTTCGGCCGGGAGGCCCTCCAGGCGACGGTCGATCTCTCGTTTGCCGTCGACGAGCGAGAAGTAGGTGATCGTGTACGTGGGCTCCCAGGGACCTCCTGGATAGGCCCGTGCGCCGGTCGAGTGATCCAGAGGAACCAGGTCGAGGCGTTGGATGAGGTGAGGGGTGTGGGCGGCGAGGTCACGGATGGCGACGTCGCCCACGGTCGCCCGGACGTCGTCGAAGTCTGTGGCGTCGATGGCCTCCGCGACCTCACCGATCACTTCGATGAAGTGTTCACGGTACTCGGTGGCGCGTCGTTCGCCGATGAACAGGTCGTCGAAATCGGCGGCGAGGCTCGTGCGCACGGAGGCTTCCACTTCGTTCCCGTTGAGGAGCGCCGTGAGGAGGCGGATCTCCTCGCGCTCTTCTTCGATCTGCCCCCGCAGGTACTCGATGTGCCCGTGGAGGCGGTCGTTCTCGACCATCAGTGGGTGGGACCACGGCAACGGCTCGTCCGCCGGTGCCGACACTTCGACCCGGTTGGGAGCCGGAGCGGGTGGCGGCGGTGCGGGCAGCTCCGGCTGCTCGCGTGGTACCGAGAGAGGGAGCTGCACCCGGGCGAAGGGTGACTCGGGTGAAGGCTCGCCTTGCAGCAGGAACACCACGGAGGCAACGAGCAGGAAGGTGCCTCCGAGGACTGTCAGTCGCGTGGACATGCGCGGGCCGCTCCGGCAGAGGAGTATACCGCCGCCGGAGCGGCGTAACCGCGGAGAGTCAGGGACTGCTGGTCACTACGTTCTCGCTGCCCGACGCAGTCACCGAGTTGCCTGCGCCGCCTGGCAGGATCACGAGGTTGTTGTCACCTGAGATCACTAGCGTGTGGTTCTTGGCACCCTTCGTGAACTGGATCACGTTGCGGTCGCCGTTGAGGGTGACCCGGCCCTTGTTCCCGTCGCTCCCGAGCGTGATGCCGGCGTCGTTCTTGTTCGATATGTCGTTCTGGTCACGGGGGTCGCCACAGGGCTTGAGTTCCTCGTTCATCGTGCCTTGATCGTCGCCATTGATGGTGACCTTCGCTTCGCCCTTGACCTCCACTTCGACGTCGGTGCCTCCATCCAGGTCGATGGTGACCTCGTCCTTGCCATTCGCTGTGACCGACGCCAGGCACTTGCGGCCGCGGTTTGGACCGCACTTGGCCTTGGTGGTCTTCACCGAGACGGCGCCCGTCGTCACGACGATCGTGTTGCCGCAATCGTCCGTCCAGGGTTTGCCGGGGCGGACGGTCTCGATCGGGCCCGCGTCGTGCTCGGGGGCCTCGAGTTCCGGCACGGTGGTGACGAGGGCCTGTGCGGTCGTTGGTGCGTTGATGCTGAACAGCACGATGGTAGCGAGGACGGACTTCATCCAACGTTGGTTCATGGTTCTCTCCCTTCGTTCGACCGGTGCTCGTGCACGCGGTGGAGCGATTGGACTTCAACGCAACGCGCCGTCCATCAGCGGTGCTGCGCGTTCCCTTTGGGAGCAACAACGTGTGTGCGGTGCTGGTACAAAGCGGCTCAAGACCCGCTGCGCGCAACAACATAGGTCGCGTTGTGTGCGGCGTCGTGAGCGGACGCCGGCAACCGATGGCGGCGGCGTCACGCTGCTCGAACGAGGAGCGTGGGCGTGCACAGCTGGCTCAGCGCGCCCCTTCGTCGCCCGCCTGGAACATCGGGTCGTCGGCGCGGCCGCCGGACAGGATGTAGGCGAGCAGGTCGTCGATCTCGTCGCGGGTGAGCAGGTCGAGCAGGCCGGCGGGCATGGCGGAGACGGCCGAGGGTTCCATGGACTCCACGTGGCGGGTGTCGACTTTCGTGATCTGGGAGGGGCGGAACATGTCCGTGCTGATGTGGAGCACGTTGCCGGAGAGGTTCACGATCAGGCCGGTGACGACATCGCCGTCGAGCTTGCGCACGGTGACCCGTTGGTACTGATCGCTCACCGTGCGGCTCGGCTCGAGGGTCGCCTCGAGCAGATCGCCGGGGCCGAAGCGTCCGCCCGCCCCCGTGAGGTCGGGTCCCACGGCGCCGCCTTCGCCGGCCAGGCGGTGACAGGCGAAGCAGCTCGCCGCCCCGAACATGCGCCGGCCGCGGGCGAAGTCCCGATCGACGAGCCGCTGCTGCACGCCGGGCGCGAGTTCTCGCAGCGTCCACTCCCGCACCGTCGTGCGGCCGGAGAGGGAGGACTGCATCACGGACAGGGGTGACGACGGCGGCGTCGCCTCGAGGGTCGCGCGCAGTTCCTCGCGCTGTTGATCGTTGAGACGCGCGATGGCTTCGTCGCGGATGTCGCGCACGAAGCCGGCGAAGCTCATCCCTCCGGCGTAGCCCTGCGCGCGGTTCAGCCAGTGGAAGTAGCGCTGGCGCAGGGCCGGCGTCCAGCCTTCTTCCGCGAGGCGCAGCGACGCGAGCAGGGCCAGCCGTTCCTCCTGGGTGGGCGCGGTCTCGATCCGGTTGAGCGCCCGGGCGACGACGTCGGGGGAGCGGAGGAAGACGAGCAGCTCGCACAGTGCGGTCTCGAGTCGCGCTGTCCCGCCCGGGGGCCACGCGGCGACGCGCTGCAGCACGGCTTCGCGCCGGGCGTCGTCAAGCGGCCCGGTGCGAATCGCGGCCAGGCCGTAGGCGCGCACGAGGTCGAGCCGGCCGGTCTCGTGCAGAGCGCTCCAGTCCACCCGGCCCAGCGCGGCGAACAACGCCTCGGCCTGTGCGGGCGACGTGCCCGCCACGAAGGGTGAGAAGGTCCCCGATCGGAACAGCGCCGCGGTGGCGTCCCCGGGGCCCTCGTGTTCCGGGTCGGTGCCACCCACCCGCGCCAGGGCGATCAGCGCCGCGACGGCCTTCTCGGGGTCGGCCTCGCCGAGGGCGCGGTCCCGCCATCGATCCACCGGCTGCCACTCGACTGTCGTGCGCGCCGCGAAACGCACGAAGCGATCGGCGTGATCGAGGTGGGGCCAGGCTGCATCGACCGCGCCGTCGTGCGTGCCCCCGTGGAACGACTCGAGCGCCAGGCGTAGACGCCGCGCCTCCGTGGCCCCGGCCTCATCGGCGTTCGTCGCGACGTCGGCCGCGCCCTGCAGGTCGCGCACGCGGTAGAGCCCCGAGGGCACGCCGCGGCCGCCCGTGACGAAGTACAGCGCCCCGTCCGACGGCGTCACCAGGTCGGTGACGGGGAGCGGGGCCCCCGATGCGAAGACGTCGTAGCTGCCTCGCACGGCGGCGCCGTCCGGTTCCAGGTGGGCCGCGTAGATACGCCCGTAGCTCCAGTCTCCGAGGAACAGGGCCCGGCGGTAGGGTTCGCGGAAGCGGGTGCGCGTGCCGAAGACCATGCCCACGGGCGAGCCGGGGCCGACGTCGAGCACCGCCGGTAGGTTGTCGGGGAAGTGGGTCGGCCGTTTTCCCGAGCCGTTGCGCCAACCGTACTCGCTGCCACTCGTCACCAGGCACACGCGGGTGGGGCGGTACCAGGGCGTGTTGATGTCCCACTCCATGTCGGCATCGAAGGTGAACAGATCGCCGCGCGCATCGAAGGCCACGTCGTACGGGTTGCGGTAGCCGACGGAGACGAGTTCCCAGTCGGCGCCGTCCAGGCTCACGCGATAGATGCAACCGCCCGGTGCCTGCGCGTCCACCATGAAGCCGCTCGCGTCGCGCAGCCGGGGCAGCAGTTGATCCTCGCCCCACACGGGAGGGACGCGCGACGCCGACAACTCGGTGAGGTCGGTCTGGTTGCCGCCGACGACGTACAGCGAGCGACCGTCCGGCGCCGGCTCGACCGCGTGCCAGCCGTGCTCGCCGTCCGCGCCGCCGAGCGCCCGGAGTTGTTCGGCGGCATCCAGCCGATCGTCACCGTTCGTGTCGGTGAGCTTGTACAGGCCCCGACCGTCGGCGCCATGCGCGACGGCGTAGAGTCCGTCGGCGGCCCAGGTCATGCCTTGGGCACCGCTCACGTCCACGTCCACCCGCTCGACCTGCGCAGGTGTGCGCGAGACATCGATGCGGAACAGCCCGGCTGCGCCTTGGTCGCTGGCATACAGACGGTCCCCCGGGCCGACGGCCAGGGACACCCAGGAACCCTGACTGCGTTTGACCGAGTGCAGCAGTTCCACTTCGAAGCCCGGCGGGACGCTGATGCGCTCGGGCGGTGTGGCGCGCGGCGCGCGGACCTCGTGGGTCGTGGCGAGGCTGCGCGCGTCGATCTGCGTCCAGGGAGCGACGCCCGGTTCACCGAGCAAGGCGACCGGCGACCACCCGTTCGATGTGTCGGCGGTGAAGCCCGGGGTGGTCCAACCCTCGGAGGCCGTCCGGGACCAGCGCCAGCTCCCGTCGGTCACGATCTCGTGCGACTCGGCGCGGCCTGCGCCATCTGCACCGCCATGCTCGAGCGTCAGGCGCAGGACGAGGCCAGCGGGGCCGCCCTCGTTCGAGGCGCGCACCGCCAACACGTGCCGGCCTGCGCCGAGATCGGTGATGACCTCGGTGACGTCTGCTCCGGTCACGTCGGTCCACTGGCCGTCGCCGGCCACGTCTTCACCGTCGAGGAAGGCGACCCAGGCGTTGTCGCAGGTGCCCACGATCTCCGCCGCGCTGACCGCCGCGGGGACCTCGAAGACCCGCCGCAGGAAGATGGTCTCCCGCGCGCCGATCTCGTCGGTGCCCCAGATCCACTGAGCCGGTTCGGCGTTGCCCGGGATAGGAGCGGCGTTGCCCTGGGCCGGTTCGGCGTTGCCCGGGACCGGTTCGGCGTTGCTCAGGGGCGGCGCGGCGTTGTCCGGGACCGGAGCGGCGGGCGCACGGACGGCCGTGGCGTCGAGCTGGCAGGAGGCTCCCAGTGCGGCGAGGAGCGCAAGCGCCAGGGCGAGGAACGAACGCGTGTTCATCGCGGGAATCGTACCCGAGTGCCGGCGTGATAGCCTGCCGCTCGAGAGGGAGACACGCGACTCATGACTCGACGCACTTCATCCCGTCTCCACGCCCGCTCGCCGCGGACGTCGCTTCAGCGCGGTGATCTCTCACGGCGCCACTTCCTGCGCACGGCGGCCGGGGCCGCGCTGCTGGCCACGCCGGTGGCTGCGGCGGCGCCTTGGATAGCTGCCGCTCCCACGAGCACGGCGGCGCTGCGCGAGGAGGTCGCCGCCCTGGGGCGTCGCCGTCGCGGCGATCGTTTCCGCATGGCCTATGCCCCGCACCTGGGGATGTTCCGGCATCACGCGGGAGACGATCCGGTCGACCAGATCGCCTTCATGGCCGACGAGGGCTTCAGCGCGTTCGAAGACAACGGCATGGCTGGTCGCTCGGTGGAAGACCAGGAGCGCATCGCCCAGGCCCTCGTCGAACGGGACATGCGCATGGGCGTGTTCGTTGCCAACTTCGGCACGGCCTTCGGCAAGCGCAGCTTCACCACGGGCGACGGGGGCCACCTCGAGAAATTCCTGGCCGACCTGCAAGCGGCGGTCGAAGTGGCCCAGCGCGTGAATGCCAAGTGGATGACGGTCGTGCTCGGTGACCTCGAGCCACGACTGGAGCTGGAGTACCAGACGGCCCATGCGATCGAGATGCTGAAGCGCGGTGCGGAGGTCTTCGAGCCGCACGAGCTCGTCATGGTGCTCGAGCCGCTCAACCCGTGGCGCGATCACCCCGGCATGTTCCTGACCCGCATCCCCCAGGCCTACGCCATCTGCAAGGCCGTCGACAGTCCGGCCGTGAAGATCCTCGACGACCTCTACCACCAGCAGATCGCCGAGGGGAACCTGATCCCCAACATGGACCTGGCCTGGGACGAGATCGCCTACTTCCAGATCGGCGACAACCCCGGCCGCAACGAACCGACGACGGGCGAGATCCACTACCGCAACGTGTTCCGCCACATCCACGCAAAGGGCTACACCGGCATCCTCGGCATGGAGCACGGCAACGCGCGACCCGGCGTGGAGGGCGAGCGCGCGGTCATCGACGCCTACCGTTGGTGCGACGAGTTCTGAGAGCGTCAGTCCAGGAACAGGTTGAGCAGCACCGACACGTCGTCGGAGGACAGGTTGGTGACGAGCAGGTCGCCCAGGCCGTCGCCGTCCAGGTCGTCGATGGCCACGCCCTGGGGCGCCGCGCCGGTGGGGTAGCTCACGGCGGGGGCGAAGCTGCCGTCGCCGAGGCCCGGCACCACGGACACGTCGGAGGTGAACTCGTTGGCCACCGCGAGGTCGGCCGCGCCGTCGCCGTTCAGGTCGGCGATGGCCACCGCGCGGGGCCGGGTGCCGGCGAACGCGCTGGTGGCCGCCGCGAAAGCACCACCGCCCGTGCCGAGCAGGATCGACACGTCGTTGTCGAAGATGTTGCCGATGGCGAGGTCGAGCAGGTCGTCGCCGTCGAGGTCGCCGACCGCCAGGGATCCGGCTCCGCTGCCCGTGGCGAAGGCGGCCGAGAACGTGAAGCTCCCGTCGCCGGCGCCGATCAACACTGCCGTTTCGTCGGAGATGGCGTTGGCCAGCACCACGTCGAGCACACCGTCGCCGCTCACGTCGGCCGCAGCCACGGTGTTGCTCTGCTCGGGGCCCGAGGAGACCTGGCCCGTCCCGGCGATGAAGAAAGTGGGCGAGCCGAAGGCGCCGCTGCCATCGCCGAGCAACACGGCAACGCGGTTCGTGAAGCCGCTCGCGCACACCAGATCCACGTCGCCGTCGGCGTTCACGTCGCCCGAGGCGAGCGAGCGCGCGCCGTTGCCGGCGGGGAACGTGGACGGCGCTCCGAAGGTGCCGTCGCCGTTGCCGAGGAACACGAACACGTTGTCCGACTCCACGTTGGCCACCAGCAGGTCGGGGTCGTCGTCGCCGTTCACGTCGTCGACCGCGATGCCCCGCGGGCTCGGTCCGGCGAAGAACGAGCTGGGCGCGGCGAAGGTGCCGTCGCCGGTGCCCGCGAAGATCGACACGTCGTCGGAGAAGCTGTTGGCCACGACCAGGTCGGGCACGCCGTCGTCATCCAGGTCGCCGGTCGCCAGGAAACGCGGTCCGTCACCGCCGGTGAGGCGCGTCGCCTGACGGAAGCTCCCGTCGCCCGTGCCGAGTAGCGCCGACACGTCGTCGGAGAACGAGTTGGCGCTGGCCAGGTCGGGCGTGCCGTCGCCATCGAGGTCGCCGACGGCCACGAGCTGCGGGGACTCGCCGGTCGTGTAGGCGGCCGGCGCACCGAAGCTGCCCGCGCCCGAACCGAGCAGCACCGAGAGGCTGTCGGACGAGGAGTTGGCCACGACGGCGTCGAGTTCTCCGTCGTCGTCGAGGTCGGCGAGGGCGACCGACTCGGGCGTGCTCCCGGCGGGGAAGCTCGTGGGGGACCCGAAGCTGCCGCTGCCTGTCCCGGTGAGCACCGAGATGCAGCCCGAGAACTTGCGGTTGGCGACGACCAGGTCGACGGCGCTGCCGCCGCTCACGTCGGCGATGGCGATCGAGCGCGGCGAGTCGCCCGCGGGGAAGGCCACCGCGGGGCCGAAGCTGCCGTCCCCCGCGCCGAGCAGGATCGAGACCTGGTCGGTCAGGGCGTTGGGCACGGCCAGGTCCACGTCGCCGTTGCCATCGAGGTCGGCGACGGCCACGAACTGGGGCGCGCTGCCGGCCGCGAAGTGGGTGGCCGCACCGAAGCTCCCGTCGCCGGCACCGAGCAGCACCGACACGTCGTTGGAGAACTGGTTGGCCACCACCAGGTCAGGCGTGCCGTTGCCGTCCACGTCGACGGGCACGACGGTGCTCGGGCCACTGCCTGCGGCGACCTGCGAGGCACTTCCGAAGGTCCCGTCTCCCGCGCCCAGCAGGACCGACACATCGTCGGAGCTCTGGTTCGACACCACCAGGTCGAGTTCTCCGTTGCCGTTCAGGTCGGCGATGCCAACGGACGTCGGCGTGTCTCCGGCGCCAAAGCTGCTTGGGGGACCAAAGGCCCCTCCGCCGGTGCCGAGCAGCACCGACACGTCGTCCGATGCGGCGTTGGCCACGGCCGCGTCGAGCACGCCGTCTCCATCAAGATCGGCGAGGGCCACGGCGCGGGCGGCGTCACCGGCGCGGTACTTGGCCGCGGCGAACAGCGGGCCGGGGCCGGCGTTGCCCACGCGCACCTCGAGGCCCGCGGTGAGCGCGTAGCCGCCCATGGCCAGGGGATCGGCGATGGCAGCCTGGGCCACGAAGCCGAAGCCGCACAGCTCGGGCCCGATCGGCGCCGGGGCGGCGGCGAACGTCACCCGGCCGTCGCCGTCGAGGAACACGTTGACCAGGCTCAGGGGTGCGGATGGATAGAGCGTCGCGCCGAAACCGAAGAGGAAGGTCGGCGTGCTGGACGTGCCCACCAGCAACAGGCCCGGCGCGTTGGCCAGCCCGTTCTCGATCACCAGCGAGGACACGGGCAAGCCGATGGCCGCCGGGCCGGTGAGCCGCAGGGTGGGGGACCCGGCGCTGCCGGGCGTGCCCTTCAGTCCGAGCTTCTGGACGACCGCTGCGTCGTCGCAGGTCTGGGCACTGGTGTCGGGTGGAGAGAGGAG
>JAJDEQ010000028.1 GCA_029259695.1 Planctomycetota bacterium
GAGGCTGGCCAGGTCGGCCAGGCGCAGTCGGTTGGCTTCCGCGCGCTCCACGTCCGCCGGCCCCGGGCTGCCTACGCGCCCCAGGATCACCGGCGCGACGTCGGCCACGGCGGGCGGATAGGTGCGGCGACGCTCGGTGCGCACCTCGAAGCCGGCCAGCTCGGCCCCGCGAATGGCGACCAGCGTCTCCACGTCGTAGGGCACCGCGCTCACCAACAGCGCGGGGTCGTCGTCGAACTCGGCGTGCAGTTCCCGCTCACGCGCGAAGCGCTCGACGAGCATCAGCGACGTCGCGGGGGCCGTGCCGGACTCCGCGTCCTCGACCGACGCGGCGTTGGCCTCTCGGTTGAGGATGCGCACGACCCGTGCGTCGGCGACGGCGACCGCTTCGTCCATGCGGTCCATGAGCGTCTGGGGTGTCGTCCCCCCTTCGTAGGCCAGGTCGACGAGCGCCCGCCGCTCCGCCGCGGCGCGGTGATGGGCCGACTCCCAGCCCGCGCGACATCCGGGGATGTCGGCCAGCACGAGCGCCTCGTGTCCGCCACCGTCCAGCAGCACCTCGTAGAGCGCTCCCGCGAACGGGCGTCCGAACAGGCGTTCGACGTAGAAGCGCAGGTCACGGCTGCGCTGCCGAGGCTGGAGTTCGGAGAACACGGCCAGGGGCAGGGCGGCGAGGCGTGCCAGGTCGTCGTCCACCTGGGCGTAGGCTTCGCGCGCCGGGCGCCGCCGGCCGTCGAGCAGCCACAGAGCTGCGCTGGTCTGACCCGCGACCGACGACTTGCGCCAGCGGCGAAAGCGGAACGTGAGGTCGCGCACGGCCTCGGTCCGGGCCAGCGGTTCTCCGTTGCGATCGAAGATCCACCCCCGCTCGAAGGCGACCGACTCGAAGCGCCGCGCACTGCGGCGGGACTCGAAGCTCCAGATCTCGTGGTCCACGACCTGCAGATCCACGAGCCGCGCCTGCACCAGCAGGAACCCGAGCATCAGCGCGCCGAACACGACCGTGACCCGCTGTCTTCTCACGTCACCGGCCTCACGTCGTCACGAACCCCGCGACCCGCGCCGTGACGGGCGCCAGGCGCACGAAGGGCAGCGCCAGCACCGAACCCAGGAACAACTCCCGCCCCGCCTTGATCGGGACGTCGGTGAACTGCCCGAGCAACCAGCCCGCGGCGGCCCAGGCCAGGGAGACGGTCAGCGCGGCCCAGACGAGTGCGTACCCGCCTTCCGAGGTGCTGTTGTCGTCCCGCTGGGTGGCCACCAGGGCGAGGGCCACAAGGGCGCACAGGACCTGTCCCCCGGCGGGCTCCACGAGCACCATCGCCCGCCCCCAACCCAGGGCGAGCGCCGCCAGGGGCAGCGTGCCCCGCGGCCAGTAGAGCCCGCAGAACGCGGCCAGGCACACGGTCGGGTCGGGCGCGGCAGGGCCCAACCAGGCGTCGGCGACGACATGGATCTGCGTCGCCGTGACGGCGAGCAGGAGCAGCAGCAGCGTCACGGTTCGACGATCGTGACGGCGCGGTGCGGGTCGATACGCGAGCGGATCAACCGCCAGCCGTCGTCGCCCACCGCGCCCACCTCGCCCAGGAGGAAGCCGCCATACGCCAGGTGTCCTCCCGCCACGAGTTGCCCGCTGCGCGGTCGCCAGTCGTCGGGCCAACCCGCGACGTCCGGGGTGCAGGGCACGACCTCGTCCGCCCCGCCGCTGTCGTCGATGACGAGGGCCAGGCCGGCCGGGACGCGGTCCACCACCTCCGACGACGAGCGCCCCGCCACCACGATCACGCCCACGAAGACCCCGTCCTGGATCACCCAGTCGCCGGTGCGTACGCCGCTCGTCGTGCCGACGTCGACGCGCCACCGCCCGGGAGCACGGGAGGTGCGACTCAGCGCCGCCCCGACCGTGCGCGTGCTCAACGCATGGCCCGGCTTGGCCTGCACGCCGACCACGTCCACGTCATAGGGATCGAGCACGGGTTGCAGGCGCACTTCGGTGTCCGGGTCGTCCACCAGTCCGCCGCCGGGCGCATCGCGGGTGCCCGTGACCACGCGGCCCAGCACGAGACCCGGCGGGAGGTCGTCACCCAGACGGCCCACATCGCGCGTCCACGCGAGCTGGTCGGGACGTGGCCCCACCGTGCTGGAGCGACCGCTCACGTGCATGTCGCCTTCGCGCCCGCGCACGAGGAACCACACCGGGCGCGCGGCCTCCGAGGCCTTCCACTCACCGGCCACCGGGCGCGCGGCGGAGTGCCCCAGCAGCGCCACCGTGGCGCGCGTGTCGTCTTCGCCCAGCCGGTGCACGAAGCCGAGCAACACACCGCGATGCGCCACCGGCGCGCCCACGGCGACCGCGCCTGCGGGCACGCGCAGGACCAGTTCGTAGCGGTCCGGCGACCGGGAGACGACCGGGACCAGCAACCCGGCCCCGTCGCCGTCGGTGTCCGCCGGGTCGAAGGCCCCGCTCACCGACTCGAGGTAGGCCGCGTGGGCATCACGCGCGCGCGCCGTCGCCTGGGGATCGCGCTCGACCGCCTCGGACGGCATCCACTCGGAGAGCACGCCCTCAAGCGCCCCCAGCGCATGCGACGCGAACTGCTCGATGGCGCGCACCGGGGCGAACCCGGCCAGCGACATGACGCACAGGACGAGCACCGCCGCCAACCAACCGCGCTTCGTTCCGGCCATCTCTCCAGACCTCCCAGCGTCGGGCCGCTCAGCTCCCGAGTCGCCCCAGCCGTTCCCGGAAGCGCCTTCCGGAGCAGACATCGCCGCGGCGCACCCGCGCGGAAGAACTCGCCGCGAACGGCGAACCCAGCACCGGCGGGTGCTGCCGGGCGATCACGCGATCAGGCCGCCTCCTCCCCTGACTCCAGCACACGGCTGTACAGGTCGAGTTGGTTCAGGAACTCGCCCGTTCCGCGCGCCACGCACGTCATGGGATCGGAAGCGATGCGCACGGGCAGCTGCACTTCCTGCTCGATGATGCGATCGATGCCGCGCAGCAGGACGCCGCCGCCGCACAGCGTGATGCCCTGTGCCACGAGGTCGGCCGCCAACTCCGGAGGCGTGTTCTCGAGCGTCGCTCGGATCGCCTGCACGATGGCCATGACCGGCTCGAGCAACGCCTCGCGCACCTCGGTGCTGGTCACCATCGTGCGACGGGGCAAGCCGATCATCATGTCGCGCCCGGCCACTTCCATCTCGAGTTCCTTCTCGAGCGGCGAGGCCGAACCGATGGTCATCTTCACGCGCTCCGCCGTCTGATCACCGATCAGCAGGTTGTAGTTGCGACGCATGTAGTTGACGATCGCCTCGTCCATCTCGTCGCCGGCGATGCGGATCGACTCGCTGTGCACGACGCCGAACAGCGACATGACGGCGACCTCGGTCGTGCCGCCACCCACGTCGACGACCATGCTGGCCAACGGATCGGCAACGGGCATGCCCGCGCCGATGCCGGCCGCCATGGGCTCGCTGACCAGGTAGACCTTGCGCGCACCGGCGCGCTCGGCCGAGTTGATCACCGCGCGCCGTTCCACCGCCGTGATGCCCGACGGAATCGCGATCACGATCCGCGGCCGCACCATGAAGCTGCGGTTGTGCACCTTGCGGATGAAGTACCTCAGCATCTTCTCGGTGATCTCGAAGTCGGCGATCACGCCGTTCTTCAGCGGCCGGATGGCCGCGATGTTCCCGGGAGTCTTGCCGAGCATCTCCTTGGCCTGCAAACCGACGGCATCACCGTCGAGGAGCACCTCGTTGGAGCCCTTGCGGACCGCCACCACAGAGGGCTCGTTGAGAACGATGCCTTCGTTCGGAATGCAGACGAGGGTGTTGGCCGTTCCCAGATCGATCCCCATGTCGATCGAGAACTTGCCCACCATCCATTCGAACGTCTTCATGAACAGGAGACTCCCCGGTCGTTTGAGTCGATCCACAGCACCGGAACCTGATCCGGATCGACCATCCGTATGAGCCCGCCGATCCCACCGCCAAGTGAGGACCGTCGGCGTTTCACCCCTCCCAGGTGCCATCTCCTCGATCGGCGCCGGTGACCGCCGCGGTCCGGGATCAACCCGGCGCGACAGGATCCGGGCCCGAACGCGAGCCTCGGAGAGTTCAAGAACCATTTGATCAAGGCCCGATGCCCAGACGAAGGGTGGGTTCGAGAAAGCACACCCCACCCCTAGTGGTGGTGGCTCATTTGGACCACCACCGCTCGGTTGGGTGTTCCGGGCTTCTCGAGTCCCTCAGTCGGCGCTCGGGGACGGGTGCCGCGAAAGCGCGGCGCCCACCGACCTTTCGCAGCCCGCCTGGCCCCTGGGCGGAGCTCCCTCCGCCTCGGTCCGGAGTGCGCCTCGGTCCGGAGAGCCCAGGGCCCGGCCTCGCGGGGCGCCGATGGCCCCGCGGGGCGGCGATGGCTCAGCGGGCGCCGTGGCTCAGCGGGCGCAGTGGCTGAGCGGGAGCCGGTGGCTCAGGGGGCGCGGTGGCTCACCGGGCGCAGGGGCTCAGGGGGCCCCTGGGGGTCAGCCGAGGGGCCAGAACTCGCCGAAAGACGCGGACAGTTCGAGCTCGATCAGCACCAACGCGAGCGCCAGCGCGATGAAGGTCACGATGATCAAGCCGGACTCGATGCCCAGGGCCTGCTTGGCCGCGACATCGCCGCTGTCTTCCGTGACCTCGAAACCGCCGTCGGCACCAGCGCGCCCCCGCGGCTTGCGGGGACTCGACGCCTTCGTCTTCTTCGGGGAGCGCTTGGCCATGATGGTTGGCTCCGGGCCCGTGGGGCCCGAGGACGGTTCGTTCAGTCGCTAGTTGAGGTACGTCGACGCCACGTCGAGCGCGCGCATCTCACCGTTCGGCACGGTGATGGATGCGGTCGAGTAGCCGTCGTAGACCCAGTCGACGCGGACCTGACCGAGCCACTCGCTGCCACGGGTCACCTCGAAGGTGAAGCCCCGCTCCACGCCGTCGGTCGTGCCCTTGTTGAGGATCACGAAGCCGTACTCGGTGTCGACGTTGGACAGTTGCGCTTCGATACGCGGCATGGCCACCACCGACGTGATGTCGAAGCCGGACGCCTGCGCCACCTCGAGCTGGTTGCCCAGGGAACGCCTCTCGTCGAGGGCCGCCGTGAGTTCGTCGTTGAGACGATCGACGTCGTTCCGGGCCGAGGCCAGTTCCATCTCGGCCGCACGCTGAGCCTGCTCCGCCGCGCGCTGCGCACTCTGCGCGTCCAGCGCCTCGGTGCGGAAATCCTCCATCCTGGACACGAGGTCCTGGTTGGCCTGGAG
>JAJDEQ010000029.1 GCA_029259695.1 Planctomycetota bacterium
GGCATGCTGGGCCGACCGGGTCACCGCGTTGAACGACCCCAGCCAGCTCGGATCGCTCACTTGACGCAGCACGCGCCCGCCGAGTGCGCTCGAGGCGCTCTTCAGCAGGGGGACGAAGTCATCCTCGCGGAGAATGACGTCGCGCGACTTGGCAGTAGCCTCCGTCATGAACGCAGCCCGTAGGGGGGTGGAGTCTAACACACAGGCTTCTGGCTCGGCCGAACGCACGTCCGACCTAAAGCTCGCCTGCGGTGACGGCCGACGAGGGTTTGACCCGTTCCAGGAGGAAGACCCATCGCCGCCGACGTGACGATCGAGATCTACTTGCGTGAGATCAACCGCGTCAAGCTGCTGACCGCGGACCAGGAGAAGGAACTCGCGGTCAAGGTCCAAGCAGGCTGTGCCGAAGCTCGCAACGAGCTGGCACTCGCGAACTTGCGCTTGGTCGTGAGTATCGCCAAGCGCTACATGAACCGCGGCCTCAACCTCCTCGACCTGATCGAGGAAGGCAACGTCGGTCTGTTGCGCGCCGTCGAGAAGTTCGACCCGGACGCGAACTGCCGTTTCTCCACCTACGCCACCTGGTGGATCAAGCAGGCGATCCGACGCGCACTCACCAACACGGTCAAGACCGTGCGCATTCCGTCCTACATGGTCGAGCTCATGTCCCGCTGGCATCACGCGACCAACGCGCTGTTGCTCGAGCTGGGCCGTGAGCCCTCGGCGCGCGAGATCGCCGCCAAGATGGAACTGAAGAAGGACGCGATCAGCTCGGTGCGCAACGCCATCCGCACCGCCAGCAGGTACACACAGTCGATCGGCGGCAGCGACGACGCCAACGGCGACCTGGCCGACGTGATCGTCGATCCCAACTCGAACGATCCGAGCGAGAGCTTCGAGCACGCCACCGAGGTGGTGCGCATGATGCAACTGCTGCACCGCCTGGACGAGCGTCAGGAGAAGATCCTGCGCATGCGCTTCGGCCTGGACGGCAAGGACCCCATGACCCTCAAGGAGATCGGCCTGCACCTCGACCTGACGCGCGAACGCGTGCGCCAGATCCAGAACGAGGCGCTGTCGCACCTGCTCTCCGAACTGACCGAGGGCGAGCTGGTCTGAGGTCCGTCCCCGCGGCGGCCGCTGACGGGACGCGCCTGCTAACATCCCGGGCTTGGACCCGCTGCAAGACAACGGACCTCCCGGCCCCGCCACCAGCGTGTACGTGCACGTGCCCTTCTGCCGGGACCGGTGCACCTACTGCGCCTTCCCCACCGTCGCCGACGATCCGTACGCCCACGAGCCGCTGGTGGACGCTCTGCTCGGCGAAGCAGCACGGGCCCCGATCGCCGCACCGCTGCGCACGCTGTACCTCGGCGGGGGCACGCCCGGGCTGCTGGCCCCCCACCTGATCGAACGCCTGGTGACCGGCCTGCGCGCGCACGGGCCCTGGGCCCCTGAAGCCGAGGTGACGATCGAGGTCAACCCCGCCAACGTCACCGCAGAGACCCTGCGCGCCTGGACCGGTTGCGGCATCAACCGCCTGTCGGTCGGCGTCCAGACCTTCCGCAATGACGCCTTGCGCGAACTCGCTCGCCGGCACGACGCCGAAGCCGCCCGCCGCGCGCTCTCGCTGGTGGCCGACCGTTGGAGCGGAAGCTGGTCGGCTGATCTCTTGATCGGGTGGCGCGGCCAGGAGGTGAGCGACGTGCGCCGGGACGTCGAGCAGCTGATGCGCTGGGAGCCCCCCCACGTGTCGATCTACGGCCTGACAATCGAACCGCGCACCGCGCTCGAGGCACGCGCGCGCCGCGGGCACGTCGTCGCCGCCCCGGAGTCGCTCCACGCCGAGATGGACGACACCTGGTCCGCCGTGCTGCACGAGCGCGGGTATGAGCGCTACGAGGTGTCGAACTTCGCCCGCGCGCACCACCGCTCGCAGCACAACCAGGCCTATTGGGCCAACGGCTCGTACCTCGGCCTCGGTCCGGGCGCCGCGGGCTCCGTGCATCCGTTCCGCTGGCGAAATCTCGCCGACCCCACGGAGTACGTCGCGCGCATCGCCGACGGCCGTCCCGTGCGCGAGTTCGCCGAACGCGTCTCGCCTCAGGCCCGCCTGCTCGAGTCCCTTGCCATCGGACTGCGCACCCGCGACGGCCTGGGCACCGACGAGCTCGACCGACGCTTCTCGCCCGCCTGGCGCACCGTGGTCGAGGACGCCGCGGCGCCGTTGCTGGACCAGGGCATCCTGCAACTCGACGACGCGACCCTGCGCCTGCCCCCCGCCGAACTCGTCCGCGCCGACCGTGTCGTATCAGAAATAGCGATGATGGTAGAGTCATAGGGTCATTTTGGTGGCTCTTTAGGCGCGCTACAGACTGTTGTGGTCGGCGGACGATGCCGCTTTGACGGATGCCTGGCTCCCGCTGCCGCGAGCCAGGCGTCGACTCACCGAACGGCCCGCAGCCCCACCTCCGGCCCGTCGCCGCGCATGCTCCCGCAGGGCCGGCTCAGCGCGCGACGCGACCGTGGAACCAAGCTGCCCTGCGAGCCATCGAACAGCTCGGCGACCCGCCCCACGCGCGGGCCGGCCCGAGCCACTATCATGCGCGGCTCGGCGCACCCGTCGGTGCGACGATCACTCCGCAGGCCCCACCCAGACCTCCCTCTTGCCGAGTTCCCCAGTCGCATGACCACAGCATTCGCCGATCGCCTCGCCGCCGCCGTGCGCGAGAAGCGCTCCTCCCTCGTGGTCGGACTCGATCCGGTCCTGGGCCGGCTGCCCCGCAGCGTCCTGGCGCAAGCCGAGTCGGAGGGCGGCGACCCCCGTACCCAGGCCGCGCGGGCCATCACGCTGTTCAATCGCAAGGTGATCGAGTGCGTGGCGGAACACGCCGTGGCGGTGAAGCCGCAGGTCGCCTTCTACGAACGCTGGGGCGCGCCCGGCTGGGCCGCCTACGAAGACGCCGTGCAGATGGCGCAGGAAGCCGGACTGCTGGTGATCGGTGACGTGAAGCGTGGCGACATCGGCTCGACAGCGCAGGCCTACGCCGACGCTCACCTGGGCGGCAAGCACCACGCCGACGCCGTCACGCTCAATCCCTACCTCGGCTCGGACAGCATGGAGCCCTTCCTGCACGCTGCGGACAAGCAGGGCTGCGGCACGTTCGTCCTGGTCCGCACGTCCAATCCGTCGGCGGCGGAACTCCAGGACCTGCTGGTCGACGGCACACCGTTCCACGAGCGCGTGGCCGCGCTGGTGCACGAATGGGGACGTCAGCGCGTGGGCAAGAGCGGCTACTCCAGCGTCGGCGCGGTGGTGGGGGCGACCGCCCCGCAACACCTCGGCCGTCTGCGCGAGATCATGCCGCGCGCGTGGTTCCTGGTCCCGGGCGTGGGCGCCCAGGGCGGCAAGGCCTCCGACGTGCGCGCCGCCTTCGACCGCCACGGCTACGGCGCCCTGATCAACTCGTCCCGCGGCATCCTCTACGCCTTCGAGGACCCGACCGACGACGCCTGGCCCGATGCCGTGCTGGCGGCAGCCAGTCGCCTGCGCGAGGAGCTGACCGCCTCCGCCACCGCTTCGGCGACCTGACGGCCGTGACCCAGGCGCGATGTCTGCCACCCCGGATCCACGGCCACTGGACCGAGGCCTGGTGGGGGGGTGACCCCGCCCTCGCGGCGCTGTTCGGCCCGGCACCGAGCCTGACCGCGCTGGATGCCGTGGCACACTCGCTCGACGCGCGTCGCGACGGCTCCGCAGCGGCACCTGTGCTCGACCTCGAGGGCAGGGAGCAAGCGCTCCCCGACGATGCCCTGGTCGTCCTCGCCGGGCAGCAACCGGTCCTGGCCGGCGGTCCCCTGCTCGTGCCCCACAAGACCGCCACCGCGATCGCCCTGGCCCGGACCCTCGAACGACACTGGCAACGACCCGTAGTGCCGGTCTTCCTGCTCGCCACCGAGGACCACGACAGCTCGGAAATCGACCATATCGACTCCATCGATACATCAAGTGGAGCGCTAGTTAGGCACAGAGCACACATTGAGCCCAAGCACGAGGCATTCTTCCGCTGCCGTTGGGACCGGGCCGGGTTGCGAGCAGCCATCGGCCATTTGTGCCCGGGCAACCAGGAACTCGCGGCCCAGCTGGTGGACGATGACTCCGAGCAGAGCCTCGTCATCAGCGATCACGTCGTGCGCCTGCTGCGGCTCGCCTTCGGCGGCGCCGGCCTGCACGCGGTGGAGGCTCATCGCCTCGGGCCGTGGGGGCGCGACGTCCTGGAGCGCGCGCTGGCCGATCCCGCTGGTCACGCGGCGGCCCTCGCGGCGGGGGGGGAGCAGCTCGAGCAGCGCGGGCTCGCGGTCAGCTTCGACACGCGCGACCCGCGACCGCTGGTGCTCGAATCCCGTGCCGGGCGCCGCAAGCGGGTGGGAGCCCGGGACGACGGGGTGCGGGCGCGCCTGGCCGCCGACCCGGGCGACTTCTCACCCCAGGCCGCCCTGCGTCCGATCGTCCAGGCCAAGGCGCTGCCGGTGGTGGCGCAGGTGTGCGGTCCCAGTGAGTTGCTCTACCTGGGCCAGGCCCGGGGTCTGCACGCGCTCCACGATGCGGTGCCCCCCGTGCTCGTCCCCCGACTCGAGGCCACCCGGGTCGATGCCGCGGCTGCCGAGCAGGCGCTTGAACTGCTGTCGGACGATGGCTCGGGGTCGATGGATGCCGAACTCGTGCAACAGCTCGAGACGCTGAGACAGGCTGCCCGCGAGTTTGCCCAGCGGGTCGAGACGCTCGAGCCCTCCCTCTCGGGCAAGCTCGAACGCTGGCTGGGGAGCACAGAGCAAGGCGCCCGCCGGCTCGCCGAGGCGCCTGGCTGGCGCGGCCAACAGGCCGCCGGCGTGGCCGCCTTCGTGCGCCCGCGCGATCGCTACCAGGACGCCGTGCTGGCCTGGCTGCCGGAAGTGGCGCGAGCCGCCGACCCCGCCGCCTGGGGTCGTCACATCATCGGGCTGTGCCGACCGCTGGAGCCCCCGCGCCACGTGCTGCACAGCTTCCCGCCCGAAGCCTTGCCGCCAGGCGCAATCGACGCGGACAGCCACACCGCGACGTCTTCGACAGCCACCGACGCTCCCCAGGAGGACCCACGCGATGGTTGACGTGCTGGTGTTCGGACCTCACCCCGACGACATCGAGATCTGCGCCGGGGGCCTCGTGCTGGTCATGCGCCAGCGTGGGTACTCGGTGGGGGGCGTGGACATGACCGCCGGGGAGGCCGGGACCCGGGGCTCGAGACACACGCGACTGTCCGAATCCAAGGCCGGCGCCGAGCGGCTCGGCCTCGCCTTCCGCGAGTGCCTGGGCCTGCCCGACGGAGAGCTCGAGGCCGACCGTCACGCGCGCGATCTGGTCATCGCCTGCATCCGCCGCCATCGCCCGCGGCTGGTGGTGGCGCCGATCTCCAGCGATGACCACCCGGACCACTCGCGCACGGGCAAGCTGGTGAAGGAGGCCCGCTTCCTCGCCGGATGTGCCCGCATCGGCCCCGCGGGGGAGCCTTGGCGGCCCGGCCGTGTGCTCTTCTATCCATCGCGCGAGCTGATGACGCCCAGCCTGGTGGTCGACATCTCGGACGTGTTCGAGGCCAAGCTGCACGCCGTGCGCGCCCACACGTCCCAGTTGCACGATCCCACGTCATCGGAACCGCCGACGCACATCGCCAGCGAGGAGTTCCTCGAGTTGATCGAAGCCTCGGCGCGCTACTTCGGGGGCCTGATCGGCGTGCGCCATGGAGAGGCCTACAGCGTGGACGGCCCGCTTGCCGTCCAGGATCCGCTGCCCGCCGTTCAGGGTCGAGGGCACGTGGTCTTCGCGGACGCAGCCCCGGTGGGGCGGGAGCCGGCCCCTTGAAGAGCCTGCGCATCGGCATCGCCTGCTACCCGACCTTCGGCGGAAGCGGCGTCATGGCGACCGAGCTGGGCCTCGCCCTGGCCGACCGGGGGCACGAGATCCACTTCTTCTCCTACGCCCGCCCATCGCGCCTCTCGGCCTATCACCGGGGCGTCGAGTTCCACAACGTCTCCGTATCGTCCTATCCGCTGTTCCAGTACCCGCCGTACGACCTGGCCCTGGCCTCGTCCATGCGCGCGATCATGGAGGAGCGCTCGCTCGACATCCTGCACGTGCACTACGCCGTTCCGCACGCGATCTGCGCCCACCTTGCGCGGGAGATGTGCTCTGGCTGCGGCGCCCGCATCGTGACCACGCTGCACGGCACCGACATCACCATCCTGGGCCGCGATCCGTCCTATCGGGAGGTGATCGCCTTCGGGCTGCAGCAGAGCGACGCCGTGGTCTCCGTGTCCGGCTGGCTCGAGCAACAGACCCGAGAAGTCTTCGGCTACGAGGGCACGATCCACGTGCTGCCCAACTTCGTCGACGCCGAGCGCTTCCGTCCCCGTTCCAACGACGACGTGCGGCGGGGCCTGACCTCGGGCCGGGATCGCCAATTGATCGTCCATGTCTCGAACTTCCGGGCGCTCAAGCGGGCGAGCGAGACCGTGGACGTGTTGCAGCGCCTGGGGCCCGAGAGCAACGCCAGTCTGGTCCTGGTGGGGGACGGGCCCGACCTGTCGCTGGTACGTGACCACGCCGCGCGGCTCGGGCTGCTCGACCGGATCCGTTTCCTGGGCGAAATCGAGAACGTCGAGGAAGTCGTGGCCGCCTGCGATGTGGCGCTCTACCCCACCGAGAGCGAGTCCTTCGGCCTGGCCGCGCTGGAAGCCATGGCCACCTCGGTGCCGGTGGTCACCACCCGGGTCGGCGGTGTTCCGGAGGTCGTGGTGGACGGCGAGACCGGGCTGCTGCACGAAGTCGGCGACGTGGACGGCATGACGGCGAGTGTCCGGACGTTGCTGACCGACTCCGACCTGAACGCCAGGATGGGGGCCCAGGGGCGGCAGCGCGCGTTGGAGCTGTTCTCGCTCGACTCGCTGCTGCTGCGACACGAGCAGCTGTACTCCTCCCTGATCGCCGGAAGATGATGCGCAGTCGGGACACCGACGTGTGCCGACGACCATGAAGCGCATCTACCTCGACCACAACGCGACCTGCCCCCTGCGCCCGGTGGCGCGCCGCGTGCTCGCCGAAGCGCACACGTGGGGCAACCCCAGCAGTGCCCACGCCGAAGGCCGCGCAGCACGGCGCGCTCTGGAGCAGGCGCGCGAGCAACTGGCGGACGTCCTGGAGTGCGAACCCGGCGAGATCGTGTTCACCTCGGGTGGCACCGAGTCCAACGCGCTGGCCTTGCAGTCGGTGGCGGGCGCCGGTCCGGTTGTCGCGACGGCGATCGAACACCCCTCGATCCTGCGCTGGCCGGGAGTCGAACCACTAGCTGTGGACACGACGGGACTCGTCGACCTCAGTGCGCGTCTCGCGCGGGCATCACCGGCGACGCCCGCGCTCGTGTCGGTGGGGTGGGCCAACCACGAGGTGGGCGTGGTGCAGGACGTGATCGGCATGGTCGAACGCGCGCACGCTGTGGGCGCGTTGGCGCACAGCGACGCGAGCCAGGCCGTCGGGCGCATCCCGGTGTCGTTCCGCGCAGCGAACCTGGACCTGATGACGGTCTCAGCCCACAAGCTCGGTGGTCCGGTGGGGATCGGAGCCCTCGTCGTGCGGCGCGGAGTGCAACTTCCGCCGTTGTTGCACGGCGGCGACCAGCAAGATGGACGCCGTGCGGGCACCGAGCCCGTTGCTCTCGCTGCCGCTTTCGCGGCCGCCGCTGTCGAAGCGGTCGGTCGTCAAGCCGAGCAAGCCGTCGACTCTCGGCGTTGGCGCGACGCGCTGTGGGCTGCATTGGGCGCATCGTCCGTGGAGCTGCTGGCCAATTCGTCGCCTGCGGGCCTGCCCAACACGCTCAACGTGTCGTTCCCCGGCCGACCGGGCCCGTCATTGGTGCACCGCCTCGATCTGGAGGGCGTGAGCGTTTCGCACGGTTCTGCATGTGCCAGCGGCTCTCTTGAACCATCCCCGGTGCTGCTCGCCATGGGAGCTGGGGAAGAGCGTGCCCGGAGCGCTGTCCGCATCAGCTTCGGCCCGGGGAACACGGACGCGGACGTGACCGACTTCACCGAGCGCTTGCTGCTCGTACTCGACGCCGTGCGAGCGCGCAGCGAGCGCTGACTGCCGCGCGTCCGCGACGCCGACTCGCACAACGAGTGCGGGTGGTTCCGTTGCGCGTGTGCAAGGCGTTGACAGAAATTCCAAAACTCCGATAGTGATCCGTCCGAACCGGAACTTCGGGCGGCACACCGCGCGGTTGTCAGGCGCGGAGGAAGCGTGGGCTGAGGGGTGGAGCCGGGCACGCGCTTTCGTCGATGGCGGGACTCCGGAACGGCGTGATGCCCCCGCATCGCGAACGCGGAGGCTCGTCCTGTTCGCAGACGACCGGACCAGTGAGAGGGGAATTCCATTTCGATGACGACCGCAGCACCACCGAGCCCGACCGAGAAGTTCCATCAGGCGATACGCCAGCTCGTTCGGAAGCAGCAATACGACCTCTGGTTCCGCTCGGTGAAGGTGCACAGCGCCGAGCCCGAACAGGTCACGCTGTCCGTGTCCAACGCCTTCATCAGCGAGTGGTTGTCGTCGTACTACTCCGACGTGATCCAGCAGGCGATCCACCAGGGCCTCGAGCAAGCCGGGCCGTTCCGCTTGATCGTCGAGCAGCAACGCCTCGAGGACGAGGCCGGCGCGGGTGCTTCCGGACCGCGGAGCTCACCGGCTGTCGTGCAAGCGGACCCCGCAGCGGAGAATCACCAGTTCTTCCTGCAGAACTCCGACGTCGTCCTGAACAAGAAGTACACGTTCGACAACTTCGTCGTGGGTCCGAGCAATCAGCTGGCACACGCCGCCGCCCTCGCGGTGGCCGAGGCGCCGGCGGGCTCCTACAACCCGCTGTTCCTGCACGGCAACGTGGGGCTCGGCAAGACCCACCTGCTCCAGGCCATCTGCCAGAAGGCGATGGATTCGGGACGCACGATGAACGTCCTGTACCTGTCGAGCGAGACGTTCGTGAACCAGTTCATCAGCGCCATCGAGAAGGGTGACCTCGACCGCTTCCGGTACAAGTACCGCAACGTCGACATCCTGCTCATCGACGACATCCATCTGCTGGCGAACAAGGAACGCACGCAGGACGAGTTCTTCCACACGTTCAACCACCTGTACAACGGCGGCAAACAGATCGTGCTCTCCAGCGACAGCCCGCCCGGAGAGATCCCCACGCTGAAGGAACGCTTGATCAGTCGCTTCAAGTGGGGGCTCGTGGCCGAACTCGCACCTCCGGGCTTCGAGACGCGACTCGCCATCCTGCGCCGCAAGGCGCGCATGATGGACCTGACGATCCCCGAGGAGGTGCTGTCCTTCCTCGCAGAGAACATCGACACGAACATCCGCGAACTCGAGGGGGCGGTCACCAAGGTGGTCGGCTACGCCCAACTGATCCACCAGGTCGTGGACATCGATCTCGCGCGGCAGGTCCTCGGGCTGCGCAACCCCGGGCGCTCGGGCGCCGTCACCGGGATCGATCGGATCCTGGACGTGGTCTGCAAGCACTTCGGCGTGCGTGTCACCGACCTGCAGGGGCGCAAGCGCACCCATTCGATCGCCTTCCCCCGCCAGGTCGCCATGTTCCTGGCGCGCAAGCTCACCCCGCTCTCGTTGGAGGAGATCGGTGGCCACTTCGGCGGCCGCGACCACTCCACCGTGCTCTACGCGATCGACAAGATCCGCAAGAAGGTCGAGGCGGACGTCGAGTTCGCCGAACGGGTCACGACCCTCGATCAGCAGGCCCAGCAGTAGGGCCGTTGCGCTGCACCGACCAGGTCGGTGGCCCGGCGACCCCAGCCGCACGGGACCGGAACAGACGTGGTCTCACGCCGTCGGCTGAGGTCCTGCGTCGTTGCTCGATCGGGCGATCGGAGCTTCCGGTCCACGCCAGGGTCATGATCTTCGGCACACAACGGGTCCCCCACGAGATGCCTGAGCACGACGCTCGGGCACTGGTTCATCCCGACCGCAGCCCACATCTTGGGCCCTCCGCAGGGGCTCCCCCCAGCGGGCCGTTCGAAAGACCTGTCGAGAGCGTGAAGAGACCGTGGACCGCTCGTGGGCCACGGGACGTTTCGGCCGAGTGTGGCTCGTCGATCCTGCTCACAACCGAGGCCAGTACCCCCGCCCGTGTGGAGTGTGGCTCGAATGTGGTCAGCACTCGGCACAACACGATCTTTCCAAGCGACGACAGGGAGAGACTTTGCGTCTGCTCCCGTAGAATCTATCCCCAATTCGATCAGGCCTCATGAAGGCGAAGCCTTTTAGAATTAGGAGATTCCAAAGGACTTCCACCAATGAAACTCAGCTCACCACGCGAACCGTTTCTTCATCACCTGCAGCTCGCGGCTTCCGTCTGCCCGACGCGTAGCCCCAGGCCGATCCTGCAGGACGTGCTCTTCGAAGCACACGAGGGATCCCTCGACCTGCTCGCCACAGACGGCGAGGTGTCCCTGCGTTCGCGCCTGATCGACGAGCGCATCCACGGCGAGGGTCGAGCCGCCTTGCCCGCCGCAACGCTCGTGTCGGCTGTGAGGGCGCTCTCGAGTGACGAGATCCAGATCGACCAGAAGGCGGCCTACCACGAACTGACATCGGGTCCCGCGCAGTTCAAGCTGCACGGCGACGATCCCGAGTTGTTCCCCACGATCCCGACGGTGGACACGAAGACCGCGGTGCAAGTGCCGGCCAGGGAGTTCGTGGCCCTGTGCAATCGCACGATGTTCGCTGCCGCCAAGGAGATGGGCCGTTACGCCTTCAACGGCGTGCTGATCGAGGTCGACCCCGGTGAGATCACCCTGGTGGCCACCGATGGACGGCGCCTCTCGATGGCCAAGCTCGAGATGCAGACCGGGATCCAGGAGCGCACGTCGCGCATCCTGCCCATCAAGGGTCTGGTGCAGCTCATGCGCGCGGCGACCGAGGCCGGCGACGACGACAAGATCTCGATCGGCCTGCTCGAGAACCAGGTGGCGTTCGCGCTGCCGCAGACCGAGATCGTGGCGCAACTCGTGGAGGGCGAGTTCCCGGACTTCCGCGCCGTGTTGCCCAAGGAGACCGACGCTCCCAAGCACGTCGACATGGATCGCGAGGAACTGGTGAACGCCATCCGCCGGGCTGCGGTCACCGCCGGAGACGGCGCTCGGAGCATCGAGCTCAGTTTCGGCAAGGGCACGCTCCAGGTCTCCTCCCGCCAGGAGGGATTGGGCGAGGCGCGCAGCGAGATGCCGGTGGCCTACGAGGGCGAGGACGTGGGCATCCGCTTCAACCCCGAGTTCCTGGGCGAGTACCTCAAGACCCTGCCGGCGGGCTCGGTCAGCTTCCGCTTCAAGGACCGGGAGTCGGCCGGGTACTTCCAGTCCTCCGGGGCCGACATGTACGTCGTGATGCCGATCACGTCCTGAGGGGCGCTCCCTGGGGGCCTGGCAGCAGGGGCCTCCAGTCGGAAGGCGGAATCGCGATACCGAGCCACGAAGGGGTTGGACGGCATGGCGGGTCGAAGGGCATGAGCCAGAAGAAGCGCGGCCAGCGTGGTGGCACCGAGAAACTGGGCGACGTCCTGGCCAACCTGATGCAGCGTCGGGGCTACGCCCGGCCGCTCGCCCTGGCCGGTCTGACCGATGGCTGGAAGCGGGCCGCCGGTGAGCGCATTGCCGGGCGAACACGGGTGGCGCACTTTCGCGACGGGATCCTTACCATAGAGGTGGATTCTGCTGCCCAACGCTATGAACTCGAGGCCTTCCGCGGCCCCGAACTGCTCGCGGCGTTGCAGAAGGACGACGGAATCCCGAACGTCCGCAAGATCGTGTTTCGCGTTGGAAACGCGCGCCCATGAGCCAGACCTACGACTCTTCCTCGATCCAGGTACTCGAGGGCCTCGAGGCCGTCCGCAAACGGCCTGCGATGTACATCGGCGACACCTCCAGCAAGGGGTTGCACCACTGCGTCTTCGAAGTGGTCGACAACTCCGTGGACGAGGCGCTCGCCGGACACTGCGACACGATCGACGTGGTCATGCACGTCGACGGGACGTTGTCGGTCACTGACAACGGCCGCGGCATCCCGGTCGACGTCCATCCGACGGAGGGTGTGCCCGCCGTCGAGGTGATCATGTGCAAGCTGCACGCGGGCGGGAAGTTCGACAACGACAGCTACAAGGTCTCGGGTGGTCTGCACGGCGTGGGCGTGTCGTGTGTGAACGCGCTGTCGGAGCGGCTGGACGTCGAGATCTGGCGCGACGACCTGACCTACAACCACACTTTCAAGCGCGGTGAGCCCTCGGGCGAACTGCGTACGGGTGGCAAGACCGACCGACGCGGCACGAAGATCACCTTCAAACCCGACGGGCAGATCTTCGACACGCTCGAGTTCTCCTACGAGATCCTGAGCAACCGCATGCGCGAGATGGCGTTCCTGATGGGAACGTACGGCGTGACGCTCAACCTCATCGACGAGAACAGCGACCGCAGCGAGAGCTTCTGCTACCCGAACGGCCTGGTCGACTTCCTCGACTTCATCAACGAGAGCAAGGAGCCGATCCACAAGGACGTGATCAGCATCGAGGCCGACGCGACCGACGCCAACGGCGGGCCGGTGCTCGTCGAGATCGCGCTGCAGTACAACGGCAGCTACCGCGAAGACGTCTACTCGTTCGTCAACAACATCCACACGACCGAGGGCGGGACGCACCTGTCCGGCTTCCGCTCAGGTCTCACGCGGGTGATGAACAACTACGCCAAGAAGGCGAACCTGTTCAAGGCCAACGAGACTGCGCCGAGCGGCGAGGACTTCCGCGAGGGC
>JAJDEQ010000030.1 GCA_029259695.1 Planctomycetota bacterium
GAGCTCGATGGCCTGGCGAATGGTGGCCAGGTTGCTGCTCACGGCGGACTCACGAGCCTCGGCGGCGGCGGAGTTGAACTGCGGGATGACGATCGCGGCGAGGATGCCGAGGATGATCACGACGATCAGCAGCTCGACGAGGGTGAAACCTGCCTGGTCGGCGCGGCGGTTGGCGGGGGTCTGCATCGGTGAGGTTCCTGGTGTTCGGGGGGTGGGTGTCGTGTTGGAGGAGGAGGAGCCGGCGAGCAGCGCGTCGAAGTGCGTCGTCCGCAGCTGTCGGAACACTACCGTCCGGGTGCCCCCGGGCAAGCCGCGTCGGAGGGCGCTGCGGCGGCGGCGCGCACCCCGGGCAGACCCCCGGGAAATTGGTCGGCAGCGCCCCCCCGACAGGTTGAGACGAATCGCTGGACGGCCTCGGATCCGAGCTTTCGAGGGCGTCCCGTTCGTCGCGCTCGAGCGTGTGCCGCACCGCGTGAGTCACGAGAAAAAAGCGGGAAAGCGCGCCGCAGTGCGTGGGAGTGCGCCTTCGACGGTGCACCTGGACCGGCCTGGATCCTGGGGTAGCCTTCAGCGGTAGACTCCCGGCGCACGCGCAAGGGATGATGCCGCGCTGTGAGATCGGGCGCCCTCACCGGGTGCCGCGGTGCCGAGGAGTCGGTGCCGGAAGAGAGAGAAGGAGACACCCGTGATGGACCGGAGAACCGGTCGTTTTGCAGGGGCCGTGCTGTCCCTCGCGCTCGTGGCCCCGTCCACGTGGGCCGCTGCGCCCCTCGGCGACGCGCCGAACCGGCGTCAGCCGGGCAGCGTGCTGCTGTTCCCCGTCCAGCGATCGGGCGACACCTTCTTCACCGTGGTCTCGGTCACCAACGTCGACACGCGGCCCGCCACCCCGATGACGCTCGGAGGCAGCACGCTCGCGCACTTCGAGTACGCCAACGTGACGCCCAACCCGGCCGACGCCTTCGCGCCCCTGGGCTGCACCGTGTTCGACCGCGTCGAGTTCCTCACGCCGGCCGACACCCTCTCGGTGCTCACGGGCTGTCACAACGCCACGACGCCCAACGGCCAGGAGGGCTACCTCGTGGTCTCGGCCCAGGATCCCGCGGCCTTCGACCGGCCGTGGTCGCACAACGAGCTGATCGGCTCGGCGCTGATCCTGAGCGCGACCCGCGGCATGTACGCGGTGAACGCCATTGCCTGCCGCTCGCCCATCGCCAAGGGCGGTCCCACCGACGTGAGTCCCGCCGACGGCCGGCTGGACTTCGACGGCGTGGAATACGACCAGCTCCCGGACCGGCTCTACATCGATTCGTTCCTCGCCGTGGGCCGTTCCGAGCTGGCCCTGGTCAACCTCACGGGAGGCCCGCGGGACACCAACCTGGTGGCCTTCAGCATCTGGAACGATGCGGAGATGCCGCTGTCCGCGACGCGCGCGTTCAACTGCTGGTTCAGCAAGCCCATGCACCAGGTGAGCCCGGTGTTCCACGCTGACTTCCTGGCCGGGGTGCCCAACGATCCCGCGGAACTCGACCTGGACTGCGACGGTCTGGACGACGCCGAGACGGGCTGGGCGATCATCCAGAGCCTGGGCGTGCTGTCACCGGGCGGGGCCCTCGTGGCGACTGACGGTGCCTTGCTGGGCAGCGTCACCTCGGGACCCTACCTGTTCATGGACGGCGGGCGCCTGCTGTGGGAGAGCTGCGAGTTGCAGGACAACGCCGTGGCCTTCACGCCGTAGCGGCGACAGCCGCGCGCAGACTGTCCCGAGCCGTCGAGGCGAATGCCGTTGGGGCTCGAGCTGCCGCATGGGTCCAGCCGACGTCGGGGCCAACAGGCTGGCGGCCCACCCGGTCGGGGCACCACACCCTTCGGTCAGATGATCACCTTCGGCTGCTTCACGGCGCGCACTTCGTCGGGGCGACCGATGACGCGGCTGTGGGGCGCCGTCTTGAGTGTCTCGGGCTCGCTCTCGGCCTCGGCGGCGACGATCTGCATGACCTCGACGAAGTGGTCCAGCGTCTCCTTCGACTCGGTCTCCGTGGGCTCGATCATGAGCGCCTCGGGGACGATCAGCGGGAAGTAGATCGTGGGCGGGTGCACGCCGTAGTCGATCAGGCGCTTGGCGATGTCGGTGGCCTTGATGCCGTTGGGCAGGCCCTTGGCGGTGGCCACGAACTCGTGCATGCAGGTCTCGTCGATCCAGACCCGGAACGTGTCGCGCAACCGGGCGCGCAGGTAGTTGGCGTTGAGCACGGCGTTGTCCGCCACGGCCTTGAGACCGTCGGGGCCGTTGGCGCGCATGTAGGTGTAGCTGCGCACCATCACGCCCGCGTTGGTCATGAAGCCGCGCGTGCGGCCGATCGACTTCGGCGCCTCCCACAGCGTGCTGAACGTGAACCCGTCGGCGTTGGCCGGTTCGTCGCCCTGGGCCTTGCGCCGTTCGATCTTCGGGACCGGCAGGTACGGCGACAGGATGTCGCGCACGGCGATCGGGCCCGCGCCCGGCCCGCCGCCCCCGTGGGGCTGGCTGAACGTCTTGTGCAGGTTGAAGTGCATCACGTCCACGCCGAAGTCACCCGGGCGCGTGCGGCCGAGGATGGCGTTCATGTTCGCGCCGTCCATGTAGACCAGACCGCCGGCCGCGTGGATCTTCTCGCAGATCGTGCGGATGTTGGGCTCGAAGAGTCCCAGCGTCGAGGGGTTGGTGATCATCAGGCCGGCGATGTCGGCGCCGTCACCGATGGCCTCGTCGAGGGCCTGCATGTCCACCCGGCCCCGAGCGTCGCTCTTCAGCTCGCGCGTGGTGAAGCCCGTCATGGTGCACGACGCGGGGTTCGTGCCGTGCGCGCTGTCGGGGATCAGCACGACCTTCTTGTCGGTGTGCCCGTTGTCGTCGAGGTAGGCGCGCATGACCATCAGCGCGGTGAGCTCGCCGTGGGCGCCGGCCGCCGGGTGCAAGCTGACGTCGTGCAGCCCCGACACGGCGCACAGGATCTCTCCCGTGCGCCAGCAGATCTCGAGCATGCCCTGCACCTGCTCGTCGGGTTGCATCGGGTGCAGGTTGCCCAGACGCGGCAGGGCGCAGACCCGCTCGTTGATGAGCGGGTTGTACTTCATGGTGCACGAGCCCAGCGGGTAGAAGGCGTTGGCGATGGAGAAGTTGAGCGACGACAGGCGCGTGTAGTGCCGCATGGCGTCGAGCTCGCCCACCTCGGGCAGTTCGGCCGGCGCGGCCCGACGGGCGAAGGCGGGCAGGACGTCGGTCGGGTCCACGCGCGGCATGCCCACCGGGGGCGGCCGGACGCCGCGGCGACCCGGGGCCGTGTGCTCGTAGATGGTGAGCGTCTCGCTCCCGGGCGGGATGCCGGGTACGGGGCGGCCGGACGTCGGCGTGTCGAGGTTCGGTGTGCGCGCGTCGGCGGCGTGCAGTCCGGTATCGGTCGTCGTCATCGGATGGTCTCCAGCGCGGCGACCAGTCGGTCGATGTCGGCGGGGGAGTTGGTGTCGGTCACGGCCAGGATGAGCAGGTGATCGTCAGCAGCGGGGTCGCCGCCGATGACGCCTGCCGCGGGGGACGGCGAGGCCATGCGTTCGCGGCCGGCGCAGGTGTTGGCGCGTGCGCCGTCGAAGCCACCCAGGATGCCGTGCTCGTCGAGCAGGCGGCGGTTCACGTCGGCGGCCGGGATCGGTGTGCGCAGCGTGAACTCGTTGAAGAACGCTGTGTCCGGGAAGGCCAGCTCGTAGC
>JAJDEQ010000004.1 GCA_029259695.1 Planctomycetota bacterium
CGTGCCCTGGAGCTGTCGCGTGCGCGCCGATCACCTGGACTCCATGGTGGCCCTGGCGCTGTTCCAGGGCGGCTGTCGCGAACTGGTGGTGTGTTCGCCGTCCGCGGCTGACGTGCCGGGCCTGGCGCCCATGGACGATCCGGCCCGCCCGGCGATCGAGAACGCCGTGGAGATCACCCGCGTGACCGGCATGACGGTGGCCGTCGAGCACATCATCGGCCGCCCCGGCCACACCCGCGAGATGCTGCCCGCGTGGCACCGCTGGTTCCACGACCGGCGCATCGCCGTGCGGCCCCATGTGCGCGTGCTGCACGCCGGTGACCGCGAGCCGGGTCGTCCGACCCTGACCGAGGCGCGCGCGCAGGCGGGTTGCTGGGACAACACGCTACGGCCCAAGGAGGTGGAGCGCGCGGTCAAGGCGGTCACCCAACGAGTTGCCCTGGACCGTCTGGCATGACCTCCGGCTGGTCCGTGCGGGAAACCGCGCCGACGGACGTGGACGACTGGGTGCGCCTGTTCAACGACTCGTTCGGCAAGTCGAAGGACGCCCGCACCTTCCATTGGAAGTACCGCGACAACCCCCACGGCGCGGCCGTGGCCCGCGTGGCCTGCGACGGCGACGGTCGTGTGGTGGGCGCCTACGCCTACGTGCCCCGGCGTTTCCGTCGGGACGGCGAGCGGATCGTGATGATGCAGGCGTCCGATGCCATGACCGTGCCCGACTGGCGCGGGCGCGGCATCTTCACCGGGCTCGACGATCTGGCCTGCGAGGCGTGTGGCGCCGCCGGCGTGCCCCTGGCCTACGCCTACTCGGGGCGCTTGTCGCTCAACGGCTTCCTGCGCAACGGGTGGAAGCTGATCGGACACGCGCCGCTGTGGCGCTTCGTGTTCCGCAGCCGACGGGGCCTGCGACGGTGGGGCCGGGCGGGCCAGGCGGCCAGCGCGGCGGCACCTGCCCTGGACGTCCTGCTCGGCTGGCGTAACCGGGCGCGACTGCGGCCCCACGACGCAGCCGAGCTGACGCGCATCGAGCGCTTCGACACGTCCGTGGACGAGTTGTTCGAGGCGCTCGTGCCGCCGCAGGGGCTGATCGGCGAACGCACGGCCGAGTGGCTCAACTGGCGTTACGTCGACACGCCCGAGCAGCGCCAGGAGGTGTTCGGGCTGCGGCGGGGCGACCGGCTGGACGCCTACTTCGTGGCCGAGTGGGTGGACGGCCACGGCTACCTGGTGGACCATCTGGCCCGTGACGAGGACTCGACCCGAAGCCTGCTCGCCGCCTTCACGCTGCTCTGTCGCGAGCGGGCCGTGGAGGAGGCCTCCGCCCTGCTGTTCGAGCACCACCCGTCGGTCCCCGTCCTGCGCGAGCTGGGCTATCGACGCCCGCTGCGCAACAAGCCGTTCCGGGATGTCTTCCCCTTCATCGTCAGGGTGTGCAGCGACGCGGCCCGTCCGGACGATGAGCAGATGAGCCGCTGGCACCTGGCCGACGGCGACCGCGACCCCGAGCACATGTCGCCGTGATCACCTTCACGTCCCCCCGCCCCTCCGGAGTGACCGTCGCGTGCTGCCCACGCCGTCGGTTCCGCCCATGAAGCACCGCCTCAAGCTCCTCCTGCGACGCTGGCTCTCGGTCGTGTGCCACGCGTTGGGACTGCGCGGGCTGTTCCGCGGCAGTCGCCACGGCGTGCCCGTGATCATGTTCCACAACGTGGGCTACCCGAAGGAGACCGACTACCTCCCCGGGCACATGAAGGTCAGCGAGCGCAAGCTGCGCCGCCTGCTGCGCCTGGTGCGCCGGGCCGGTTACCGCACGCTCACGGTGGGGCAGATGGTGGAGGCCTTCGAGCGTGGCGAGCAGCCGCAGGACGCCGTCGTGCTCACCTTCGACGATGGCTATCGGGACAATCACGACGTGCTGCTGCCGCTGCTCGAGGAGGCCGAGGCCACCGCGACGATCTTCGTCCAGACGGGCCCGATGAAGGGGCACCTCAACTGGCTGCACCACTATTTCTGGGTGCTGCACCACATGGGCCCCGTGCGGGTGGCCGAGATGCTGGCCGAGCACGTGGAGCGCCCACACGTCCGGCGGGACCTGCGCTCGCTGCCGGCCGACCCGGTCAAGGCCGAGTACGAGCTCAAGCGTCTGCTCAAGTACGAGATCGTGCCCGAGGAGCGCGACCGGCTGCTGGAGCAGATCTTCGTGGAGGCCGGGGGCGACGAGCGCGCCCTGGCCGAGAGCGTCTACCTGGGCCCGGACGAGTGCCGCGCCCTGGACGCCAAGGGCATCGAGATCGGCGCCCACACCGTGAACCACCTGATCCTGTCCACCGTGGATGCGACCAAGCAGCGGCTGGAGATCGAGGGCTCGCTGCGGGACCTGGAGTCGTGGCTGGGCCACTCGGTCAAGAGCTTCGCCTACCCCTACGGGCGCGTCTGGGACTATGACGACGACACGCTGGAGATCCTCAAGGACCTGGGCTTCCAGAGCGCCATCACGGCCATGCCCGGCACCAACGACGCCAGCACGCCGCGCCTCGAACTGCGGCGGCTGGCGATGTGCGAGGACAGCAGCATGGCCGAGGTGATGTGCGAACTGGACGGGGTCTTCGGCTGGTTCGCACGGCGCGGGGTCGACCTGCGGGTCTGAGCCGGTGGTCCGGACCGGGCTCGATCGCTAAATTCCCTCCTTCTCATCCCCTGGGGTCCTTCTTCCGTGCACGAGACGCTTCGGTTTGCGCTCCAGGGCTTTGCGGTGGCCTTCGTCGCCGCCCTGGTCTTCGTGCCGATCTGCGTCCTGTTGGCGCGCCGCCTCGGGATCGTCGACCGGCCGGGGGGCCGCAAGCAGCACGCGCGGGTGACCCCGTTGCTCGGCGGCCTGGGCGTCTTCCTCGCCTGTGGCGTCGGGCTGGTCGTGATGAACGGGCAGACGGCCCGCTTCCCGGAGATCGATCTGCGGCTGGAGCAGATCCGCACCGTGCTGCTGGGCGGCGTGGTGTTGTTCGTGATCGGCCTGATCGACGACATCTTCAAGGACAAGCTGGGCTTCGTGACCAAGCTGGCCGGGCAGGTCGTGGGCATCTGCGCGCTCATGTGGAACACGCTCGAGCGGCTGTTCACCGTGGGCGGCAGCGTGCCCCAGTGGCTCTACGCGTTCTTCCTGCTGCTGTGGTTCCTGACCATCGTCAACTCGTTCAACTTCTCCGACAACATGAACGGGCTGATGTCCGGGTTGTGCGTGATCGCCTTCTCGGCCTCGGTGGTCTACCTGGGGTCGCAGGAGAGCCTGCGCTCGATGCTCGTGGCGGCGTTGCTCACCGGCGGCCTGCTGGGCTTCCTGCCCTACAACTTCCCGCGCTCGCACGTGTTCCTGGGCGATGCGGGCAGCATGTTCGCCGGCTTCTTCATGGCCTGGGTCCAATTCGACATGGCCAAGGGCGTGCTCGACACGTCAGCGAGCACCGGCGGCATCGACTTCGGTGTGCACAACCTGATTCCCGCCGTGCTGATCATGGGGCTGCCGCTCTACGACGCGGCGTTCGTGGTGATCATGCGCATCGTCGACAAGCGCCCGGTCTACCTGGGCGACGATCAGCACCTCAGCCACCGCCTGGTGCGCGGTGGCTTCACGCCGGTGGAAGCGGTGGTGATCCTGTGGGGGCTGGGGATCATCCTGGCCGGCACCGGGATCCTGGCCGCGTTCAGCGTGCCCCTCTACCGCTATGTGCTGCTGGGCGCGAGCGTGCTGTTCATGGTCGCCGTCACGCGCGTGTTCATGGCCGTCGAGAAGGCGCCGCGATGAGCGCGCGCGCCATGACGGCTCGGCCGGTCGCGCGGGTGCGCGCCGCGCGCTTCGGGACGGGTCGCCCATGAACACGGCCGAGTTCGATCGCATGTTCGCGATCGAGGAGACCCACTGGTGGTACCGCGGGCGCCGCGCCCTGGTGCGGCACGCGCTCGACACCTACGCGCCGCTGCAGCGCCCGCTGCGCATCCTCGACGTGGCCTGTGCCACGGGCATGTCCTTCCGCTTCCTGTCGGACTACGGCCACGTGCGCGGCATCGACATCTCCGAGGAGACGATCCGCCTGTGCGGCGAGCGCGGCATCACCGACATCGTGCGCAGCGACGCCATGGCCCTGCCGTTCCGCGACAACAGCTTCGACGTGATCCTGGCCCTCGACGCCTTCGAGCACTTCGACGACGACGTCGCCGCCATGGCCGAGACCCACCGGGTGCTCAGACCGGGCGGCGTGCTGGTCGCCACCGTGCCGGCCTTCATGGCCCTGTGGAGCCCGCACGACGAGGCCTACCACCACTGCCGCCGCTACCGCCGGCCCCAACTCCAGGGGCGACTCGAGCAGGCCGGCTATCGCACCGAGCGCATGAGCTACAGCTCGATGACGCTGTTCCTCCCCGTGCTGGCCCTGCGCAAGTGGCGCAACCGCAACCCCACGCCGGTCGAGGAGGCCACCTCGGACTTCTCGGTGCCCATGCCGGCGCCGGCGGAGTGGCTGGCGAGCGCGATCACGCGCACGGAGGTCGCCGTCGAGAAGCGGGTGGACCTGCCGTTCGGGGTGTCGTTGTACGGGGTGTTGCGCAAGGACTGAGGGCGGGTTGGGCTGCCGGCCCCAGAGTCTGCACGCGTAGGAACTGCCCGCGTAGGCGCCTGTACGTGTTTCGGCTGCACGCCTGGGGACGGCACGCCTGAGGACTGGTATGCGCACGGGCTGAACGGCGGGGAGCCCGTGGGGGAGGCTCGCCGCGCTGAGCCGGTGGCGAGGTGGGTCGCGCACCGGGACTGACCCGTGCGGTGGGCCTCCCCCGCGGGCTCCCCGGCGGCAGACCGTGTGGCGGGCTACTGCGCGTTGGCCCAGTCGAGGTAGACGCGGCAGAAGTGCTGGCAGTCGAGGCGCGAGTCGAGCAGGTACATGTTGTCCTGGTAGGGGCCCTGGTCGACGGCCTTGAAGTTCTCGACCTGTTCGACGCCGCGTTGCAGGAAGCTCACGTCGCTGGTCTCGACGAAGGCCTCCGCCATGCCCAGCAGGATCGGGTGGAACACGCTCTGCTGCATGGTGGTGTACTGCTGCAGGGTGACCGCGTAGGAGTAGACCAGACGGCGCGCGGACGGGTTGGGGTGGTAGGGGAACAGCTCGTTCTTGGTCCAGAAGGCCAGGTCGCGCAGGCGGCCCCGGGCGTTCTCGGCGTCCACGTCGTTGGGGTTGTTGCGACCCAGGTGCCAGGCGGCCTCGAAGAAGCCCTGGGGGCCCAGGCTGCCGGAGATGAAGCCGCGGCACTGGAAGTTCTCGCCGCCCGGCTTCTCGGAGTTGTTCTGGGTCGAGTTGACGAAGTAGCGGCGCGCGCCCTGGTCGGGTTGGGCCTCCCAGCCCCAGCCGCTGTTGTCCGAGTGGATGTCGATCGTCTCGCCCTCGATGTACTGCACGCGTTCGCGCAGCACCTGCTCGAGTGACGCGCTGTTGGTGAACTCGGCCACCGTCGCCATGCCGCGCAGGTCCTGGTACATCGAGCGCTCGTGGGCCCACAGGCTCACGTTGTGCAGCGCCTCCTCCTCGTCGTACAGCGCTTCCTTGATGCGCTCGTCGCCGGTGAGGAAGTAGGCCAGGACCATGCCCGAGCGATAGCGGTGCTCGCTGTCGGCTTCGAAGGCGTCGGAGTGGGGGATGCCGGGGTTGTTGGGGCCGGGGTCCTGATGGTCGAGGAAGTTGTCGCTGCGCTCGATCTGCCACTCGCTCTTGTAGAGCGCCAGGTCGAGGCCCTCCATGAACTGGCTGCCGTGACCCTCGCGCAGCCACTCGCCGCCCATCTGGCGTTCGATGCCGGCGTGGTTGTTGTCACCGCCCGTGCCGTGCGCCGGGAGGAAGCGGGTGATGTCGAACTGTGCGTTGTAGATCGTCACCTCGTGGTTCACACCCATGGCGGCGTAGGCCAGGTTCTGGTCGTGGATCGTCATGACCCGGTACGGCCAGACACGGGCGTGGTCGTAGTGGGCGTAGTTCGCGGCGCGCCCGGAGAGGGGCAGGTCGACGGCCTTGGCCACCAGCAGCGGGCTGGGGCCGGCGCCCTCGTGGAACGAGAAGACCGCCGTGCGGCTCTCGTGCTGGCGCCACACGAAGGTGTAGGGCCAGTCGTTGCGGGTCGTGAAGATGCCCGCGCCCACGTGTCCGTCCCCGCGCACCTCGAGGGCCGCAGGCCACATGTAGGGCATCTGCTTGATGCCCACCGTCACGCCGCCGGTGTTGCCGGTGAAGTCGGCGTAGCCGTGTCCGGGGTAGAGGTCTTCGTTGCTCGTGTTGAAGACGTTCGAACCGTTGTGGTTGATGCGGTAGCCCTTCTGGCCGGGCAGGCTGCCGCTCTTGGGGATGTGCGGCAGGTAGCCGCCCCCCGTGCCGCTGACGCCCTTGGTGGAGGCGTCGGAGTAGGCCTGGAACAGGTAGGCGCTGTTGCTGCTGCCCGACAGCGGGATCGTGTGGCTGCCGTCGTGGCGCGCGAAGGTGGCGACCGAGTTGGCGCCGGGGTTGGTCTTGACCCACAGCTCGACGCCTTCGAGCAGGGTGTGCTGGGGCCGGTTGATGTTCGCGTTGCGCACCGTGAAGTCGATCTGCAGATCGCGCGAGTTCTTGCGCGCCGTGATCCAGCAACTGAAGTCGATCAGATCGTTGCCCGCGGGGTTCTCGAGCGCACCGTCGGCGCGGATCACGGCCTTCGTGGGACCGTTCTCCTGGATCACCACGGAGGCACCGGGGGCCACGCTGAGTGCGTCGCCGTTGGTCGCCGTGCCCACGACGCCCCAGCTGCTGCCCGCCGCGACCACCGTCGTGCCGCCCACGATGACGCGATCGATCAGGTTGAAGGCGTCGGTGCGGACGCGCGCCGTCATGGCGCCCGTGTCGAGGTTGATGAAGGCGCCCGAGGCGTTGGCGATGCCGGCGCCGCCGGCCACGCCGCTGCCGGGCACGACCGTCAGGTCGGCGTTGATGCCGCCCGCGGGGACGGTGGCCATGACGTCGAGCAGCGCCCACTTCACGCTGCCGTCGGGCCAGGTGTCGAGCGTGCGGAACTGGTAGAAGTTGCTGCCGTCGACGCCGAGCGCCGGGCGTCCGCCCACGTCGGCCACGCCCCAGTCCTGGAGCAGGGGCAGTCCCAGGGTGGCCACCGCGTTGTTGCGCGAGAAGCCCGAGGTGCCCGCGGGGATGACTTCCTGGACGAAGAGCGGGATGTTCACCGAGGGGGAGGGGCTGCCGCCGGGGCCGCCCGGCTCGCTGGGGCCGCTTCCACCGCCACCGCCACCGCCGCCGCCACCGCCGCCTTCGCCACCGCCGCCTTCGCCGCCGCCGCCTTCGCCGCCGCCGCCTTCGCCGCCGCC
>JAJDEQ010000031.1 GCA_029259695.1 Planctomycetota bacterium
GCCCCCGGGGGTTGTCGGGTGGATCGTCGGTTCGCACCGCGCGGACCGGGCTGCGTGGAACGACCACGGGCACCATCGTACCTTGCCGCGGGTCGTTCCCTGCCCAAGACCCGCTCCACCGTCGGCGGCTGCCCGCCTGTCGGTGGCGAGCCGACGGAGCACAGCGCTTACTTGTCCACGCGCTCCGCGCCCGGCCACTCCTTGAAGACGGCGTCCTGCACCGCGTCGCCGGTGGCCGCAGGAGGTGGGGTCGACGCAGCCGAGGCCTCATCGAACTTGACCCGCAGGCGCTTCCCCGCGACCTCGGACGCCGCGTTGCCGACCCGTTCGAGGAACTCCCCCCGATCCAGCGTGAAGAGCCCCCCGGTCGCCTCTTCCGGAGGAACCAGGTGGAGTTCGTCCCCGTCGACACGGATCTGGCGATAGGCAGCGAGTTCGAGCCGCAGCGATCGCGACGTCTTGCCGATCTCCGCCAGCAACTTGCCGCGGAACGGGTCGGCGTCCTCCGCCGCCGGGCTGGCTTCCGACGAGGCTGTGGGCGCCTCGGGTGCAGCCTGGGCCGACGCCCCCGGGGGGCGCCCCGGAGCGGGCGCGGTGGTCCCGCCCACCGGCCATCCGCCAGCCTCGGCAGGGGTCGGTGGTTGCGCCGGACGGGGTGCCTCGGCGGCCATGGGCGTGCCTGGCGCGGCGGCTTTGGGTGTGTCCCGCGCGGCGGCCTTGGGCGTGTCTGGCGCGGCGGCCTTGGGTGTGTCCCGCCCGGCGGCCTTGGGCGCAGCACGGGGCGTCGGCGACGTCCGGCGCCCGGCCCCGCTCGCAGGCCCGCTCGCCCCCGACGTCGCCACGCCACCGGCAGGCGCGACACCGGCCAGCAGGTCCGCGATGGGTTGGAGCACCGGGAGCCGGGCCAGGCTGAGCACCGCCACCTCGACCACCAGCCGCGCGTCGTGGCGCTGCTTGAGGCGACGGGTGGCCTCGATCAACACGTCCAGCATCGCGACCACGTGATCGACGTTCGTGCGCTCGGCGAGTTCCGCCAACACGACGTCTTCCTCCGGGGTCCGATCCACCGCCCGGCCGCCCGCGACCACGACCAGGACCCCCTGCAGCAACTCCGTCAGCTGCTCCAGCAGATCCGCCGCCCGCGCACCCCCGGCCAGTGCTTGTTCGCACCCCTCCAGGGCCGCACCCGTGTCGCCCTGCAGTGCCGCGCTGATCAGCCCGACGAGCAACTCGGGCGACAGGCGTCCGGTGAGCCGCTGGTAGTCGGCGAGCGTGGGCTCGCCGTTGCCGAAGGTGATCAACTGGTCGAGCAGCGACAACGCATCGCGCATGCCGCCCTTCGCGTGGCGCGCGATGCTCTCGAGCAGGCCCTCGGGCACCGGCACGCTCTCCTGCTCGCAGATGAACGCCAGCCGCTCGCGGATCGTGGCCGCCGTGAGGCGCCGGAAATCGAACAGCTGGCAGCGCGACCGGATCGTCTCCGGGACTTTCAGCGGCTCCGTGGTGCAGAGGATGAACTTGGCGTGATCCGGCGGCTCTTCGAGTGTCTTGAGCAGCGCGTTGAAGGCCGACGTCGAGAGCATGTGCACTTCGTCGATGATGTAGATCCGGAAGCGTGCTTCGACCGGCCGGAAGCGCAGGTTCTCGATGAGATCGCGCACGTTCTCGACCTTGTTGTGCGACGCCCCGTCGATCTCGACGACGTCGAGCGCATCGCCCGCTTCGTCGATGCTCCGGCACACGCGACACTGCCCGCAGAACGCCCCGGCCTCGTCCTCGAGGCAGTTGAGCGCCTTGGCCAGGATCCGCGCCATGGAGGTCTTGCCGACGCCCCGCGGCCCCGAGAACAGGTACGCATGTCCCGCTCGCCCGCTGGAGATGGCCTGGCGCAGGACCTGGGCCGCATCGCCCTGCCCGACCACGTCGTCGAAAGCGTGCGGGCGGTAGCGATTCGCGAGGACCGTGTAGCCGACCATGGGCGTCCTGGAGCGTTGCGGACCCAGGCCCACGACCGGAGCCCGGTCGCATCGACGCCAGGGGCATCCGGCCGCCGCACCGGTCCGGGGCGGCGAAGAGGCGGCGGCCGGATCGCTCGAGCAAGGCCGCCACACAACGGAAGCATCGCTTAGGGCTGCTCCCGTCAGGGCCTGACCCGGTTCGCGCGCTCCGCTTGCGGTGAACCTCACCGTCAACACGACGCCGACACGCCGCCAGCCGTGAATCATCGCCAGGGAGGCGAACGAGGGCAAGCCCGAGACGCCGCGCGACGGGACCTCGTCCCCTCGGCCCGGTCGCGCCGAGCCGGGGCCCCACCTCCGCGGCGCGGCGGGCTCAGCTGGGTTGCACCCGGCGGGTTCGCCTCAGCGGGCGCTCAGCACGCGGGGCGACAATGGCGGAGAGGGTGGGATTCGAACCCACGGTCCCTTGCGGGACAACGGTTTTCGAGACCGCCACAATCGACCACTCTGTCACCTCTCCGCTCGGAAAGTCGGCGCCGTGCCCGCGCGCAGCGGGCGAGACGCGTCACCGCGAACCGATCATCGGGACCTGACGGGAATGGGCTGGGATGAAGAGTGGCGGAGAGAGAGGGATTCGAACCCTCGGAACGGTTGCCCGCTCACTTGCTTTCCAAGCAAGCACAATCGACCACTCTGTCATCTCTCCGCGAAGGCCGCGCGACCAGGTTGCCGCGCGGGTTCCAGCCCAGATCCTTGCCAGATCGAGGTGCGGACGACGCCGACGATTCGGCCGGGCCAGCACCTCCGGCAGGCGCCTCGCGCCTCCCGCCGACGACGGATCACGCTGCCAGCGTGTCGTCGTGGCCGGGCATTATAGGGATCCGCCTCCGTCTTCCACCCTTCCTCGCCGGGCCCGGAAGAAACTGGTCAACATGGCGCCGCAGGCCTCGGCCTGCCGAGCGGGGAGCAGCACCACGCGATGGTTCAGTCGGGGATCCTCGACCACGTTCCGCAGTGACCCACACGCACCGGCCTTCGGGTCGAGAGCGCCGAACACCAGCGCGCTGGGCCGGGCCAGGACGATCGCGCCGGCGCACATGGCACACGGCTCGAGCGTCACCGCCAGCAGACTGCCCTCCGGCAACCGCGTCCAGCCGGAGTGCCGACAGGCGCGTTCGATCGCCAAGCGCTCCGCGTGCGCCGTGGGGTCCTTGCGCAGCTCGGTCTCGTTGTGGGCGCGGGCCAGGAGCCGCCCGTCAGGGCCGATGATCACGGCTCCCACCGGGACTTCCCCCATGCCCGCGGCGCGCTCTGCCTCGGCCAGGGCCAGTTCCATGGCCTGATCGGCTCGCCGGCCCCACTCCGGCGGCGCTGGCCCGGCCTCGCCCGCCCCCGGGGTCACGCGCCCCGCGTCCAGGGCCCGCGGGACTGCGCCACGCGCCGTGACGGCGGGGAGGATTGGTACACCCAGGAGGACTCGAACCCCCAACCTTCGGTTCCGTAGACCGACGCTCTATCCAGTTGAGCTATGGGTGCCTCCGGCGCGTAGCGCGGCATGAAGAAACAATCCGCAGCCCGCATTGTCAACGACGGGCCCTGCCCGACCCCGCGAAACGGGGGCCCTAATCGGGGCAAACCGCCGAAGAATTCTGCCCAAATCAAAAAAAAATATCCTGCCGCGAAATCGGCCGCTGAGGGCGTCTCCGGCCGTGCTCAGGCCCGGCGCTCTCCACACGGTCTGTTAGGGCCTTGACAGATCGGCAGGTAACGAAAGCCCCTTGTTTTGTGGGCTTTTTGTTCACGGCCCTCCACAAACACAGCGTGCAAGGCACCACCACTCCACAACGTGACAACACGCGTCGCAACCTGAACGCGCGTGTCGCAACGCGCACGGCGGACGGCAACGCGAGCATGCGCAGCTCTTCATTCAGCGTGCCTCACACCGATATTGCGGGTGAGTGGGGAACAGACCCCAACACTTCGTTTGCGTGCCCAAACTTAGGGAGAACGAAAGTCATGGCGAAGAAGGCCGCCAGGAAGAAAGCGACTCGCAAGAAAGCGACTCGCAGGAAGACCGCGAAGCGGAAGACGACTCGCAAGAAGGCCACTCGTAAGAAGGCCACTCGCAAGAAGGCTACCCGCAAGAAGGCCACTCGAAAGAAGGCCACTCGCAAGAAGGCCACTCGCAAGAAGGCCACGCGTAAGAAGGCTACGCGCAAGAAGGCCACGCGCAAGAAGGCCACGCGTAAGAAGGCCACGCGTAAGAAGGCCACGCGTAAGAAGGCCACGCGTAAGAAGGCCACGCGTAAGAAGGCCACGCGTAAGAAGGCCACGCGCAAGAAGGCCACGCGCAAGAAGGCGACTCGCAAGAAGGCCACGCGACGCCGCTGACTCGTTCCCCTACTGGGGAATCTGGTGGGCGTCTCCCGGGCCCCCGGGAGGCGCCCGCTGCTTGTTTCAAGGGAGTTCCCGCTCGGACGCAACGCACGCTGAGGAACCCGAGCGCGACCCGGTCAGGCGTCGACGCCCCACTGCTCCAAGGCGTCCGCATCGAGGGCTGAAAGGCTCCTGAGCACGCGCTGCGCACCGGCTTCGAGGTGCGCCGCCCCATCGTCATCGGCGGCCGGGAAGGCGACCACCGGCATACCGGCCGCCCTGGCCGCGCGA
>JAJDEQ010000032.1 GCA_029259695.1 Planctomycetota bacterium
ACGACTTCGCCTGCGATCGGGTTGCCCTCCTCGTCCTTGCCGGCCTTGTAGCCCATGACGACCTCGGTGGACCCGGCGGTCACCTCCTGCTTCACGAACAGGTTGAGCTTCTTGAGCAGGTTCTCGTGGATCGTCTTGCCCTTGAGCGTCACGCGCGCGCCGCCGTCGGGCAGGAACTTGGTCTTGCCCTTGAAGGTCACTTCCACCGCCGTGGTCCCGTCGGCGCCCGGCGCGGCCACGTCGACCATGGCCGTCATGCCGAGCTTGCCGCCGAGCTCCTGACGCAGGACGGCGCTGCTGATGGTGACGAAGCCGTCGGTCGCCGGGCCGCCGTCGGCCACGGTGTCGATGGCGCGATCGAGACTGAACAGCCCCGGCGTGGGCACCTCGAGGTGCGTGACGTCATCCAGCGGCAACGGGAAGTCGCCCCAGTTGGCGCCCGAGACGATGGCGCGGTTGAGCACCATCTGGCTGCCGCCCGCCCCGTCGATCTGCACGAAGCCGGCGTTGGCGCCCATGATGCCCTGCACCGTCTTGTTGGTGACGACGCCCTGCAACTCGTCGTTGACGTCGTCGTCGTCCGAGCTGTAGGTGAAGAAGAAGTTGAGGCTCAGGCGCGCCAGGTCGCTGCCATCGAACGTGCCGGCGGGCGTCACGATCGTGCCCACCGCGTTCCAGGTGGCCGTCACCGTGCCCATCACGTCGACCTGGGCGGAGAAGTCGTCGTTGCCCACTTCGACCGACACCTTCACCCGGGCGGTGACGGGCGTGGCCATGGGATTGCCGAGCACCGTGTTGTCGTCGCCGCAGAACACGGGCGGATCGAACACGATCTTGGGCACCGAGATGGCGTCGTCGAAGTCGCCCGCGGTGATGCGCGCGCCGTACAGCAGCAGATCGCCGTCGTCGACGCCGAAGGTGTAGATGATGTCCTTGACCGAGTCGAATATCTTGGTGCGAACGTTGTATTCGACCACGCCGTCGTCGCGCACCACGCCCTTGGTGACCGACATGAGCTGGGTGACGGGCTTCTTGAACTCCTCGTTGTCGATCGTGGTGGGATCGACCATCTCCCAGACCGAGAAGATGCTCAGGGGCATGTAGGTCGGGGCGTCGATCTGCCCGTCGGCGGCGGGGGCGAGCAAGGCTCCGGCCAGGGTGAGCAGGCAGGTGGTGGCGGTGGTTCGGATCGCGTGCATGGCGTCATGTCTCCCGGGCGGTGCGGTCTCCGATCTCGTCTTGCCTGCAGCGTGCCCGCCCGGCCCGGGGCACGCAATCGGGTCAAGTCCGTAGGGACCCACCAGGACAAGTGCGGTGTTGTCACCCATCAGGCGCGAACAACCGGCGCATTCCCCGGAAGGGACGGACGGCCTGCGGCGTCGCCGCAGGCCTGGCCTACGCCCACGACCAGGGCCTGCACCACCGCGCGCTCAATCCTCAGTCCGTCCTGCTGCGCCACGAAGACAGAGCCGAACGCTCGCGGCACCCAGCCCTCGAGACATGAAGCGGGGTGTGCAGTTCCCCCACACTGCCCTACGCTGCGCCCACGGGCCGTGGGCAGCGGACCGTCCCCCTCCAGAGGCCCCCCCATGCAGTTGTTGATTGCAGGCCTGTTCTGCGTGAGCGCTCAGCTCGCCCCCGCCACTCCCGAAGTCGTGCGCATGCTCGACGTGACCGGCGACGACCAGCTCGACAGGCTCACGTTCTCCGCGGACGGTCGGCTCAGTGTCGGCGTGCACGTGGGCGGGCGTGTCTGCGCACGATGATCTGCCGTTTGAACCACCTGCCTGCCCTGGCGCTGTGCGTCGGGCTGTTCGCACCGACCGTCCTGGCCGACTTCGACGACGAGCCCTGGGAGCTGTCGGGCGACGCCGTGATCGCCGGCGACACGCTGACCCTCACCACCTGCACCGGCGACGCCTTCGAGTTCGCGTGGGCGACGCTCGTGGCCCCCCAGCAGGGCGTCTGGTCCATGGACCTGGACTGGATGGTGCTCGATCCCAATCCGCTCACCAACCTCGTCGTGCGGGTGGACGGCGAGCTCGTCTACTTCATCAACAACACCTTCTCCAGCGACCCGTGGTGCGAACCCACTCCCTGCGGCGAGTCCCTCACCCTCGCGCTGCACGTGAACGCCGGGGACGAGATCGACCTCTGTCTCGACGCCTCGGCCATCGCCTGCGGCACGGGCGGCACGATCTGCACCTTCAGCAACCTCGTGTTCGAGCCGGACATCGGCTTCGTCGAAGGGCCGGGTGCCCTGGACGGACGTCTGCTGGAGCAGCACTTCGGCTTGCCGGAGGACAGGTTCGCCGAGGCGGTGGCGATCCTGGACGACCTGGACGGCGACGGCCTGGCCGAGTACGCCGTCGGCGCCCCGAACGACGACAGCGCCGGCCGTGATGCGGGTGCCGTGTTCGTGTACCGCGCCGGTGACGCGCTGCCCTTCTACTCCTTCTTCGGTGAACCCGGCAGCCGGCTGGGCGGCTCGGTCGCCGCCGCCGGCGACGTGAACGACGACGGCGTGGGCGACATCGTCGTCGGGGCGAGCACACCACCCGAGATCTCGACCGCCTTCGTCCGGGTGTATTCCGGTGTCGACGGCTCGGTCCTGGCCACCTACGACAGCGCGGCGATCCGCGGTGCCTCGTCGACAAGGGTCGCCGTGGCAGGCGCCGGCGACGTGGACGCCGACGGCCACGACGACGTGCTGGTGGGCGCCCCCTTCTCCGCCTTCGGCGGCCGGGTGCTGGTGTACTCGGGCCGCACCGACGAGATCCTGCACGAGCTCCGGGGCGCGGCGGCCGGCGAGTTCTTCGGCGACAGCGTCGACGGCCTGGGCGACATCGACGGCGACGACCACGCCGACTTCCTGGGCTCGGGCCCGCGCAACGACATGCTCGGGCAAGCCACCGGCACGGTCCGTGTCTACAGCGGCTGCACGGGGGACCTGCTGTGGGAGGCCTTCGGCGAGGGGCCGTTCGGCAGCTTCGGCTGGGACGCGGCGTCGGCGGGCGACGTCGACGGCGACGGGCGCAACGACGTGATCGTGGGCATCCGCGACTTCGATCAGGGCACCGCCGCGTCCGGCTCGGCGCGGGTCTTCTCGGCCGACGGCGACGAGCTGTTCGCCCTGTCCGGCCAGACCTTCGATCAGTTCGGCCTGGCCGTCGACGGCGCCGGCGACCTGAACCGCGACGGCTTCGACGACGTGGTCGTCGGTGCCTCCGGCGACGGTGGTGAAGCGCGCGTCTTCTCGGGCCCCCTCGGGGAGCCGTCGCTCGTGCTGCAATGGCCCGGGTACGCCGCCGACCTCGCCACCATCGGCGAACTCGTCTCGGGCGGCGGCGACGTGGACGGCGACGGGCGACCCGACATCCTGCTGGGCGCACCCGGGTTCAACGGCTTCGTGTCACCCCCGGCGGCCGCCCTGTTGTTCTCGGGCAACGTGAACGACTACGCGCCGCCGCGGCTGGAAGGCGCGGGCGACCTGTCACCCAACTCGGACGTCACGCTCTCGCTGACCGGTGACCCCCTGACGCCGGTGTCGATCGTGATCGGCGCGCCGCCCACGCTGCAAGTGCCCTTCGCCGGCGGCCTGCTCGTGCCGCCGGTGGACCTGCTGCTCACGGGCCTCGCGCTCGATGCGCAGGGCGAACTCGAACTCACCGGCCGCTGGCCAGCCGGCGTGCCCACGTTCTCGGAGGTCTGGCTGCAGGCCTGGTTCGTGGACGACGACGGCCCGCAGGGGCTCACCGCGTCCGCGGCCCTGCAGATCATCGCGCCCTGACGGCGATACCCGCGACGCCCATGGAGGAATCCCGCGGCCATGGCCCGGGGTGTCGGGAATCGCCTCCGCGGCTCCCGCGGCCCCCACCCGCCAGCGGCGCGCTGCGCCGGCAACCGAGCGCTACCGCGCGAAGAGCGGACCGGGCAGCGTGCGTGCCAGCAACTCGACCTGCTCGGAGAGTGTGTTCAGGACGGCGGCACAGGTGGCCTGCTCGTCGAGGTCCAGGGCCCCGCGCCACGCCTGACTTCGCGTGGCATCCAGCCGCACCGGAACCCCATGGGGATCCGTCACCGTCACTCCGGCGAACCGCGCGACCTCACCCAGCACCGTGCGCGGGTCGTCCACGAGGTCGGCGTAGTTCACGTGCAGGCAGGCGTGCGGATCGGCGAGCCGGCCCAGTTGGCCAACGATCCCCGCGTTGATCCGCACCCAGCTCTCGGCCAGGCGGCCGAAGCCGTCACCGGGCACGTAACGGGTCCCGTCGGGATGGGCGGCCAGGAACCGCGCCGGTTCCTCGTGGTCGGGCGGCGGCGCGGCGCCGGCGCCGCCCTGGAGTCCATCCGTTACGGGAACCGACCACCAGCACGGCAGGTGTTCGTCCGCCGGCCAGTAGTAGAGGAAGGGCGACTCCCAGGCGTTCGCCCCGCCGTGAGAATCGTGGAAGCGCCGCTTCGTGCTGGCGATCACCGACAGGTCCTGGCGCACGAGGTGCACGAAGCGGGCCTGCGGGAACAACTCGCGGACGAAGCCGAGCTTGTTGCTCAGGTGCGGGTTCTTGGTGATCACGTGACCGTCGCGGGATCGTTCAGCCAGCCGCTCGCCCGCGAGTCGCCGGCCTGCCGGCGTGACGTCGGCGGCTCCCGCGGCCAGACAGCGGGTGCCCGTGAGCGGGCTGCCGATGCGGGCGCCCACGCCGGACCAGAAGTGGCGGTCCTCGAAGTCGGTGTCGCCGAACGAGGTGGCCTCGGGGCAGTAGGCCCGCAGCAGATCCGCCAGGACCGTCGTCCCGGAGCGGATGTGCCCGATGATCACCAGCGGCGCCGCGGTCATGGCGTCCTTGTATCACGCAAGCAGAACACAGATGGTCACCCCCATGGTCGATCTCGCTTTCGTCGCCTGCATCGAACGCGGCGTGCTCGAGCCGCAGGGCCGCCTGCTGTTCGAGAGCATCCGCCGCTACGGCGGGCGCCTCGCGAACTCCCCGATCTACGCCTACTCGCCGCGCAGGGATCGCGAGGTCGGCGACGAGACCAGGGCCGTGCTGCGCGAGTTCGAGGTGACGCACATCACCGCGGAACTCAACACCGCCTGCGTCGAATACGGCCCCGCCAATCGCGTGCTGGCAGGGGCCCACGCCGCGACGCACACCGACCACGCCCTGCTGTGCGTGATCGACAGCGACACCCTGTTCCTGCGCCAGCCCGACGCCCTGGATCTGCCCGCGGACGTGGACATGCGCGCCCGCCTCGTCGATCACAAGGGCTGCTGCACAGCGGGACCGGGAGACCCCCTCGATCCGTATTGGCGACAACTGTGCGCGTTGGGCGGCGTGGACTACGAAGTGCTGCCCGACGAACGGACCGCGGTCGACGAGCGCCCCATCAAGGCCAGCTACAACGGCGGACTGGTGGTCGTGCGCAACGGCCTCGGCATCCTCGAACGCTGCGCCGAGCTGTTCCTGCGCAGCGTGGAAGCGAAGCTCGTGCCACGCCCGGAGATCGCACCGTTCCGCACGGCCACCGGCGTCGTGCCCCGCGCCACCGGTCGCTGGTGGGGCTCGAGCCAGGCAGCTCTGTCCGTCGCCGCCTGGAGCCTGACGCGCAACATCGAACTGTTCGAGCCGACCTACAATTACCCCGCGCACCTCCACCATCAGGCGCCGGCGCCGCTCGCGGCAGCCTGGCCCCACGCCAGGCACGTCCACTACCACTGGATGCTCGACGCGGACGCCCTCGATCGCAGTCCGCTGCTCGGCGACGACACGCCGCTCACGACCGAGCAACGCGCCTGGTTGCAGACGCACCTGCCCCTGGACGGCGAGACGTTGCCGACCCGCTGAACGCGGACACTCGCGCGGGACGGGGCCGACGCCACTCCGCCCGTCCCCGACCGCGTCAGATGCCGATCGACATGGCGATCGCGTTGGTGAACTCGAACACCCGCCCGTTCTTCACGACGGCCTGGATGAAGACGGTGACCGGCGTACCCCCGTTCCCGGCGAACGGGAAGACGATACTTCCGTCCCCGTTCGTGGAGAGGAAGTCGATCAGGGTGACCCACGGCACGGGCACCAGCACGCCGCCCTGCACCGACGTCGGCGCGTTGACGAGCCCCACGAAGAGCAGCACCTGCGCGTTCGGCGCCGCCCCCGTGATCGAGAACGTGGCCGCGCTCCCGAACTGGCTCAGGTCGTCGCCGCAGATGCTCAGCACACCCTGACCCGGGCCCGCGAAGCCGAGGTCCTGCTGACAGGTCTCGCACTCGTCGGGAATCCCGTTGGCGTTGCCGTCCGTGCTGCTGCCGCCGGCCAGATCCTGGTCGTCGGGCACGTCGTTGCCGTTGCAGTCGGCGCCCTCGTTGATGATGCCGGCGGCGAAGTCGGTCGTGTGATCCACATTGGCCCAGGCGAAGCCCATGCCCGCCCCCGAGTTCCACCACACGCCGTAGTCACCGAGATCAGCGAACAGCGCATCGCCCAGCACCGGCTGGGGGAAGACGTCCTGGAGCAGGTGCTCGTCGCCGATCGGCCCGGGGTGTCCCGGGCTCGACACCGTGTTCCCGGCCACCGCCAGCGTCCACTCGTCCGTGCCCGCGTCGTAGTACACGAGCTTCACGGCGAGCGGATCCCTGCCCGCGAGCCCGGCGGCGTCGAAGGGCACCACGATCATCATCGAGAAGTCGCCGTCGGCGAGGTCCGTCTCGACGATCAGCGACGTGCCCAGCGCGCCGAAGGCCCCCGCGGTGGGATGCAGATCGCCCTGCACTTCGATCACCGAGGTCTCGTTCGTCGCCGTGCGGGAGGCGTTCGTCAGCTCGACCAGGGCCTCCTGCACCAGATCCTCGCCACCACCGTCCGGATTGATCACCACGGTCTGGTTCATGACGACGTCCTGGGCGCTGGCCTCGCAGGTGTCGATGACGCCGTTGCCGTCCAGGTCCAGATTCCCGTCGGCGGCGATATCGCACGCATCGGGCGTGCCGTTGCCGTCACAGTCGAGGTCGCAGGCGTCGGGAACTCCGTTGCCGTCGCAGTCGACGGCGCCGAGGTCGACCACGTACTCCACGATCACGGTGACATTCGAGTCGGGACATGCCGCTGCGTCAACCGCTGTGCTCGGCTTCAGGTCGATGACCACATCTCCGGGCAACAGCCCGTTGAAGCTCGCCGCCGACATGCTGAGTGACGCGGTGTCTCCATCCCCCGAGCAATCTCCGGCGCCGGCGACGAAGACCGAACCGAGTGGCGCACCACCCACCTCCACGTCGATGCGCTCGGACACGCTGTCGAGGTCGCCGATGGCGACGAAGCGCAGGGACACGAGCGTCCCCGGCTGGGCAGGCAAGGCTCCGGCCAGGACGAAGGTCAGCGTGCTGCCGCCCTGGAGCGGACCGAGCGCATCCGACGCCGCGCCGTACACCGGCAGCAGCTCGCACTCGTCGGGCAGGCCGTTGCCGTTGCAGTCGGGACTGGTCCCCAGCACCACGTCGAAGAGATCCGGCACCCGGTTCCCGTTGCAATCCTCGACGAATCCGGGCTCGCACTCGTCCGGCGTCCCGTTGCCGTTGACGTCCGTGCTCGCACCGGAGAGCACGTCGCACTCGTCGGGCACACCGTTGCCGTTGCAGTCCAGGCTCGTGCCCAGCGCGATGTCGCAGTCGTCGGGGACGCCGTTGCCGTTGCAGTCGGTCTCGCACTCGTCGGGGACGCCGTTGCTGTTGCAGTCCAGGCTCGTGCCGAGGCTGATGTCGCAGTCGTCGGGGACGTCGTTGTCGTTGCAGTCCAGCTCGCACTCGTCGGGGATCCCGTTGGCGTTGCAGTCCTCGCTGCCGCCGCCGACGATGTCGCACTCGTCGGGGACACCGTTGCCGTTGCAGTCCTCGCTGGTGCCCGAGGTGATGTCACAGGCATCGGGAATGCTGTTCCCGTTGCAGTCGGGCTCGCACTCGTCGGGCACGCCGTTGCCGTTGCAGTCCTGGCTCGTACCGACGGCGATGTCACACGCGTCGGGAACGCCGTTCGTGTTGCAGTCGAGGCTGGTCCCCGAGGTGATGTCACACTCGTCAGGAACACCATTGCCGTTGCAATCCTGACTGCTGCCGGCCGTGATGTCGCAGGCGTCCGGGGTGCCGTTGCTGTTGCAGTCCGGGTCGCACTCGTCGGGTACGCCGTTGCCGTCGCAATCGAGGCTCGTGCCGACCGCGAAGTCGCACTCGTCGGGGATCCCGTTGGTGTTGCAGTCCTGGCTCGTGCCCGAGGCGATGTCGCATTCATCGGGAATGCCGTTGCCGTTGCAGTCCTGGCTCGTGCCCGCGGTGATGTCGCAGGCGTCCGGGAGGCCGTTGCTGTTGCAGTCCGGCTCGCACTCGTCGGGGATCCCGTTGGCGTTGCAGTCGTCGCTGGTACCCAGGGCGATGTCGCACTCGTCGGGGATGCCGTTGCTGTTGCAGTCGGCACTCGTCCCCGCGCTGATATCGCACTCGTCCGGCACCAGATTGCCGTTGCAGTCCTGGCTCGTCGTGCCGACGTCCAGGGTGTCGGGCACGTCGTTGTCGTTGCAGTCCTGGTACTCGTAGGCGCCGCGATCGACGATGGGCAGCATGCCCGCCCCCATGTCGCGCGTCTCCTCGTCGTCGACGAAGCGAGGCTGGCCGGCCACGTCGGTGCTCTGACCCGCCGCCGCGTCACTGTCCCCGAAGTCGATCGCCGGGGAGCTGGCGCTCAGGCGGTGGTTGTCGTCGATCGTGCCGGCCGTCACGTCCGGACCGAGGGGATCGAGGAACAGCGGATCGACACCGTCGGACTGGGTCGCCGGCAGCGTGCTCGTCCATCCCTCGACGGTCGTGTAGGTGATCAGCGGATCGGTGGCCGTGATGTCGATGTGCAATTGTGCCGATTCGTCGATGCCGCCCGCATCCACGTTGCCCCAGAGGATGGAGTTGTGGATCGACTTGCCGATCAGCTCCTCGACCAGCAGCCCTCCGCCGTCAGCCGTCGCTGTGTTGCCGACCAGCGTGCAGTTCACCAACTGGAACGCGACGTTCACACGCAGCGCGCCGCCTGACTGGGCCTGGTTGCCGATGAACTCGCAGCTCACCACGTCGTTGGCCGGGCCCCCGTCGACATCGAGAGCGCCGCCGACACCGCCGGCCATGTTGCCCACGAACCGACAGCGAAACCACTCGCCGCGGGTGCCGGCCCCGCCGTCACCCCCCGCCACGTTCGTCTCGAACAGGGAGCCGGTCACGGTTCTGGCATTCAACAGCGCTCCGCCGGCGCCGGTCGCCGTGTTGTCGCGGAACACGCAACTCGCCACGGTGCCACCACCGGTTCCTGCCCCACCATTCGCCGCGTCATTGGACGTGAAGATGCAGGACACCAGGCTGTTGAATCCATTGACAGCGCCACCGATTCCGCTGGCCACGTTGTCGGTGAACTCGCACGACTCGAAGTCACTCCCGACACCCATCGACGTGATCACCACACCAATCGCCCCGCCATCGCCGTCGAAGGCCTCGTTGCCGGTGAACGTGCAACGGGTGAAGGTCGACACGCTCGCCGTCCCCTGCCCCACGGCTCCGTTGGACGTCGCGGACGTGTTGCCGGTGAACGTGCAATCCACGAAGGCGCTGCTCCCACTGCCATCCAGGAGCACCGCTCCTCCGCCGGCGTCGACGAGGAAGACCGGCTGCCCCACGGTCGTGTTGCCGGAGAACTGGCAATCGGTCACGACGGCCTCGGCGTCGAAGAGCGCCAGCGCACCGCCGTACCCGGCCGTGTTGTTCGTGAACACACAACCCTGGAACACGGGCATGCTGTAAGGGCCACCGAAGGCCTGGGCCTGGATCTTCACGGCGCCGCCTTCACCGTTGGCCCCAGCCCTCGAGAAGTTCAGATCGAAGGTGCAGTCGACGAACTCGGAATCACTGAGATTGGCGTACACGGCACCGCCATTCGCGGCGGAGTTCTCCGTGAAGTCGCAATCCACGAACCGCGGTGTCGTGTGCGGCTGCGTCGGCGACGTGTTGGACACGGCCCCACCGTTGCTCAGGTTGGTGTTGCGGTGGAACGTGCAACCCACCACGGTCGGGCTGCCGTCCGCGTTGACCATGCCCGCGCCACCGCCGCCGTTGCCACCCGTGATGGTGAATCCGTCGAGCACGGTGTCGTTGCCCACGAGGCTGCCGCTGACCACGTGGCGGGCGTTGTCCGAGTAGGACGGCCCGTCCGGGTACTCCGCCGGGATGTCGTCGCCCAGCAGGTCGCCGCTCAGGATCGTGACGTGCGTGTCCGGGTCGCGCTCGCCCAGCGTCAGCTCGCTCCCGTCGAACCCGCCGTAGTGCTCGACTCCCGCGACGAGCTGAAAGCTCTGGTTGGGCTCACCCAGGATGAAGCCGGCCCCGCGGTCCGGTGCGTAGGTGCCTTCCGCGACCCACACCTGATCGCCGGCAGCAGCCGCCCCCAACCCGTCCTGCAGGAACAAGAAGGCGTCGGCCCAACTCGTGCCGTCGTTCGCGCCCACGGCATCGGCATCGACACGGATCACCGACTGAGCCGAGACGACACCGCTGAGCAACAGAACGCACAGACCGGTGGACCACAGACGCGTCGCGTCACTCATCCTCTTCCTCCTCGCAGCGCCGGTGCCCCCAGGCGACCGGCTCCCTCTCGGGGTGATCCTAACCGAGGTTTCCGAGTCCCGTGGTGACGCCGGCCGGGCGGCGCTCGCCCGTGGTAGTCTCGGCGTGAGCGCAAGGGAGCCGATCGGGACGGTTCCGGGGAGAAAGGGGAAGCGAGGGCATTTCCATGCACAGCGGACCGGTCGAACACAGCCGGCTCGCCGGGCTGTTCACCGGGCTGGTCGCGGTCGGGCTCGCGCTCGGGGCCGGCGCGGGCACCGCCGTCGCCCGATCGCCGACGGCGGTTGCAACGACTCCGGCGATCGGCCCCACGCAGCAGGCGCAACAATCCGTCGCCACGCCCGGCGAGGCAGCACCCGCCCTACCCGTCGGCAAGACCGTCGAGGGCACGCTCGACAACGACGACCCGGTAGTGACGAGCCCCGGCCTGCAACACCCCGGTTACGCCCCCCAGCCCGTCGTCGGTGACACCTGGCAACTCGCCGTGCCCGCGGACGGCGTCTACCGCGTCGAGCAACGGGCATACCTCTCGGACGCGTACCTCGTCCTGCGCGACGACGCGGGCGAGGTGCTGGGCGAAGACGACGACGGCCTGCTCCAGACCCACGCGCGCATCGTGGCCGAGCTGCGAGCGGGCACGACCTATCGCGTCGACGCCTGCGCACTGCACGGTCAGCGCGGCCCCTACGAGTTGCTCGTGACCGAGGGTGCCCCGCTGGCGCTCGATCCGCGCGGCCAGGCCGATGCCGAGCTGGCCGACCTCTTCCGCCGGATCGAAGTCGTCGAAGCCACGCTCGGCGCCGACGATCAGCGCTTCCCGCTGTGGCTCGACTGGCTGGGCAACGAACTGCTCGCCCGTGGACGCCTCGACGAAGCCGACGAACACTGGACCCGCTCGCTCCGCCTGCGCCAGGCGAACATGCCCGCCGATTCCGCCGAACTGGGCGCATCGCTCAACAACCTCGGCACCTTGCGCCAGCACCAGGGACGCTTCGCCGAGGCCGCAGCCCTGTACGAGCAGGCGCGACCGATCTTCGACCAGGCCATCGGCCCGGACGACCCGAACTACAGCTCGCTGATCAACAACATGGGCGTCGTCGCCCGGGAGCTCAACCAACTGGAGCGCGCCCGAGAGCTGCTCGAACGGGCCGTGGCCCTGCGCGAGCAGGTCCTCGGTGAACACCCCGAGACAGCCGTGAGTCTCAGCAACCTGGCCATGGTGCTGCAGGCCATGCACGACCTCGAAGGGGCGCGGCCGCTGTTCGAGCGTTCGCTGGAGCTGATGCGGCGCACGCTCGGCCCCGATACCCCCTACGTGGCCCGCGTGCACTCGAACCTGGGCACGCTGCTGATGGACCTGCGCGAACTCGACGCGGCCGAGGCCCATCTGCGGGAGGCCGTGGCTGCTCACGAGCGCCTGGCCGGCTCCGACTCCCTGGACATCGCCCACCCGCTGCACAACCTGGCCACCCTGCACCAACTCCGCGGCGAGTACGACCTCTCGCGCCCGCTGCTCGAACGCACGCTGGCCCTGCGTGAGCACTGGCTGGGCGGCCAACACCCCGATCTGTGCGAGACGCTCGACATGCTCGCCCGGCTCAACGCGATCGAGGGCCATGCCGACGTGGCCGAAGCCCTGTTGCGTCGTTCGTTGGCCGTGCGCGAGGCGACCCTCGGCGGCGAGCACCCCGAGACCGCCGAGACGCTGGACCGCCTGGGCGGCGTGCTGCACGATCGCGGCGACCATGCGCAGGCCGGCGTGCTGCTCGAGCGTGCTCTCGCCATCGAACGGGGGGCCGGCTCGTCGTCCTCCACCGCCCGGGCACACCACAACCTCGCGCTCACGCTGCTGAAGCTGGGCGACTGGCCGGGCGCCCGCGGCCACATGGAGCGCTCCCTAGAGATCACCGAGGCGACGCTGGGCTCGGAACATCGCAGCGTGGCCATGGGCCACGACGCCCTCGCGAACCTGTTCTGGCTGGCCGGCGACGGCGAACGCGCCGCCGAGCACGCCGAACGCAGCGTGGAGATCATGCAGTCGGCGCTCCACGACAGGGAGCCGAAGTTCGCCCTGGCCCTGGCCGACCTGGCCACCATGCGCCACCAGCAAGGCCGGGAGGAGGAAGCTGCGACGCTGTTCGCCCAGGCCGTCGAACTGCGTGAGCGACACGGCGGCGAGAATGACCGCGAGCTGGGTCTCGTGCTCACCTCGTCCAGTCGCCTGCTGCGCGAGCGCGGTGACCTCGAGGGCGCACGCGTGGCGCTGCAACGGGCCCAGCGCATCGCCGAGGCCCTCGCACCGGAGGGCGGGTTCCACATCGACCAGGTCCAGATCCTGACCGACATCGCACGGGTCGAGCGAGCGAGCGGGGACCGGCAGGCCGCGCTGCGGACCGCGGAGCAGGCAGCACACGTCGCCGAGGCCCTGTTCGGTCCTGATGCGTTCGACACGAACGCTGCCTGGAACAACGTCGTGATCGAACTCGTGGAACAGCGCCGCCTGCGCGAAGCGGCCGAGCACCTGGACAAGACCGACCGTGCCCGCGCCTGGGTCGACGCGACCCTGACCGGGCAGTCTCCCGAAGAGGCCTACCGCACGCTCGCCAAGTTCCGCGACGCACTGGAACTGCGCCTCGACGTGGCGGGCGGACTGCAGGACGACGTGACGTCGCGTGAGGCCTACGAAGCGCTCATGGCCTGGAAGGGGCAGGTCGGCCGCGTGCTCGTCGGTGGGCGACGCCGGACCCTGGAAGGCCTCGACGACGAATCGGCCGCGCTGGCCGGGCGACTGCGCCGCGTGGTGGCCCGCCTGTCGCGACTCGCCACGGCGCCCCCGACGGAGGACAGCGACCAGGAACTCGCCCGACTGGCCGTCGAGCGAGGCGACATCGAGCGCGAGCTGCGGGCGCACGTCAGCGCCGTGCCTCCGCCAGCTCGAGTTGCATGGACCACGCTGCGCGACGCCCTGCCCCCGGACACGGCGGTCCTGGACCTCTTCGTGCACCACGGCTACGCGCTGGGCGCAGCAGGTGACACAGCGGTCGGCCCTGCGGACGGCCCTGCGGACGGCCCTGCGGACGGCGAGACGCGCGCAGGTCACACCGAAGCCGGCCACAGCGCCGACGACTTCCCCCGCGAGCGTCGGCTCGGAGCGTGGATCACCCGCGCGGCCGGAGCCCGGGTCACGCGCGTCGACCTCGGGCCCATCGAGGACATCGAGCAACCGTTGCGCGAACGGCTCACCTCCGTGGCGACCGGTCGCGCGAGCGGGCGCGGGGTGACGCTCGCCTCCGTGCAAGGCCCGGCGACCGACGCGTCGCGGCACCTGGAACGACGCCTGTGGGATCCCATCGCAGCTCACCTCGACGGCGTGGACACCGTGCTCGTGTCTCCCGACGGCGCCCTGGGCACGCTGCCGTTCGAGATCCTCGTGGGGGCGGACGGTCGCTACCTGATCGAGGACCGGGCCTTCGTCTACGTGCAGGACGTGACGGCGCTCCCCGCATGGCTGGCCGCACCGCCACCGGCGGGTCGCGAACCGTTCGACTCCCTGCTCGTGCTGGGCGACGTGGACTTCCAGACCGCACCCGAGGCGCGCGGGGACCGCCACGCTCAGCTCGCCGGCACCCAGCCCTCGGACGCCCCGCTCTCCGACGCGCGGACCTCCGAAGCCCAGATCTCGGAAGCCCTGGCCCCTGGCGCAGCGACGACGGGCGCGAACAGGGTCCAACACTGGTCCGCGCTGCCCGGCACCCGCCGCGAGGTCGAGGCGATCGACGCGCTGCACGCGCGGCTCTGGCCGGACGGTCGACGCCTGGCCCTGACCGGCGCGGACGCGAGCGAAACTGCCCTGCAGCGAGCCGCGCCCACACACGCCGTGCTGCACCTCGCCACCCACGGCTTCTTCGAGCCCGAGGGCTTCGCGTCGCTCTGGCAACGCGTGCAGGCCGAGTCCACGAGCGATCGCGGGCGCGGCGGCGAGCCCCTCTCGCAAGGCAAGCTCTCGTTGGGCACGCTGTCACGGAACACCTTGTCACCGGGCGCGCCGTCAATGGCCGGAGCGTCGGCTCCGCTCCAGAGCCCGCGTGTCACGACCACCAGCGTCGAACTCCCCGCCGGACTGCTCTCCGGCCTCGTGTGCGCGGGAGCGAGTGCACCGCGCCGCGACGACGCCGGCGACGACGGCTACCTCACCACCGAGGAAGTCGCCTGGCTCGACCTCTCCCACACTGAACTCGTCGTGCTCTCGGCCTGCGAGACGGGACTCGGTCGCGCTCAATCGGGCGAGGGCCTGATCGGCCTGCGCCGCGCCTTCCGCACGTCCGGCGCGCGCACCGTGGTCTCATCCCTCTGGGCCGTCGACGACGACAGCACCGCCCAGCTCATGTCCAGCTTCTACGCCAACCTGTGGGAACGCGGGCTGCCGCGCCACGCCGCCTTGCGCGCGGCACAGCTCGAGATGCTGGAACGCAACCGCACCGACGTCGGCGCCACGCTCCCCGCCACCTGGGGCGCCTTCGTGCTCAGTGGTGAGTGGCGCTAGGCACAGGGCGTCACCCGCGAGCACATGACGGACACGCAGCGCCCGTCGCTGCCTGCTCCAACCAAGCCGCCTGCATCAGGTTGATATCGACCGTCGCGACGCGCCCTGTCGCCGACTCCACCCGAATCACGGCGTCGTGCCCCCGATCGCGTTGCTCGCGCTGAAGCCGACGGGGCCGGCGCGGTCGCTGATCCAGTACTGGTAGTGGGTCGTGAAGGCGGACGGAACGCCTGCGGGCCAGGTGGCGTTGATGGTGATCGCGCCGGCGGGACCGGTGGGCAGGGGCAGCACGAAGCCGGGCGGGTTGATGTCCGGCACGAGCGTGCCGCCCTTGAACGGGGCGTTCAGCTCTGCGAACCCGACGGTGAGCCAGGCCGTCGTGTTCTCCAGTGCGTTGGTGAGGGAGATCTCGAGCGGGTCGCCGGGAAGCAGACTGCCCGTGGCGGACATGCGCGGCTCGGCGTGTGTGCCGGCCAGAGCCGACGACGAGGTCTCGGCCAGCCCCTGCCAGACGGGCGTCACCAGGTTCAGCAGCAGCGTCAGCGCGTCGTCGTCGAGATCGACCACGACCAGATCGGTGGAGCCGTTGCCGTCGAGGTCACTCGCGGCGAGAGCGAAGGCGCCACCTCCTGCCGCGAACGTCTCGGCGGCGGCGAAGCTGCCGTCGCCCTGGCCGCGCAGGATCGAGACGCTGTTGCCGATCGCGTTCGCCGTGGCCAGGTCGCCCACGCCGTCGCCGTCGAAGTCGCCCACCACCACGCCGACCGGGAACTCGCCCACGGCATACGTCACCGCGGCGTCGAAGGTGCCGTCGCCATGGCCGAGCAACACGGCCAGTTCGTCGTCCGAGTCGTTGACCGTGACGAGATCGCGTGCACCGTCTCCGTCGAGGTCACCCACCGCGATGGTCCGGGGGCTGTTCCCGGTGATCGAGGGCAGTCCCGCACCGAACACGCCCCCACCGAGCCCAAGGCGCAGCGTGAGCTGCGCCGGTGCGGATTCGCTCGAGAGCAGGTCGAGCACGCCGTCTGCGTCGACGTCGGCCAGCAGCACGGTCGAGAGGAAGGAGCCCGTGGCCGCGTACGTCACCGGCTGATCGAAGTAGGCGTTGCCGTAGTTGAGACGCACACCCAGCGTGTGGTCGCCGGCGTTGGCCGCCGCCAGATCCAGGTCGCCGTCACCATCCATGTCGCCCGCCGCGACCGACACCGGGGATGGCACCTGCCCGCTGCTCATCGCCATGCCGTTGCCGACCGCGAAGCTGCCGTCACCCTGCCCGATCTGCATCAGGACGATGTTGGCGTAGCGGCTCGCGATGGCCAGGTCGGGCGTGCCGTCACCGTCGAAGTCGCCCGCCACCAGGGACGACGGGCCGTTTCCCCCACCGATCGTGACCGGCGCCGCGAAGCTCCCGCCGCCGAGGCCCAACAGGATCGTGACGTCGTCGGAGTTGAAGTTGGCGGTGGCCAGATCCGGCACGCCGTTGCCATCGAAGTCGGCGACCGCCACTCCCCTGGGCGAGTCGCCCACCGCGATCACAGGTGCGGGTGACGTGAAGTCGAACACCTGGGCACAGGCGTCGCCCACCGACGAAGACACCAGGACGCCGAGCAATCCAAGGGCCGCGCGGTGCACACCGTCAACCCATCCGCCAACCGGTCGTTCGCCTCGAGCCATGCAGCAATCCTCCGTGCGCCCACGCAGGGCGCCACTCGCCCCACCCCACGGACCTGCGCCGCCCTCCGGCGCTCCGTCCGGAGCCTGCCGTGATTCTCGGACGGATCGGAGGCACCGTCAACGGCGCTCCGCGCCGCAGCGAGTCGCGACGTGGTATCGACCCGAGCCGCCCCGCGACGCGCTCCCGGCACCCCGCGCCGAATCGCCGCGCCTGCGCCCCGTCTACTCGCCGCCCGCCAGCTTGTACGCGAGGTAGATCGACAGGAAGTGCTGGCAGTCGAGGCGCGTGTCGATGTCGTACATGTTGTCGTCGTAGCCCTCGAGCTGGTCGACGGCCTTGAACGCTTCGATCTGCTCGAGCCCCTTGTTCAGGTAGCTCACGTCGCCCGTGTCGAGGAACGCCTCGGCCATGCCCATCAGGAACGGGTGGGAGACGCTGCTCTGCATCGATGTGTACTGCTGCAGCCCGATGGCGTACGAGTAGACGGTGCGTCGATCGGCGGGGTCGGGCTGGAAGGGGAACAGCTCGGCCTTGGTCCAATAGGCCAGGTCGCGCATGCGTCCGCGCGCGAGTTGGGCTGCGGACTCCGCGTCGCCGAGCACCCGCGACGCGTGCCAGAAGCCCAACGGCCCCAGGCTGGCGGAGATGAAACCGCGCGCCTGGAAGTTCTCACCCGGCGGTTTCTCCGAGGAGTTCTGGGTCGAGTTGGCGAAGTAGCGCCGCAGACCCTGATCGGGAGCGGCCTCCCAGCCCCAGCCCGAGTCGGCCGTGTGCACATTGATGGTCGGCTCGCTCACGTAGGCGATGCGTTGGCGCAGCACGTCGAGCAGGCTCGCGTCGCCGGTGAAGTCGGCCACCACCGCCAGGGCGCGCAGGGTCTGGTACATCGAACGTTCCTGCGGCGACAGGTTGATGCTCGACAGGATCTCGGCTTCGTCCAGCAGCGCGTCGCGGAAGCGTTCGTCACCGGTGAGGTGGTAGGCCAGGACGATGCCTTCGCGATAGCGGTGCTCCGCGTCGCCCGGGAAGGCATCCGAGTGCGGGATCTGCTCGTTGATCGGCCCCGGGTCGGCGGCGTCGTGGAAGCCGTCGCTGCGCAGGATCTGCCACTCGCTCTTGTACAGCGCCAGGTCCAGCCCCTCGAGGTACTGGCCGCCGTGGCCGTGACGCAGCCACTCGCCCACGAGCGCGGTCTCGATGCTGGCGTAGTTGTTGGCGCCGCCGGTCTGGTGGGCGGCCAGGAAGCGCGTCACGTCCACATCGCTGTTGTGGACGGTGACGGTGTGGCCGAGCCCCATGAAGATGTACGCGTGGTTCTGCTGGTTGAGGTTGAGCAGGTCGTAGGGGACGCCGTCGGTGTTCTTGTAGTGACGGTAGCTCGCGTAGCGACCGGCGACCGGGTACGCGAACTCCCGGGCGGCCAGGGCGGCAGCCCCCGCCGCAGCACTCGGCGGACCTGAGCGGAACGAGAAGACCACGCTGCGACTCTCGTGCTGGCGCCAGACGAAGGTGTAGGGCCAGGCGTTGCGACGGGTGAACACACCGGCACCCACCAGGCCGTCGCCCGTCAGCTCGAGCGCGGCCGGCCAGAAGTAGGGCATCTGGCGGATGGCCGCGGTGACACCGCCGGCGCTCCCGGACAGATCGACGTAGCCGTAGGGCGGGAAGAGGCTCGTGTTGCCGGTGCTGAAGACCGCCTCGCCGTCGCACACGATGCGGTAGCCCTGATCCGCCGGCAGGTCGTTGGGCAGCTTCGGGATGTGCGGCTTGTAGCCGGGACCCTCGCCGGTCACGCCGAGCGTCGGAGCTTCGGAGTAGGCCTGGAACAGGTGGGCGCTCTTGCCCGGACCGAGCGTTACGAGTTGCACGCCGTCGTGGCGCGCCAGCCGGCCCGCGGGCGCGCTGCCCGGCTGCACCTGGATCCAGAGTTCGATGCCTTCGACCACCGTGTGCTGCGGGCGCTGGAGGTTCGCGTTGCGCACGGTGAAGGTGACCTCGAGCGCCGTGGAGTCCGCCCGCGCCGTCAGGCGGCAGGTGAAGTCGAGCACGTCGGCGCCGGTTGCGGTCTCGAGGCTTCCGTCCACACGCACCACCGCACGGGCGGGACCGTTCTCCTCGATCCAGACATTCGCACCCGGCGCCACGGAGAGCGCCTGGCCCGCCGCCCCCCAGGCGACGATGCCGGGGCTGGTGCCCGGCGCCACGAGCTCGGTGCCGTCGACCACGACGCGGTCCACGATGTTGAAGCCCGACGTCAACACGCTTGCCTGCATGGGACCGGTGTCGAGCGTGATCAGCGACCCGTTCGTGTCGGCGATGAACGGCTGGCCGGAGATCCCCGCGCCGCCGCTGACCATCGACAGACCGGACTTGACCTCACCGGGCTCGAGGTCGACACGCATGTCGACCAGGGCCCAGCGCACCGATCCGTCCGGCCAGCGGGCGAGCGTGCGCAACTGGTAGAGGTCGCTCCCGCAGATCCACATCTTCGGCCGGCCGTCGACCTCGGGGATCTTCCACTTCTCCGCCAGCGACAACCCGAAGGTCGCCACGGCGCCGTGACGCGCGATCCCGCTGACGTTGGCCGGCAGGGCCTCCTGGACCACCAGCAACGACCCCGAACACGCGACATCGAGTTCGCTCTCGAAGGTCAGCTCGACCACGTTCGAGACGCACCCGCCGCCGCCGCCCGGCACGACCACCTGGAACGCGACCGTCGGGCTCGGCAACGCCGCAAGCACGGCGGGCAGGACCAGCGTCGCGAAGCTGTAGCTCCCGCTCGCGTCGGCCTGGCCGACGACGAACGCCGCGCCGTCGATCAGCAACACCACGACCCCGTTCGGAGTCGAGTCGGTGAGTTCGAGGCTGAAGAACCCTCCGCTCTCGAGGGTGCCGTCGAAGCCGGCCTCGAGCGTGGAGCAATCCTGGGCGACGCCGCTGGAAACGGCGAGCATCAGGGCGACGAGGGTCGTCGCCAGGTGTTTCGGCATGGTGTCAGATCTGTGTGGCGAGGGATGGCCTGGCCGCGGGTGATCCCGAAGTCTAGGCCACGTCGCGCACATGGGCCAGCCAGCGAGGCGGGTGCAGCACGTGCCCGGGCCGTTCCAGGCCCCCAGGGCCCGGATCGCCCCGGAATTCACTTTGGGCTCGGTGAGCTCAGTGCGTTCTTCCCTGTGAGCACGCGGCGCGAGTCCGAGGGCTGGACCGCGGACGACCGGACGCGCCGGTGCCTCCACCCAGCGGAGACGTGCCATGCAGTCGATCACCATCGCAACCGCTTCCCTCGCCCTGGCCGGCCTGTGTGCGGCGGGCGCCCGTGCCCAGCTGCCCCTGGACGGACGGCAGTTCGCGGCCGAGGTGCTGCCCTTGTGCCAGGTGGAGGTCGTGGAGGTCCTGGCGGACGAGCTGGGCCCGGACATCTACACGGTGCCGTGGCTGGGCGGCGTGGGCGATCCGGACGGCGACGGGATCCCCAACGCCAACCCGAACGTCAGCGTGGGCCAGTGCGCGGGCATCTGCATCAGCGCCCTGGTCACCGGCGACTTGAACTGCATCCCCGTCAGCTATCGCCCTGTGCGCATCGAAGCCCACACCGTCAACGCCGAGGGTGAGCCCGAGGTGGTGTACCTGCGTGTCTACGTACCCGACGACTGCGACTGCAGGGACTACGACGGGCCCGTGATCGGCAGCTACTTCGTGAACCCGTGGTTCGATCCCAGCCTGTCTGCATTCGCCCTGGCCATGCACGGCCCCGACGGCAACGGCAGCAACATGCTGCGAGGCATCCTGGCCACGCTCCCCGATCTCGGTGTGGGCACGGCTTCCGGCTTCACCGACGCGCTCCAGGTGCGCCTGGCCCACGCGCTCGGTTTCCAGGGCGCGAGCACGCAGTACGTGCAGGCCAACCTCGGGCAGCTCCCGATGACCTCGACGCTGAAGGCCGCCATGGAAGCCTGGCTCTGGGGCCGGTTCGCCGACGCCCTCTTCGCCACGTCCGACGAGTTCGGCCTGTCGTCCCAGGCGGAGGCGATGCTCGTGCTGGCGCTGCAGGCGCAGTTTCCCCAGCTCCTGGGCTGAGGCCCTGCCCGAGCACGAGTTCCCACGTCTTGCCCTCCCATGCGATGATGCGCCCCATGGGAAGAGACGAGCCGACGCGCGAGGTCACGCGTCTCCTGCAGGAGGCGCGCGACGGGGATGCAGGCGCCCTGGACCGACTCATGCCGCACGTGTATGGCGAGCTGCGTCGGCACGCGGCGCGCATGCTGCAGACCGAGGCCGCCGGGCACACCCTGCAACCCACGGCGCTGGTGAACGAGACCTACCTGCGGCTGGTGGGCATGGAGGAGATCGCCTGGTCTGACCGCGGCCACTTCTACGCCGTGGCGGCCACCTGCATGCGTCGCATCCTGGTGGACCACGCCCGCCGGCGTCGTGCCGCCAAGCGCGGCGGCTCGGCGCGGCGGGTCGACTTCGACCACATCGAGCCTGTGTCCACGGCGACACCCGACGCGTTGCTGGCCCTCGACGAGGCACTCGACCGGCTCGAGCACGTGGGCGAGCGCAAGGCGCGGGTCGCGCAGTTGCGCTTGTTCGCCGGCCTGGGGAACGAGGACGTGGGGCGCGCCCTCGGCATCTCGCGGGCGACGGTGGAACGCGAGTGGCGTTTCGCCCGGGCGTGGCTGCACAAGGCGCTCTTCGGCGGACTCGAAGGGGCCGACGGCGCGGGGACGACCTGATGAGCGTCGACTGGACCCGTGTCGAGGCCATCTTCGAGGACGCCTGCGGGCTCGACACCGACGCACTGCACGCCTTGCTGGACGATCGCTGCGCCGACGATGCCACGCTGCGCGCGGAGGTCGAGGCGTTGCTGGCCGCGGACACCCGCGCCGACGGCGTGCTCGAGAGCGTGGTCGAAGCCGGCGCAGCGGAGGCGGCGGACGCGGCCGGCACTCCCGACCCGGCCGCGGACCAGGACCGCCTCGGGAAGCGCTTCGGGCCGTGGCGCACCACCGCACGGATCGGCGTCGGCGGCATGGGCATCGTCTACCTGGCCGAACGGGCCGACGGTGCCTACGAACAGCAGGTCGCGCTGAAACTCGTGCGGACCGGCGGCGCAACCGAGGAGGATCGCGAGCGCCTCGCCCGTGAACGCCAGGCCCTCGCGGCCCTCGACCACCCGCACATCGCCCACCTGCTGGACGGAGGCACGACCGCCGACGGCCAGCCGTACCTGGTCATGGAGTACGTCGAAGGCGAGCGCATCGACACCTGGTGTGACGATCGCCGACTCGGCGTCGACGAACGCCTGGCGCTCTTCGAGTCGGTGTGCGCCGCAGTCCACCACGCCCACACCAATCTGATCGTGCACCGCGACATCAAGCCGGCGAACGTCCTCGTGACCACCGACGGCGAACCCAAGCTGCTCGACTTCGGCATCGCCAAGGCACTCGAAGCGGAAGTCGACGTGGCCGCCACCACCATCCGGGTGATGACCCCGGAGCACGCCAGCCCCGAACAACTGCGCGGCGAGCTCGTCACCACGTCGACCGACGTGTACTCGTTGGCGGTCCTGTTGCACGAGCTGCTCAGCGGCCGACGACCGTTCGAGGCGGGCACCCGCTCCACCCACGAGGTCATCCGCCGTATCTGTGAGGAGGACCCGGCACCTCCCAGCAGTGCCTTCGCGCCGGATTCCGGTGCCGACGACGGCTGGGACGCCCCTGCCGCCGCCGCCGCCCGCGGGACCCACCCCGACGCCCTGCGCCGCCGCTTGTCCGGCGACATCGACAACATGGTCCTGATGGGCTTGCGCAAGGAACCGGAGCGCCGCTACGCCTCCGCCGACCAGTTCGCCGCCGACGTGCATCGCCACCTCGCCGGCATGCCCGTGATGGCGCGACCCGACACGCTGGTCTACCGCAGCACGAAGTTCATCCGTCGCAATCCGGTCGGCGTCGCCCTCGGCGCGCTGCTGCTGCTGCTCCTCGGCGCCGCGATCGTGCGGGACCGGATCATGCTCGACCGCGTCCTCCGCGAGAGCGAGGACAAGCACGCGCTGATGCTGGCGGCGCTCGGCCTGTTCGAAGCCAACCCGCACCTGTCCCCGGGCACGCCCGAGGCGTTGGAACTGGAACGCAGGCTCGACAACTGGGTGGAGCTCTTCGGGAACGCGGAGTTCGATTCACCCACCGAGGAGCGCCGCATCCTCGAGACGCTGTCGCGCGGATACTCGATGCTCAGTCAGTCGAGCAAGACGGGCCCCCTGAATCGACGAGCCCTCGAGCTGTTCGAGTCGGAGCCGATCCGCGACGAACTCGAGTGGGCGCGGCTGCTGCTCAGGGTCGGTCGGGCAGAGGAGGCCCTGGCCATCCGCCGTCGCCTGCTGCCTCCCGGTGATCTGCGTATCGCCCAGGCGCTGGCGTCGTCCGGGACCGCATTGAAGAACGACGGCAAGTGGGACCAGGCCGAGGCAGCCTACGACGACGCCCTCGCCATGGTCGAGGCGCTGCCCGAACCCGACGTGACGACCCTCAAGTCGATGTTGGGCCGCAAGGCAGCCATCCTCGTGCACCGAGGAAGAAAGCGGGAGGGGATCGCGCTGCAGACGCGGGCCGTCGAGCTGACCCGCAACGCGCGCCCGTTCGACCCCCTGGATCTGGCAGCCGTTCTGGGCACGCGCGCCTGGATGCACAACGAAGCGAGTGATTTCGACGCGGCTCTCGCCGACCACACCGAGGCGCTGGAGCTGCAGAAACGGCATCTCGCCCCGGGACACAAGGCGCTCCTGCGCACGCTCACGCAATTGTCCCTGGTGCACAAGGACCGCGGGGACTTCGACACGGCCGAGGAGCTCATGCTGCGCAACGTCGAGGGCTGGCGCCGACACTCCGCAACCCCCGAGTTCTCCGCCGAGTACGCCTACCAGTCGCTGGCAAAGCTCTACGGCGACACGGGACGCTGGGCCGAGTCACTCGAGCTGGCGAGGATCTCGCTGGGACTGCGCGAGGAGTACTTCGGCCCCGACCACCTCGACGTCACGGAGGTCCGTACCCTCGTGGGTCAGTGCCTGCTGCACCTGGACCGGCTCGACGAGGCGCGCGCGGAACTCGAGCGCGCCTACGCCGTCACATCCACCCGGTACCCGTCGGACCGTTGGGAGCGTCACAAGACCGCCAGCATCCTCGGCGCCTGCTACGCGCGCATGGGTCGCTACGACGAAGCCGAGGAGCTCTTGCTCGGTGCCTATCCCACGATCCGTGACGACCGCGGCCCCGAGCACAAACGCACGGTCCAGGCGATCGAGCGCATCGTCGAGCTGTACGAGTTGCAGGACCGCCACGCCGAAGCCATGGCTTGGCGCGAGAAGATCCCGCCGGGCGCGATGCAGATCCACCTGGACTCCTGAACGCGCTGCACCGCGGGAGCCGACGGCCGTCCGTCAACGGCTTCGGTCCACGAAGCGGTCGCACTTCCTGCAGTCGCCGCGCGTCTCGGGACGACCGACGTCGTGCACGCCGAGTCCCCCGGATTCTCGTGAGGGTCGACGCACGGTTCTTGCGCCGTTTGAGGTGACGGGCCACATGGCCCGCGCATTCCTTCTCGCCGTCCGCGAGGACGGTGGGCACCGGAGCATCCTCATGAGAACCCGAGACATCCTGCGCGCGACCACCCTCGTGGCGGCGGCGAGCTTCTGCATGAGCGGCGACGCCGACGCTCAGAGCACGTGGTACGTGGACACCGACAACGTGGGCCTCGCCACCGGCACCAGCTGGAACACAGCCTGGCCCGACCTGTTCACCGCCCTGGCGGCAGCCGCCAACGGCGACACGGTGCGCGTGGCAGAAGGGACCTACAAGCCCACGCTCGCCGGAGCCCGCGCATCCTCCCTCACAGTGGCCGAGGGCATCACCGTGCGCGGTGGCTACGCCGGCAAGGGCGAGCCCAGCCCCGACGCTCGCAACCCCGACGTGTGGGTCACCGTGCTCAGCGGCGACCTGCTCGGCAACGACGGCCCGGGCTTCAGCGGGCGCGCCGACAACTCCTACCACGTCGTGCGCGTGGTGGAAGACCTGATCCTCGCCGGGACCGCGGTGATCGACGGCTTCACGATCCGCGGCGGCCAGGCCGACCTCGGCGGCGTCGAGGACGACGGCGCCGGGCTGCACGGCTCGGGCGTGCGGGCCTCCTTGATCGACTGCAACGTCACCGACAACCTGGCCGGCGACGACGGCGGCGGCGCCTGGTTCGACAACGGCATCTTGACCGTCAGCGACTGCCGCTTCGGTGACAACCAGGCCCGGGCTGACGACGGCAGCGCGCTGGGTGGCGGCCTGTGGGCCGACGTGGACAACTTCACCGGCGTGGACTGCCTGTTCGAGGACAACGTCTGCGGCCCCGGGGGCAGCGACGCAAGCGGCGGCGGCGCCTGGATCCAGGCCGCCAGCTCCGGAACGCTGGACGACTCTACGGCCCGCGGCAACACCGCCACGGGATCGAGCACGGCCAGCGGCGGTGGCCTCGGCCTGGGCAACGTGATCGTGGAGAACTGCAGGGTGATCGACAACCTGTGCGACGGTGCGACCTCGACGTCCGGCGGCGGTGGTGTGGCGGCCGCGTTGAGCTTCTTCGCCCAGTGCGACTTCGCCGAGAACGTCGCCCGCAGCACGGGGGGCGGCATCGCCTTCGGCGGCGGCCTGGCCTGCTCGTTCCAGAGCATCGCCGTGGACTGCACGTTCACCGGCAACCGCGCCGAGGGGCCCGCCGGGCGGGGCGGCGGTTTCTCCGGCACGAGCGGCGCGCTCCACGCCCTGCTCAACTGCACGTTGCAGGCGAACCACGCGGACTTCTCCGCGGGCGGCGTCCACTCCACCGGCTTCGGCGTCACGATCGCCGTGCGCAACTCGATCCTGTGGGGCAACACCGATCCGAGCGGGTCGGGCGAAGCGGCGCAGCTCGGCTTCGACGCCACACCGCCGTTCACCGAGTTCAGCGACGTGATGGGCTGGACCGGCGGCCTGCCCGGTTCGTTCGTGATCTCGGCCGACCCGTTGTTCGTCGACGCCGACGGGGCCGACAACGTGCTCGGCACGGAGGACGACGACATGCGCCTGTCGATCAGCTCACCGTGCATCGACGGCGCCGGCAACGACGCCTTCGTGGGCCCCGACTTCGCCGACCTCGACGACGACGGCGACACGATCGAAGACGTGCCCAAGGACCGCGCCGACTCGGGCCGCGTTTGCGACGACCCCGCCGTGGCCAACAGCTTCGCCGGCAGCATCGACCTGGGCGCCTACGAGCACTTCGACTACACCGGCCCCTGGCTCGACATCGGATTCGCCCTGTCCGGGACCTACGGCGACCCGGTGCTCACCGGGGTCGGGCCCGTGTGCGCCTGCACGCCGATCGCGATCGAGCTCACGAACGCGCTGGAGAACACGCTGAGCCTGTTCTGCGTCGGCTTCTCCCAGCTCAACGCTCCGTTCTGCGGCGGCGTGATCGTGCCCGACATCTTCAGCCCGCCGGGCTTCAGCATCGTGCTGCCCACGAACGGCGCCGGCGAGATCACCATCCCCGGGATCTGGCCTGACGACATTCCCGCCGGGATCGACATCTTCATCCACTACGTCATCGACGACCCGGGCGGCACCTTCGGCTGGGCCATGCCCAACGCGCTGAAGTTGACGACTCCCTGACCAGCATGCGACTCGGGGCCCAGGCCCCGTGGCAGACGAACGGCTCGGTGCACGCCACGCCCGGTGGTTGCACCGAGCCGTCTCGCGTGAGGGCGAGGACTCAGCGCGGGCTCTTCGGGGCGGCAGCCGCCAGGCGCTCGGCGACGCCGGGCAGCGAGTCGGGTGTGAGTGACAGCGAGTCGATGCCCGCCTGCACGAGCCACTCGGCGAAGGCCGGGTCGTCGCTCGGGGCCTGACCGCACAGACCCACGGGGCGGCCCTTGCGGTGTGCCCGCTGGATCACGTCGGTGATCATCCGTTTCACGCCCGGGTCGCTCTCGGAGAACAGGTGCGCCAGCAGGGCCGAGTCGCGGTCGATGCCGAGGGTGAGCTGGGTCAGGTCGTTGCTGCCGATGGAGAAGCCGTCGAAGAGTTCGGCGAACTGTTCGGCCAGCACGACGTTGTTGGGGATCTCGCACATGACCCACACCGACAGGCCGTTGCGGCCGCGCTCCAGACCGTGGCCGGCCATGGCGACGAGCACGCGCCGGCCCTCGTCCAGCGTGCGACA
>JAJDEQ010000033.1 GCA_029259695.1 Planctomycetota bacterium
GCACGATCCACACGGCGCCGGCCGCGCCCAGTTCGTCGCCCGGCGCACCCACGGCCAGGTCGACGACACCGTCGCCGTCGATGTCGCCGGGGCCGGCGAGGGCGGCGCCCAACCGATCGCCGGTCAGTTGCGGGAAGCCCTTGGTGTTCTCGAGCGCGACCTGGCTCCCGATCGAACCGTCGCTGTCCATCAACAGGATCCACACGCGGCCCTGCTCGACGCCCAGCCCCTTGTGACCCGGCACGCCCAGGGCCAGGTCGGCGACGCCGTTGCCGTCCACGTCGCCGAGCGTCGCGATCGCGCCGCCGAGCTCGTGCTCGTTGCCGCTCGAGCCCACGAAGCCCGCGGCGTTGCAGGCCAGGCTGTTGCAGCCGCCCGATGACGCGCTGATCCTGAACTCGGCGGATGACGTGCCGTCGTCCTCCAGGGCCAGCATCCAGGCCCCGCCCTGGTCTTCGTTCTCGGTGTCGTCGCCGGGGGCGCCGGCGATGAGCTCGGCGTTGCCGTCACCGTCCAGGTCGGGCAGCGCGGTCAGGCTCGCGCCGAAGCGGTCGTTGAAGGCCGTCGGGCCGGTGAAGCCGCCCCCGCCCTCGGCGAGCCGAGTCTGCCCGATCACCGATCCGGTCGCGTTCATGAACAGCACCCAGAGGCTGCCGTCGCCGTTGCCGGTGGCGCCCACGGCGAGGTCCTGCACGCCGTTGCCGTCGAGGTCGTCGATGCGCGCCACGGCCGTGCCGAACTCGTCGTTGTCGTCGAGCGCTCCGCCGAAGCCGCCGTTGTTCTCGTCGACCTGCTGGCTGGCCTTGACCGAGCCGTCGGTGTCCATGAACAGGATGATCACCGAGCCGGACGAACCGGAATCGGGTGCGCCCACGGCGAGGTCGATGACACCGTCGCCATCCAGGTCACCCAGGTTGGTGATCGCGTCGCCGAATGCCCGGCCGAGGGGCGGGATGAAGTTGTGCGACTTCACCGTGCCGTCGGTGTCGAGGAACAGGATCCACACCAGCCCGAGGCCGTGTCGGGGTGCGCCTACGGCGAGGTCACCCACGCCGTCGCCATCCAGATCACCGAGCCCTGAGACGGCCGCGCCGAAGTCGCCGAGCACGGCCAGGAACCCGGTGAAGCCGCCGTCTTCCACGCCGATGCGCTGGTGGTCCTTCACCGTGCCGTCGCTGTTCAGGAACAGGACGAAGCACGCGCCGGTGGTGTCGCCCAACGCACCCGGTGCCCGGCGCGCGCCGACCGCGATGTCCACGACGCCGTCGCCGTCGATGTCGCCGAGACTGGTGACCGACGTGCCGAAGCGCGCGCCCTCGTTGAGCGGGCCGGCGAAACCGCCTTCGGTCGCGCTGATCTTCTGGCGCTCGAGCACGCGCCCCGCGTCGTCGAGGAACGCCACCCACACGGCGCCGCGGTTGTCCTCGCCGGGCACGGGCGTGTCATCGTCCCGGGGCACGCCGAAGACCACGTCGATGTTGCCGTCGCCGTCCAGGTCGCCGATCGGCGCCACCGCCGAACCGAAGTCGTCCTTCAGGCTGAGCGGCCCGATGCCGGGCGCCTCGCCGATGCGCAACTGGGAGATGACTTCGCCCGGTGACTGCTGCAGCGGCAGCGCGTGAGCGCCGGGCTGGATGGCGAGGGACACCAGGAGCGCCGACAGCGCGGTGATCGGGCGGAACGCGGGGTGACGGATCTCTCGTGCGATCACGACGGTCCTCCTCGTAGCGATGGCCGGGCGGGAACTGCTGCGCGACGGATCGGTGATGGAGTCCCGCGGCGTCGCGCGGCAGATGGCGAATCGCCCGATTCGCTCGCTCTCGCCCGGCCCGAGGGTACTCGTGGTTTCCGATGCCGCCTACGCAGGGAGAGCGTGGACGGATGGCCGGTGTGTCACCGACGATCCCCGAACACGCTGCATCAGGCGAACGGGGGCCGAATCACTCACGAGGCGTCAACTACCCCCCCGCGAGCTTGGCGTTGAAGCCGAGCTTGGTGAGCGCGTCGATCAGCGTGTCGCGGTGATCGCCCTGGATCTCGATCACGCCGTCCTTGACCGTGCCGCCGGTGCCGCACTTCCGTTTGAGTTGCTTGGCGAGCTTGGCGAGATCCTTGTCGTCGAGCGGCACGCCGGTGACGAGCGTCATGCCCTTGCCCTTGCGGCCCTTGGTCTCGCGGTGCACGCGCACGACGCCGTCGTCGGGGACGCTGGGGCCCGCGGGCGCGTGCTTGTCGCGCTGCTTGTGCTTGCCCTTGGCCTTGCCCGGTTTGCAATCGCACTTCGCCGCGGGCCGCCCGCAGCTCGGGCACATGCGGCCGTGCTCGCTGGAGAAGATCAGGTCGCCGGTTTCGATCGGGCGCTTGGGACTCATGGCTCGGCGTGCTTCTCGGTGGGTGCGGCGGTCCCGGCGTGAGGTGCGGCCTTGGTGGGTGCGGCCGTCTTGCTCGGTGGTGCGGTCCCGGTCGGTGGGGCGGCCCTGGCGTGAGGGGCGCGGTGGTCGGCGGCGAGCATTTCGTCGAGGGCGTCGCGCTCGCGCACGAGCAGTTCCTTGCGGTCGCGCGACAGTTTCTTGATGCGGGCTTCCAGGCGCAACGCGTCACCGCGTTCACCCACGTTGTGTTCGAGCACCAGCTCCAGCGGGCCCCGGCCGCGCAGGTACTTGGCGCCCTTGCCCTCGCCCCGCTCGTGCTCCTCGAGCCGCCGCTCCACGTCGGTGGCCACGCCGGTGTACAGCGAGCCGTCGGCGCAGCGCACGAGGTAGATCGACCAGGCGGGCTTGCCGGCCGACTCGGCGCCCGGGACCGTGCCTCGCGCCGGGTCTTGGGTGGGGTCGTGCGTGGGAGGAGACATCGAGGCGGGCCTCGCGGGGGACATCGGGGGCATGGTACCGCGCGGCCGTCGCCCGTAACCTCCCCGTCCCATGGCGCTGCTGACGCTCACCGACATCCGCAAGACCTACGACTCGGCCCGGCCCCTGATCACGGGCGTGTCGCTGGTCGTGCGCGATGGAGACCGCATCGGGTTGATCGGCCCCAACGGCTCGGGCAAGTCGACCCTGCTGCGCATCATGGCTGGGGTGGAGGAGCCCGACGACGGTGAGCGCGTGGTCAAGCGCGGCCTGCGCATCGGCTACCTCGAGCAGGAGCCGCGCTTCGATCCGGAGCAGACCGTGCGCGAGGTGGTGCACGCCGGACTGGAAGGGCGCGCCGAAGTGGTGGCCGCTTTCGAGCAGGTGTGCGCGGAACTGGCGGGGCCCGGGCTGCAACCCGCGCAGATGGACCGCCTGGTGAAGCGCCAGGAGTCGTTGCAGCACCAGCTCGACCTGCTGGGCGGACACGACGTGGAGCACCTGGTCGAGGGCACCATCGCAGGGGTGGGACTGCCCGACCCCGATGTGACCTGCGCCCATCTCTCCGGTGGCGAGGCGCGCCGCGCCGCACTCGCACAGCTCCTGGTGAGCGCCCCCGACCTGCTGCTGCTCGACGAGCCCACCAACCACCTCGACGCCTTCGTGGTGGCCTGGCTCGAGGAGCGCTTGGTGGAGTTGCGCGTGCCGCTCGTGCTCGTCACCCACGACCGCTATCTGCTGGAGCGGGCGGTGAGCCGCATCGTGGAGATCGATCGGGGCAGCGCCTACGACTACGAGGGCTCGTACGGTCGCTACCTGCAGTTGCGCGCCGAGCGCCTGGGCGCCGAACAACGGGTCGAGCACGCGCGCGCATCGATGCTGCGCCGGGAGACGGAGTGGATGCGGCGCGGTCCGCCGGCGCGCACGACCAAGGCCAAGGCGCGCATCCAGCGCTACGACGCGCTGGTCGACGGCACGCCCGACACGGCGCCGCAGGATCTGGAGCTGGAGATCCCCAAGGGTCCGCGCCTGGGCTCGAAGGTCGTGGAGCTGCACGGCGTCTCCCACCGCTTCGGTGACCTGTCCGTGGTGCCGAACCTCGACTTCACCCTCGAGAACGGCATGCGGCTCGGACTCGTGGGCCCCAACGGCGCGGGCAAGACGACGCTGCTGCGCATCCTGTTGGGCCAGCTCCAACCGACGACGGGCCGCGTCGTGGTGGGCGAGACGGTGCGCTTCGGCACCGTCGATCAACGCCGCTCCGATCTCGACCCCGACGCGACGGTGGTGCAGGAGGTGGCCGGACACAACGACTACGTGCGCATCGGCGACCGCTCGGTGCACGTGGCCAGCTTCCTCGACGGCTTCCTGTTCCCCGGCTCGCGCAAGGACACCCCGGTGGGCCAGCTCTCGGGTGGCGAGCGCGGCCGCGTGCTGCTGGCCAAGCTGCTGCTCACGGGCGCCAACGTGCTGGTGCTCGACGAGCCCACCAACGACCTCGACCTGATGACGCTGCGCGCACTCGAGGAAGCCCTGTGCGCCTTCGACGGCAGCGTGATCGTCGTCAGCCACGACCGCTGGTTCCTGGACCGGGTGGCCACGCACGTGCTGCACCTGGACGGCCACGGCGGCGTGCGGTTGCACACCGGCGATGTGAGCTCGCTGGTGGACCGGCTGGCACGGGAGAGTGCCGGCACGCAGGCGCAGAGCGGCGAGCGTGACGTCGCCGAAGGGCGCAGTCGCAGCGAGCCCACCGGAACCCCTCCGAAAGCGGGAGGCGATGCGGCGACATCCGCTGCGACCGACGCCGCCCCGACACCGACCGCGTCAAAGCGCAAGCGACTCTCGTCCTGGGAAGAGCGCGAGCTGGAACAGCTCACCGCGCGCATCGAACAGCTCGAGTCATCCATCGCCGAGATCGACACGCGCCTCGCCAACCCCTCCGTCTACGCGGGCGACGGCGCCGAGGCACGTAAGCTCCAGACCCGGCGCGCGACGGCGGACACGGAGCTGCGGACTTCGCTCACGCGCTGGGAAGAACTCGCCGAGCGCGCGTGAGCTAGGATGCGCACCGCCACCGGGCGCTTGCGGAAGACAACCGAGCGGAGCGAGAGCACATGAGCGTTGCCATCATCGGACCCGTGATCACGGTGTTGCGCAGGAAGGCCCGGCGGTCTTCGGCACGCCGTCGTCCTTCGTGATGAAGGTCCTGAGCAACGAGACCGACACGAACGAGATCATCAAGGCGGTGGTGGGAGAACGCAATCGGCTGGCGGGCTGGCTCTCGGACGTCTGCCTGGCGCACGCCGCACTCAAGCTGCGGGCGTACGCCACGTCTTGACGGCCGAGCACGCAGCGCGCCCCGAGTTCCCGGCGCTGGAGACCGAGCGCCTGCTGTTGCGCTCACTCGAGGGCGGCGATCTGCCGTTCGTGCTGAGCCACTTCGGTGACCCGCAGGTCACGCGCTACCTGCTCGATTCACCGCCCCTGCGCAGCGAGAACGAGGCGCGGGAGCTGATCGAGTTCTACGCCACGCGCGAGGGCCACGGTCCCAACCGCTGGTGCATCGTGCGCAGGGCGGATGACACGGCCATCGGCACCTGCGGCTTCCACTGCTGGGAGCCGCAGCACCGCCGCGCCGAGATCGGCTACGACCTGAGCCCGGCGGCCTGGGGTCACGGCTACATGACCGAGGTGCTGCGCGCGGCGATCACCCACGGCTTCGAGCGTCTGGAACTGAACCGCATCGAAGCGCTGGTCTACGGCGAGAACCGCCGCTCGATCAAGCTGCTGGAGCGCCTCGGCTTCCGAGCGGAGGCGACCTTGCGCGACGACTTCGAGCGCGACGGGGAGGCCTACGACCACGAGCTGTATGCGCTGCTGCAGCGCGACCGGCCGTCGGGTCGTAACGGGTCGTGACCTTCGCCGCCGTGAGCGGCGCGTGATTCAGCGGAGCTCGACCCACTTGGCCGCCACGCCGTCGGGCATGTCCATGGGGCCGTCGCGGCTGAACGGTCCCAGCAGCGCGGCCGCCTCCGAGGTGCGGTCGCCGCCGGTGCGACGTCCCACGGGGACCTTGCCCATGGCGAACACGAACGTGGCGCCCATCGGCGGCGCGGGCCGCTTCACCCGGTGCACGATGATGCCGGGTCCTTCGGGATCGTTGGGGTTCACGAGTGACAGCGTGCGCGGGAGGTGTTTGCGCTTCGCCGGTTCCAGGCCGAGATCGGTGTAGGCCTGCTCGGCGCGCTCCAGGTCGGCCGAGCGCACGGCGATGTGATAGACCTGACAGCGCGGCGCATCCTTCGGGCGCCTGGCCGACAGCTCGACGAGTTGGAACGGGTAGCCGTCCGGGTCCGCCAGGCGTGTGCTGTGTCCCAGAGCGAAGCGCTCAGGTCCGCTGATCACACGAGCCCCGGCCTTGACGGCCTGCTCGATGGCCGGCTGCATGTCGCGCACCACGAAGTTGAGGTAGGGGCCGGCGATCTCGCCGTCGGCGGGCAACTCCGGCGCGTGACCGAGCACGAGTTCGATGCGCGTCATGCCGTTGACGAGCGTGGACGCCTCTTCGGTCTCGCGCTCGGGTTCGAAGTCGAGTCCGTCGCGATAGAACTCGACGGACTCCGCCATGCGGGCGACCTTCATCTCGAGGCCCCAGACCACGGTGTCGCGCGCGGGCGCGACGGGCTGCGGTTGGATCAGCCCTGCGCCGGGTTCCGCGGCGAACAGGCCCGACCAGAGCAGCAGCGTCTCGATCAGCATGCGTGTCTCTCCCGTCGAGGGCCCCTCGATCCTTTGCCCGCCGGCCCCTCTACCGTACCTCCTGCGCCGCGGTCCGTGAGCCGTTGTGCACGATCGGAACGTCTGCTCGCTCTTGGCTGTGACGCCCCGCCGCGGACCTCGATTGGGAGACTGGGAAGATACGCGAGCCGGTCGACCGGGCCGCCGGGGTGGTGACGGGCAACGGCGGCCCCGAGCACGCCGTCATGGCGTGATGGCCGCCACGGCGCTGGTGGCCGCGAAGCCGCCCGACGCGGTGTCCCGGACCAGAACTGAGTGCAGAAGCGCAATACGGCCGGAACGCCGACGGGCATGCGACCGGTAACTGCGATCTTTGGGACACGACGGGACGACGACTGATTGGCGCATAGGATGGTGGAACCCCCAGCGGAGCAAGCCATGCACACCTGTTGCACGCTGTTCGCCGGCGTCGTGCTGTCGCTCGTCGTCTGCGCCCCTGCACTCGCCGGTGGAACGATCCTGCTCGTGCCCGGTGACCACGCGTCGATCCAGGCGGCCGTGGATGCCGCGGTGGACGGGGACACGATCGAGGTGGCGGCCGGCACCTGGGCCGAGAGCGTGACGATCACGGGCAAAGGCCTCACCCTGCGGGGGGCCGGCGCTGCGGTGACGACGATCGACGGGAGCGGCGTTCCCGGCGCGTCGGCCATCACCTGTGACGGCGGGGCCGGTACCGACGTGCTCGTCGAGGGCTTCACCGTGCGGGGCGGCACGAGTACGGGCGGCATCCACGGCGTGTCGGGCAGCGTCACCGTGCGTGACGCGGTGCTGTGCGACAACGCGTCGAACTTCGGCGGCGGCTTCCTGCAGGACTTCTCGTGCTCGGCGCAACTGGACGACTGCACGATCCGCGACAACCAGGCGACCAACGAGGGCGGCGGCACGTACGCCTCCAGCTTCGGGACGTCCAACCCGCTCACGGTGGAGCGCTGTCTCTACGAGGACAACCAGGCGGGGACGCTGGGGGGCGGCTTCTCCGGCTACACGGTCGCGACCGACTGCGTGCTCCGCGGCAACGCCGCGGATGTCGGCGGCGGGGCGTACTACGGCGCGGACGGCGTGATCCCGCTCCTGCGCTGCACGTTCGAGGGCAACACGGCGACGACGTCGGCCGGCGGGGTGTGCATCACGACGAGCTCGGGAGCGGGAGCGACCCTGCAGGATTGCACGTTCGCGGGCAACAGCTCGGGCGGCGACGCCGGAGCGGCGTCGGTCTACGCCTACAGCGATGGTCCGTTCAACACGACCCTCGTACGCCGTTGTGCATTCCTCGGCAACGCCTCCGGGCCGGGCGAACCCGAGCTGCGCGTCGAGGCCACGACCTTCGCGACGTCCCCGAAGAGTGTCGACGTGCTGAAGTGCACGTTCTGGGGCGATCGCGTCGAGGGCAACGGCGGCCTCGCGCTGCAGAACGACATCTTCTGGAACGGCGCGAGCTGGGGAACGGACTCGGGCTCGATCAGCGTGACGTACACGTGCTCGCCGGGGTTCACGCCAGGCATCGGCAACATCAGCAGCGCACCCTCACTGGTCGACCCCGACAACGGCGACGGGCACCTGAACTTCGACTCGCCCTGTATCGATGCCGGGACGGGCTCCGATCCGGACGGCACGCAGGCCGACATGGGCGCCTTCCCCTACGATCCCTGGACCGACCTGGCTGGCGGCGTGGCCGGCAACTCGTCGCCGAGCCTGCTGGGCGAGGGAACGCTGCGCGTGGGCGACCCGGTCACGCTGACCCTGTCGGGCGGACCGCCCTTCGGCTCGGTCAACCTGATCCTCGGGGCATCCGAACTCGCCGCACCGTTCAAGGGCGGCACGCTGTGGCCGGCCTTGGACTTCATCGTGTACGGCTTGCCCACCGACGGGGATGGTCAGCTCGTGCTGGGTGGTAACTGGTTGCCGGGCCTGCCCGCGGGTACGGCTGTCACCTTCCAGTCCTGGTACGCCGATGGGGGGGCACCGGCGGGCTTCGCGGGCAGCAACGGAGTGCGGGGCACTCAACCCTGATCGAACACGATGCGCCTCACGGCTCGAGGGCTGAGCGCCTGGCAAGTCGCTTGCGTGTTCGAGCGACCCCAGAGATTGTGAGAACCCCCGGACGCGACGACGCTCGCGGCCGTGGAACGAACTGGCCCGGGAGGACGGTGAGCCCGATGGAGAAGGGGATGGCGATGGAGAAGGGGATGGCGATGGACAAGGGGATGGCGATGGACAAGGGGATGACGATGGACAGGGGGATGACGATGGACGAGGGGACGGCGAGACGGACACGGCGACAACGGGGTGGATGGTTGCCGGCGGTCTTCGTCGCGTGGTCGTGCGCGACGGGCTGTCACGGAATCAGCACGGAGCAGTTCTACGCGCCGGAGTCTCCAGGCGGGACCGTGGTGCCGACGACCCCGTACACGCAGGCGGGGCCGAAGCTCGTGCTCCGCTCCGAGTCGGGGAAGGAGTTCCTGACCGTGCAGGTCGAGGACTACGCCGACTACGCCGTTGCGGCCGGTCCGCTCCCGTACCTGTGGGTGATGCCCTACTTCGCGTTCAGTTGGATCTGGGCGGACGACCTGCCCGCGGACTCGATCACCCTCTCGGTCGAATCGTCTCACGGTCGCAACGCGATTGAAGTCGTGAACGCCATGTTGCGCGAACCGGAAGGCGAGTGGATCGCGCCTGCCTCGGTCGAACCCTTCGCCTCCTGGATGCTCATCCGTTATGAGTTGCCCGTGGGCTTCGGACCGGTGCTCGAGTGGGCACCTGAAGCGATCGAGATCAACGGAACGATCTACCGCTTCCCGCAGGTCGTGATCGAGCGTCGCGAGGGCTGGAAGGAGTGGATGGCGGGGTAGGCTGGAGCGCGACGCGCGGCGCGGCGTCCGGTACGTTGCGCATAGGAGAGCGTGTCGCCTTCACTCCCGAGGACATCCGATGATCCGGCCGGCGCGGGACGGGGACGCGGGACGTCTGGCGGAGATCCACGTCGCGGCCTGGCGCGAGGCGTACCGCGAGATCCTGCCCGCCGCGCAGCTCGCCGGGCTGAGCGTGGTCCGCCGCACGCGGAACTGGGAGTTGTGGCTCGCGGCCCCGAGCGTGCTCACGTGGGTCGACGAGCGCGGGGGTCGCCCGGTCGGCTTCGCCACGCTCGGTCCGCTGCGCGCCCATGGCCGGACCAGTCGATCGCTGGGCGAGCTGCGCATGCTGTACGTCGACCCGGAGCACTGGCGCAGGGGCATCGGGCGTGACTTGCTGGAGCGCGTGCTCGACGCCGCACGCGAGCGAGGCTTCTCCCAGATCGTGCTCTGGGTGCTCACGCAGAACCTGCGGGCGCGGGCGTTCTACTCGGCGCTCGGTTTCGAACCGGATCGCACGCGACAGGACACGGTCGGCGGCCACCCCGTCGACGAGACGCGCTACTGCCTGCAACTGCAGCAGCCGGCGGGCTGATTCGCCGCGCAGGCGGTGTGACACCCCGTCGAGCACCGAAGGTGTCGATCGACGCAGCCCTGCAGCGCCAGGCGTGTCCGCAGCAGGAGCTGGTGAGAAGCCCGGGCTAGCTGGATACGTTCACTGGCATCAAGCGCTGGCAGCCGTAGTTGCCCACGATCGGGTCGTTCACGTCGAAGAAGAACTTCACCTCGTAGTGCCCGGCCACCCCGGCGGCCTGCGGGTTGAAGAAGCCCGAGTAGACGGCGTCGTCGGCGTGCTGATCACCGGCCGTGCCGTCGTCGCGCAGGCCCATGGAGACGGTCTCGCGCTCGAAGATGTCGATGCCCTGTTCGGCCATGGCCGTCGCGAGTGCGTCCACCTTGACCAGCTCCTCGTCGACGATGTCGTCGCTCTCCCCGATGCGGATCCGCGCCAGCTCACGCCAGTAGCGCGTGCGGATCTCGTCGACCGAGACCGTGGGGAACGTGATCTCGACGCCGCACGTCCCGCCCGTGAGCGGGCGTTGCCGATGGCGGGCGGTCAGGCTCAGCAGGACCACGTCCTGGTACAGGTACGACTCGTCGACCGCCGGAATGCAGCTGATCTCGGAGTCGACGTAGATCGCGGCCGTGATCATGGGCGTGGCGCCGTTCCCGTCCGGCGCGTTCTTCACGCGCATCACCCAGCGCCCGGGATCCGGGTTGCCGACGCGGTAGAAGCGATGTTGCAGCCCGGTGTAGTGGACGACTTCGGGCGACTGGGGGCCGAACACGGCGCCATCGGACCCGCGCTGCAGCGTGAAGTCGAACTCGGCGTCCTCCGCATCCCAGGAGATGGCGAACGTCACCAGGCTCACGGTGCTGTCGAGCGCGACCGTGTGGTTCAAGCCCGCCTGTGCGTTGCTGACGACCGCCGACTCGAGCAGGATCAAGCCGCCGCAACTGAGCGATCCGACGATGCTGTAGTAGATCTCGTGCAACTTGTGCAGGTCGGCGGCGGAGGCCACGCTGAAGACCTTGTCTGTCCCGGTCTTGTCGGCGATCTGCTGGAGCAGAGGGAAGTCCGTCGCCGAGCCCAGGGAGATGCAGAAGACGCCGATGTCCTGGTCCACGAGTTGGTCCAGGAACGCGTTGTCGATCGGCTCGCCCATGGTGTGCTTGCCGTCGGTCAGGAAGATCATGGCGCGGGGGCGGTCGGCGTCCGGGGCGTCCTTCGGGCCGATTGTCTGCATGCCCTGCTGCAAGGCGGCGCGCAGGTTCGTCCCACCGCTCGACACGGTCTCGGAGATCTTGACCTGGGCCAGTTGCTTCTGGACCTCGGAGTCGATCTTGGTCAGTGCCAGCGCTTCGTCGGCTTCCCCGTTGAACTTCACGACGCCCGCGCGATCGTTGATCTGCATCAGGTCGATCATCTGCCGGGCGCGACTCTTGGCGGGCTCCATGTAGCCGGACTTGCCCATGCTCCCCGACCGGTCGATGACTTGCACCACGTCGGACGGGTTGCACGAGAAGCCGCTCGCGCCGGCCACGACGACGGCGAAGGTCTGACGCAGGTACTTGCCGTTGTCCGGATCGTCGACCAGGTGGCCGCCCGAGCCGTGGGTCACGTCGATGCCCCGCACCAGGATGCGATAGCGGCCGACCACGGGGTTGGGGATGATCACCTTCTGCACGTTGTTGCGGACGTCGTCGATCGCGTCGGCCACGGCCCCCGGCACCAGGCTGCCGACAGGGCCGACCTCCAGGTGCAGCGCGTTGTGGATCGCGGGGCCGAGGTTCTGCGTCTGCCAGTCGTTCCATACCAGCGTGACGACCAACGGCGCGCCCGGCGCCGTGACGTAGACGTCGTACATGCGCACATCGCCCGTCGCGACGGCGTTGCCCCAGGTGTCGTCGAACTGGATCGCGTGACCGCCCGCGGGGGCGATCGTGTTGCGCAGGTCGATGCGCCCCCAACCCTGTGCGTCGTCGTGCACGCCGAAGCCCATGTCCACCGCACCGGTCACCATCAGCGCTCGCAGCAACTGTGACGTCACGGCCGCGTGTCCGCGCACCTCCATGACGTATTGACGCAACAGCGCGCAGGTGCCGGCGGCGATGGGCGTGGCCATGCTGGTGCCGCTGCAGTACATGTAGTTCTCGACGACATTGCCGCCCGAACCCGCCGGCTTGGCAGGAGTGTTCTTTTCGCCCGCGCCCAGGATGGGCTGACCCGGGAGTCCGAGACAGACCGCCTCGTCGTGCGTGGCGGTCCCGTCCTCGTCGCCCGTGCCCAGGCCGTCGTTGCCCAGGAGTCCGTCGGGGCCGGTGTCGGCCAGCGCCTTCGACGATCGGGTCGAGAGGATCCAGGAGCCCGGGGCCACGACGTCGGGCTTGCGGCGGGCCAGGGGCGCCACGCCCCGACTGCTGAAGTCCGCGACGTGCTGCTTGTCGTCCGCGTCCTCCTTGAAGTCGATAATGGCGCCGTTCGGAAAGCTGGTGCTGGCGGGGAATGACACGTCGTCGGGCAGAGCGCGCACGCTCTCGCAGGCCCCCACGGTGAGGACGTTCTTGCCGGTGCCCGGCGAGTCCAGGCCGGCCAAGCCGCTGTTTCCGGCCGCGAAGCAGATCAGGACCGTCGGGTTCCAGAAGGCGAACAGGTCGGTGACCTTGGCGTCTGTGTCGTAGGCGCCGCCGACGGCCGCGCCCCACGAGTTGCTGTGGATCGTCGCGCCGGCTTGCTTCGCGTCCTTGTAGAGGTTGCCGACCCAGGCTCCGGTGGTGATCGTGCCGTCCGCGTCGCCAACGGCCTGGATCACCAGCTTGGCGTCAGGCGCCATGCCGCGGATCTTGCCGTTGGAGTTGGCGCCATTGCCGGCGATGGACCCGGCCACGTGGGTGCCGTGACCCGAGACGTCGCTCGCGTCACCCGGGAGCACGATCGGCTGGATGCTCTCGATGTTGCCCTTGAAGTCGGCGTGCATGCCGGCGTCGTCCACGCCGGTGTCGAGGCCGGTGTCGGCGACGGCCACGATCTGTCCCTTGCCGGTGAGGCCCAGGTCGGTGCGCAGGACGTCCACGTCGACGATGCCGTCGGCCACGTTGTTGAGAATGCGTGGCGGGCTGTAGGGATGGAGCATGCGCACCTGCGGGATCGCGGAGAGCCCAGCGAGTTGCTGATCGTTGGCGAACACGCGCAGGAAACCGTCACCCAGGAGGACGACTTCGGCGCCCACGTCGCGCGCTGCGTCCACCGCCGCCAGCTGTGGACTCCCCTCGAAGAGGGCCAGGACCAGGTTGCCCGTGGCCGCCGGGTCGGCGGGCATGCGTGCCCAGAGCGCCTTGGGGCCGGGCGTCTCGGTCCTGCAGCTGCCGTCCGTGCCGCGGGAGGCGGAACGCGGCGTGATGGCGTCGGGCGTGTCGAGTGTCGCGAGCACGTCGTCCGTGAGCAGCACCGCGTCCAGTTTCAGCGCTGCGGGCAGCGTGCACACCGTCGAGACGAAGTCGAGTGCCAGGAGCTCGTCGAGCTTCGCGGTGGGCAGCGTCGCGAGCACATGGCACGTGCCCAGGCGCTCGAGCGCCGCACCGAGGCGCAGCAGCCCGCGGCGCCAGTCGGAGTGCATCGGGCCGATGATGCGCACGATGCACGCTTGACGCTCGGTGCCGCCGAGGCCTGCGTGGCGTGACGTGCTCGTGATGCGGATCGAGGGGTCATCCGTGTCGACATCGAAGCCGCCGATCTCCACGACGTGCGGTTCGTCGAACGCGTTCACCAGGTAGCCGGCGGCCGCACAGGCCTTCAACCCGCGCTCGTCCGCCTGCACGAGAACGGAGCTGCCGTAGTGGGCGATCACCCGCCCGCAGTGGCTCTCGATCGTGGCCAGATCGCGCGCGGTCCCCAGCTCCAGATGGACCATCGCCCGCTGCATCCCGTTCTTCCCGCCCATCCTCTTCTCCCGGTTCCCCAACCGTCCGGGGCGAGTGTGCCCGCTGCCCGAGATGTCAACCTAACTGCGGCAGGGCGCATTGCGCAATCGTTCCGGTTCCCCGCTCCTGCGTTTGTGGGTGCACGAGGAAGGCGCTACGCTCGATGGCTGGTGGAGCAGACTCCCGCGGAGAACGGGTCATGAAGAAGGGCAAGGGGGTGCGGGCGTGTGATCGCTGCGCGCATGGAGTGAGCACTCTGGGGATGGTTGCAGCGGCGCTCGCCGCCGTGCTGCTTGCCGGCTGCATGACCAAGCGCGAGCAGCTGGAAGAGGTCGCCAGTGATTGGGCCATGGTGATCCGGGCCAGCCAGGTGATCCCGGTCTACCCGCTCACCGAAGACCTGCAACCGGGCGACCTGTTCCTGGTGGACATGCCGCTGCAGGAGCAGGCCGACCAATACGACAAGAAGGGCTTCCTGCCGCTCGATCAACATCTCGCGCGGTTGCACAAGCTGCCCTTCGGCAAGTTCTACGACAACTCGTACGGTCTCGACGGCAAGGTCCGCGTGCCCAACGTCTGGCAGTTCCCCGAGCGCGAGAAACTCGAGGATGATGATGACGACGCGGATGTGCGCGCCGCCGCGGACACGCCCGCCGTCGAGGAAGTCGAAGAAGTCGCCGCAGCGGCAGCCGCAGCCGATGCCGATGCCGATGCCGATGCCGATGCCGATGGCGATGGCGATGGCGATGGCGACGAGGCCGAAGACGACGTGGGGCTCACCGAGGCCGACGACGGTGCCCGGCGGCACGTGGCCGACACCGATTGGGACCTGGCTCCCCGAGCCGCGTTCCCGTCGTACTCGTTCAGCATCTCCAGCGGGCGCGGCCTCGATCTGGCGTTGCCCGTGCAGGGCGTGCCGGTGGCGCTGTCGGCCATGTCGACCGACTCCGCCGCGGGCACCGTGACGATCGCCGATGCCTACACCTACGGCGTGGCTTTCGAGGACCTCGTCGGCCAGGTCACCAAGTGGGAAGCGGATCCGCACAACCGCACGCTGCTCGCCCGCACCCGCGCCCAGGCCGGACGGGAGATCTACCTGCGCGTCGTGTCGCGCGTCTACCTGGCCGGTCGCGTCGTCGTCTCGCTGACCAACTCCGAGACGGCGGGCGCCGACGTGAAGGCCGGGCCCGCGGGGGACGTCGGCTTGTTCGCCGATGCCGATGACAGTGCCGCCAACTACCAGTCCATGCTGACGACGCTCAACAAGGGCCTCGACGCGAGCGTGCCCAACGCGAGTCTGCGCTTCCTGCAGGCCTCGCGCCGCGCGGTCGCCATGTCGGAGACGTTCGATCGTCCGCTCGTCGTGGGCTACCTCGGCTTCGACTTCCCCGTGCTCGCGGGCGGTGGCCTCGGGCCGCCCGTAGCAACCCAGGACGCGCTCAGCGCGGCCGAGGTGCGCCCGGTCGTGATCACCGGAACCCGCACGGCGCTGGAGCAGGAGTACGAGATCATGAACAACGCCGTGCGCGGCCTCGACGACGAGTCGCGCGACGCCGTGTTCACGCGGGCGGCCAGGCTCATGGGCGGTGCGTTCGCGAAGACCTACTCCGCGAGCCAGGCCGCCGGCGACCCGTCACCGCGCTCGTTCACCAAGGCGAAGACGAAGTACACGATGGAGGTGTCGCCGTTCGAGAAGGCGCTGGGCGAGATCCATCACGCCCTGCGTCGCGCATGGGACGAGAGCAAGGGGAACTGACAGATGGCATCGACCGACGAGCACGAGATTCCCAAGGGTTGGCCCGCCGCCGACGTCGTGCAGTGGATCCGCTCCACGCTCGAAGAACCCGATGTGAAGACCGTCGAGATCTTCCGCGAGCGCGGCAAGTTCATCGTGCGCATCCACTACAAGGACTGACCGGGCGGCCCGGGGGCTGTGCGGGGGCCGTCCCGCAGGTGGGATGTCGCGAGGACCCGCGCCGCCGCGATCCGACGTACGATCGCTGCTGGGCCAGAGCGGACGCCGCGATCCGGGGCCGATCCGAGTCCGGGTGTGACATGCCGTCGCCGCTTGCGATTGAGAGTCTGCGGGGACTGCATGCGCGCTCCCCATCGCTTCCGGAAGGAACCTCCCATGGCCACGCTCCGTCCGCTCGCCTGCCTGACTGCCCTGATGCTCGTGCTCGTCATCGCGCCGGCCCACGCGCAGCTCCCCTTCGCCCGCCACAACGCGAACCTGGGGCAGATGAGCGGGGCGATCCTGATCCACGACTTCAACGGCGATCGTTATCCGGATGCCGTGATCAGCGTGGCGTTCTTCGGTCCGTCCGTGTGGTTCGGCGCGGGCGACGGGAGCTTCGACTTCGTCGCCCCGATTCCCGGCGGCGTCGGCCTGGCGAGCTTGGGACTGGCGGACCTCGACGGCGACGGCCTGGGGGACGTCTTCGGCGGCCAGACGACAACCGGTGACCTGGTGGTCATGCTCGGGACCGGTGGTGGCGCGTTCGGGCCACCCACCAACTACGAAGCGCTCGGCGGTCCGAACGCCGTGGCCTCGGGAGACGTCGACGGAGACGGCGACCTCGACGTCGCGGTGGCGGGCACGGGCGCCAACCGGGTGCGCGTGTTCCTGAACAACGGCGACGGCACGCTGGTGCAGGGCACCACCTACCCGGTGCAGGACTATCCCCGTTCGGTCCAGATGGCGGACCTCGACGGCGACACCGACGTGGACATGGTCGTCGCGAACCGGCACGCCGACACGCTGTCCGTCTTCATCAATCCGGGCAACGGCGCGTTCCCGCCCGGCGTCATCTACCCGGCCGACCAGAGCCCGCACAACCTCGTTCTCGTCGATGCCACCGGTGACGGCCTGCTCGACGCGCTGGTGGGCACCGGTGACATCAGTGACGACCGCGTCACGATCCTGCCGGGCAACGGCGACGGCACCTTCGCGTCCTTCGACACCGTGAACGTGGGCGGCGACTACCCGCTGCGCCCCCTGGTCGCCGACATGGACGAGGACGGCATCGTCGACCTCGTCGCTCCCACGGCGCTCGAGGACGGCATCGCGGTGCTGCCCGGCCTGGGCGGTGGGGCCTTCGGGACGCCGGTGTTCTATCCCACGAGCAACAACCCGCAGTTCCTCGAGGTGGTCGACCTCGATGACGACGGCAACCTCGACGTGCTCGTGGCCAACTTCAACAGCGACATCCTGACGGTGCTGCGAGGCTTCGGCGACGGGACCCTGGGCGACAACCACCCGGTGGGTGACCAGCCGTTCGGCATGGCCGTCGACGACTTCGACGCTGACGGCGAGCTGGACATCCTCGCCACCAGTTCGAGCGCGCCGGACGTGCACGTGATCCTCGGTCACGGCGACGGCCGCTTCGCTCCCTCGATCCCATCGGGGGCCGGCGGCAACCAGAGCTGGGTCGCGACCGGCGACCTCGACGGCGACACGCTCGTCGACGCTTTGGTGACTCGCGGGACCAACACGCTGATCTTCCTCGAGGGCCAGGGTGACGGCACCTTCGCCGCTCCGGTCACTGAAGGCATCACGCCGGGCATGACCGAACTGGCCCTGGCTGACCTCGACGGCGGCGGCGTGCTCGATCTCGTCGTGCGCGGCGACGGAGGGCTGTACGCCCTCACGGGTGACGGCGACGGCACCTTCAGCAACCCGGTCAACTTCCCCGACGTGGGCTTCGGTGCAGGCGCCATCGTGGGAGAGTTCACCGGTGACTCCGCACCCGACCTGCTCGACGTGCTCGGCTCGGGTGACGTGCGCGTCGTGCCGGGCACCGGCGACGGCGCGTTCGGGACCCCGATCCTCACGTCGATCGCCGAGGCTCAGCCCGAGGCCATCAGTGTCGGCGACTTCGACGCTGACGGCGAGGCGGACGTGGTCGTCCTGGGGCCCTTCCAGGGCATGACCATCGTCTTCGGCAACGGCGACGGGAGCTTCTCGAACGAGGTCAACATCGCCACCCTCGACGGCGCTCCGGGCGACGTGATCGCCGGCGACTTCGACAACGACGGTGACATCGACATCGTCAACGGCGGGACCAGCTCGTTCACGAACGGATTGGTCGGCGTGCACCTGAACAACGGCGACGGCACCTTCGCCGCGCCGCTGTCGCTCACCCTCGGCGCGGAAGCGCAGCAGGTGATCGCCGCCGACTTCAACCGGGACGGTGTCGACGACATCGCCTGGACCGTGGGCAGCGAGTTCGGGCAGCCGAGCACCGACGCCAGTCACGTCACCGTGCTGCTCAGCACCGAGGGGCCGTGGGACAACCTCGGCCATCCGCTCGCGGGCAGCGACGGCGTGCCCACGACCGTGGGCGTGGGGCCGTTGCAGCCGGGCACCGAGTTCGAGCTCGTGCTCGACGACGGCCTGGAGAACGGCGTGGGCATCCTCGTGGTGAGCTCCACGGCGCTCAACGCACCCCTGGCGGGCGGCTTCCTGGTGCCCTCACCGGTGCTGCTGATCTCCCTGCCGCTCGATGCCGACGGCCACACGGAACTCTCGGCGACCTGGCCGGCGGGCATCCCCAGCGGCTTCGAGATCTACTACCAGTGGTGGATGCAGGACGCCGGCGGGATCTTCGGCCGGTCCTCGAGCAACGCCTTGCAGACCACGGCGCCGTAACGCCGGACGGGCGCGCGGGCCGACGGGGTCGCGACGACCCGGTCGATTGGACGCCGGGCGGTGTTGGCCCCGGTTTGGTGTTGGCCGCGGTTCGGGGTCGATCAGGCCATCGACTTCAGCAGCGCGACCAGCTCCTCGGTCTTGGCCTGGCACAACGCGGGGTCACCGCGGGACTCGACGTTCAGGCGCACGACGGGTTCGGTGTTGCTGGGGCGCACGTTGAAGCGCCAGTCGGCGTACTCGAAACTGAGCCCGTCGATCTCCTCGACCTCGGCGCCGGCGGCGTACCGGGCGCGCACCGTCTCCAGTGCCGCCTTGGGGTCGGCGAGGCGCGTGTTGATCTCGCCGCTCACCGGGTAAGCGGCCTGACGTTCGGCCACGAGCTCCGAGAGGGGCTTGCCCGTGCGTGACATGGTCTGGCACACGAGCAGCCAGGGGATCATGCCGCTGTCGCAGTAGGCGAAGTCGCGGAAGTAGTGGTGGGCGCTCATCTCGCCGCCGTACACGGCGTCGGTCGCGCGCATCTTCTCCTTGATGAAGGCGTGCCCTGCTTTGCACATGACGGCTTCGCCGCCCGCACGTTGCACCATCTCCACCGTGTTCCAGACCAGGCGCGGATCGTGCACCACGCGTCCGCCGCCCTGATTGCGCAGCAGTTCTTCGGCCAACAGACCAACCATGTAGTAACCCTCGATGAACGCGCCCGACTCATCGAAGAAGAAACAACGATCGAAGTCGCCGTCCCAGGCGAGGCCCACGTCGGCGCCGTGTTGCTTCACGGCATCGATGGTGGGGGCGCGGTTCTCCTCCAACAGGGGGTTGGGGATGCCGTGCGGGAACGTCCCATCGGGCTCGTGGTAGAGCGGGATGAGTTCGATGGGCAGGTGGGCGGCCACCGCTTCGATGAAGGGCCCGGCGCAACCGTTGCCGGGATTGGACACGACCTTGAGCGGCTTGAGCAGCGCCGGGTCCACGTAGGTGAGGAGATGCTCGACGTATTCCTTCGAGATGTCGCGTTCGCTGCGGTTGCCACGTGTGCCGGCGTCGGCCAGGCCGCCGGCCAGCACCATGGCCTCGATGTCCTTCAGGCCCGTGTCACCGCTGATCGGGCGGGCGCCGTTGCGCACCATCTTCATGCCGTTGTAGTCGGCGGGGTTGTGGCTGGCGGTGACGCACACTCCGCCGTCGACACCCTCGGACTCGAGGTGCATCGCGGCGAAGTAGATCATCTCGGTGCCGCACTGGCCGATGTCGATCACGTCCACGCCGGCGGCCAGCAGACCGTCGGTGAGAGCGGCGGTGATGGACGGGCTGGAGAGGCGCGCGTCGTGGCCGACGACGACCTTGCTGGCTCCGAGCAGCTTGGCGTAGGCCTTGCCGATGTCCCGGGCCATGCCCTCGTTGAGCTCGTCCGGGATGCGGCCGCGGATGTCGTAGGCCTTGAAGGCGGGCAGGCTCTTGGTATCGGTCGGCATCGGCGTCTTCCCGGGGGTGGGGACCGGATCGGTCGGTCGGGTTGCTCGGGCGGGCAGATTACGAGGTGGCGCTGCCCGAGTCGAGACGGACGGCCGTTGCTGCTAGCGCGCGCGGGTGGGTCGCTGCGCCTGCTGAGGCTCGGTCGCCCTGTTGGGTTCTGGCACGTCAGCGGCGGCATCCGAGCCGGTCGTCGGGGACGCTGGCTGGGAGGACCGCTGGGAGGACCGTTGGGACGATCGCTGGGGCGACGAGTAGGAGATCTCGCGGCTGGTCGTCGGCGCGATCGGGCCGGTGGCGCCGCGGCACACCCGGGCGGCCCGGGCGAAGAGCGACTCCAGCCGCTCGGTCTGCGTTGGCAGATCGAAGCGTGCCTGGGCCGTGGAGCGGGCGCGGCGGCCCATCTGCTGGCGCAGGGCCGGGTCGTCCACCAGCCGGGTGATGGCGACGGCGAGGGCCCCCGGATTGCGGGATGGCACGAGCAATCCGTTGCCACCGACGTCGACGATCTCGGGCAGCGCGCCCGTGACCGTGCCGACCACCGGCTTGCCGTAGACCATGGGCTCCACGGCCAGCATGCCGAAGGACTGCTCGCGCGATGCGTCGACGGCGATGTCGAGTGTGCGGTACACGGCGTCCATGTCGTCGCGGAAGCCGAGGAAGCGCATGCGCTTGCCGAGCTCCAGGTAGTCCGACAGCTTCTCGAGCGCGGTCAGGTAGCCGTGTCGGGCGGCGTAGCTCGACTCGTCGCCCACCACCAGGAACTGTACGTCGGCGCGGTGCGTCAGCACCTCGCGCGCGGCACGCACGAAGTCCTCCTGACCCTTGCTGGGGTCGAGGCGCGAGGTCATGCCGACCACCACGGTGTCGCGGGCGATGCCGAGGGAGTCGCGCAGATCGGGCCCGTCCTGATCGACGGCCGTCTCGAAGCCGTGGTGGATGACCTCGATGCGGTCCGCCAGCGGGCCCAGCGCCTTGGCGTAGTTGCGCCGGATCACGTCGGCTTCCGCGATGACGATCACGGCCCGGGTCATGGCTCGGCGCAGCACCCAGGAGCGGCGGTAGGGCTCGTGCAGGTGGACCACCAGGGAGCGCCCGGTGAGTTTGGAGACCACGGTGGAGACGAACAGGGTGCGCGGCTTGTCGCAGGTGTAGATGACGTCCACCCCGCAGTTCCAGACGCGCATGCACAGCCGGAACACGTTCAGCAGCAGCGCCGGGAGGTGCACCAGCTCGTGCAGCCAGGAGAGCCATCCGTGGCGCAGGACGCTGCGGGGCTTGGTCCCGAACTCGAGTGCCATGAGCGGCAGCATGGGGACGCTGTCGTACTCGCCCCGTGGGCGCCCGCCTCGCTGGCAAGCGGCGATCAGGTCGAAGCGATCCCGGTCCAGGCGCCCCAGCAGGGCCTTCTGCATGAGCACCAGGCCGCCCAGCTCGTCCCGGGTGTCGACGAACAGGATGGTCGTCCGGGGCGTGTCGTGGCCGTCCTGCGAGGCTGCTTGGGCCTGCCGGGAGGTCTCGGCTCGTGGATCGGCCCTTGGATCGGCCCTGAGAGGGGCTGCAGCGCCGTCCGGCCCGGGCTCCCCGGGTGCTGGCGGCGTGTCGGCCTCACCCGCTGGCGATGGGCGTTGCGTCGTCGGACTCATCGGGGGGTCGATCAACTGGGTGGGACGCGTCTGCGAGGCTGGGCTGTTCGGACCTGGACGCCCGGCGGATGCGGGCGATGGCTCGATCGGTTGATGGGTCTGTCAGGGGGGGGCGCCCCTCGTTGGCCGGTTCTCGACGTGGCAGTCGGATCGGCCTCCGAAACGAACGGCTCCACCCGCATCTCTTATCGACGCCAGGGCAGGTGCCCTTCAATACCGACTTGGACAGTCGCCTCTACGCCGATCGAGCGGGGCGCCCACCGTGCCGGAGACCCCCGTGGCCCCTGGGGCGGCACTCTACGGATTCGTGGTGGAGGGCAACAAGCGCCGGAGCATCCGGCGCAGGGCCGCACCGAGGCGAGTCCCCTGGGGAGCGGCGCTTCCCGCAGTGTCCGTGTGATCGCCGAGCGGGCGACGGGCCGGGGAGGCACCGGCGTCGAGCGGCGTGCCCGGCGGGGTGAGGGGCGGCTGGATGATCGGCGTCTGAGTGATCGGCGGTTGGGAGATCGGGGGCTGGATGATCGGCGGCTGGGTGATCGATGGCGGGGCGGGAGTGCGGGTGAGACGAGCGGTGGAGGTACGCGGGCCGCGGCGCAGGTCGGAGGTCGCCGGTCGGGTGCTGTCGATGGCCACGACCCCGTGACGACATGCGATCGCCGAGCGCAGGTCGCTGCGCGGTCCCACGATGGCATCCGGCATGACGACCACGTTCTCGAGCGCCACGTCGTTCTCGACCACGGCGCGGTCGCCGAGGACGACGGGGCCGCGCAGCTGGGCGTCGGGTTTCACGTGGACATGGCATCCGGCGCGCACGGGTCCGCGCACGATGGCGCTGCGCGGCACGATGGATCCCTCGCCCACGACCAGGTCCGGGACCTCGGGGCGTCCCCAGGGGGCGGGCTCGACGAAGCGTCCCGCGGCGTCGTCAAGCTGGGCGCGATGGAAGGCTGCGGGCGAGTCCACGAGCACGGCGTGACCGTCGAGGGTCACGGACTCAGGGTTGTCGGTCCACTGCTCGTACACGAGGCGCAGGCCGGCGCTGGCGCCGCCCGCCATGCGCGCCACCACGGTGCGTCCGGGGCGCAGCGCCGCCTTGCGCAGGAACTCCCCGATACAGGGAGAGCGCATGATGTCCGCACGGACCTCGAGCCAGGAGGTTTCTCCGGCCAGCAGGGCGCTGCCGTCGACCGCCGCGATGGTGTCGGCGCCCTTGCTGGCCCCACCGTCCTCGTCGATGTGCACCAGCCGCAGCGGGAGCGTGGGCCGGGTGCGGTGCCCGAGGAACTCCTCGAGTCCGCCCTCCAGGCCCGGCTGCTCACGCGTGGGTGTGGGCAGGGTGACGATCACCTCCTCGATCCCCGCCGCGGCCAGTTCGTCCAGTGTGTGCTCCACGAGCTGGCGGTCGCCGATGGTGAGCATGCACACGGGCAGCGGGTCGGTGGTCGGAGCGCGTGGGACGCACGCGGCGGAGGGGGCGCCCGGGCCGGACTCGTCGGGTCCGTGTCCGATCAGGCTCCCGGACGACGGGGCAGCGTCGAATCCCGGGGGCCCGGGGGGGCCCGAGGGGGCCGCGGGGTCGGAGCGTGGGCCGAACGGGACCGGACGAGGGGGGAGCCCGGTGAGGGCGGACAGGGAGTCGCCCGCAGCGTGGGCGAGGAGCAGGGCTTTCATGCGCGGGGCTCCGGCTTCTGGTGCCGAGACTCCCCTTCATCGCCCCGCTCCGCTCGCCGACTTGAGCTGCCGCGGGCCGATCGCCGCGCCCATTCCGGCGCCTGCCACGCGGCCCACCGAGCGCGGGTCGCCTGCTCAGGCTTCCAGGCGCTCCATCACGGCACGCACGATGAGCGGCCAGGCGATCGTGGCGTCGGCCTTCACCTCGGCCCAGCGGCCGCCTTCGCTGGCCGGCACCAGCTTGCCCCAGCTCACGCTCTCGCTGTAACTGCACCCGGAGAGCCCACCCCACTCCACCGGTTCGGGGCAGATGCGGACCGCGTACGTGTAGCGGCACGGCGGGTGGTGCTTCTCCGGCACGCGCTTGCCCAGGATGTCGATGAAGGGCGCCACCTGCTGAGCCCAGTTGCGCGGGACGCCGCCGCCGATGGTGAAGATGCCGTGCCGCTGCCGGGCGACGAAGCTCTCGCGGAAGTGGTCGAGATCGAGGAACGGGTCGAACGCGATGGGTGTCCGGCCGGCGGCGATGCGACGGTGGTTGTGGGTGGCGAAATCCAACCCGAGTTCACTGTCGGTGAAGGCCGGAACGTAGATCGGTACGTTCTTCTCGTAGGCCGAGCGCAGCGGCCCGCGGCCCTCGTCGGCCCGGCTCAGGTGCTCGCCGATGAGCCGGTTCAGCTCGTGGCTGCAGAGCGTGACGCCCTCGGGAATCCGATCGAGGATCCCGTCGAGCAGGCGCTCGGTGTCGTCGAGGTTCTGCTCGAGTTCGAGCGTGTCGTAGACGCGGTTGTAGCCCTTCTTGAACAGCTCTTCGTCGCTCATGGCGGGGTCGTGCTTGAAGTGCAGCATGCCCGCCGTCTCGACCAGACCGTGGGTCATGAGCGCGCCGGTGGACACGATCGCCTGGACCCAGCCGCGGTCGATCATCTCGGCGATCACGAGGCCTTGTTTGGCGATCGTCATCGCACCCGAGAGGGTCAGCACGCGGAAGCACGACTCGTCGCGCACCATGGCCTCGAGCACATCGGCGGCCTCGCCCAGGTTGCGCCCGCCGAACGCGGTCGAGGCCATGCCGCGCACCAGGCCGTCGACCGACGTGAGCGCCGCCAGGTCGAGCGAGTGCACCGGCTCCAGGCCGTCCTCGTGACCGTCCGCGAGCCTGTCGCGCATCGCCGTCGGTCCGGCGGTGGAGGCGTCAGGGGGCGGCTGGGGAGCGGATGCCCCGGAGCCCTCGCCCGGGGAATCGCCGGGCCGGCCGCCCTTGGGCGTGCCGCACGGGTGGGTGTTGCTCATGTCGCTCTCCGGAACCGCGCGCCGAGTGGGCCAGCTTCCACACAGGGAAGGTGGGGCGCAACGGCCGGTGCCACGAGGGCCCCGGGGAGCGGTGCCGGATCAGGCGGTCGCGCCTGCGCGCACGAGGGCTTCCATCTGGTCCATCGTGTCCGGTCCACAGAACTCGCGCCACTCGGCGATGCGACCGTCGCGCAGCGTGCAGATCACCGCCACCGGGAACGACCAGGCACCATCGATGCGCTTCCCGCCCCGGACGAGGTGAGTGCCCGACGCTTCGAAGTGCACCACGGCGCGTTCCGCCGGCGCGGCCCGCTTGCGGCCGTTCGAGCGGGCTCGGGTATTGCGCGAGGGACCGTTGCCGGAGTGCTTCGGAGTGGCCGGCTCGTTCGCCGCGAGCGCGTCGACCACGCTGGCCGTGCCATCAGGGACTGCCTGCCACCAGCCGGTCCAGAGCGTGCGCAGCACGTCGTCGCCGTTGAAGACCTTGCCGTTGATCACGAACGCGTGATCCTCGGTACAGAGTGCCGACATGGCATCGAAGTCGTGCGTGTCCATCGCTTCGATGAAGGCGAGAGCGATCTCGCAGGCGGTCGGCGGGGCGGCGGTGGCGAGGGTCTGAGTGCTCATCGGCAGGGGATCCGGCTCGGGGCGTCTCGGTGGGATCTATCGTCCAGGGTGTGTCCGTGTCTGAATGGGCGGCGCGGCGAAGGCGGTGAAAACCTGTCGTGGGCGGGGAGCGCAGGGGGCGCTCCGATCGACTCTCGACGCCCTGGGGAACGCGTCGGCCGCCGCGCTTGGCCGCAGCCAGGCCTCTCGGGCCATGCCCGGGCTGGCAAGCCGGGGACGGGTGCGGGGACCGCATCCCTGCCGGGCGGCGGTGCGGGGAGGAGAGCACAGACGGGAGACGTCATCGCGGCGAGGGGGCGCGTCCGCAGTGAGGGGCTGAAGCGTTGCCCGGTGCGGTCGACGCAGGTCACCGCGCGGCTCCTCCCCGAAGACGCGGGAGCCCGGTTCGGCCGTCCGAGCACGCAGTCTATGTGCGCTTCCCGAATCGCGGAACCCAGCGAATCGAACAAGCCGGCGAATCGAACAACCCGGCGAATCGAACAAGCCGGTGGAATGGGCGACCGGTGAATCGGGCTAGCCGGTGGAGTGGGCGACCCGGCGGTCCGCCGTCAGGCGGGCATGTGGCGCGCGACCATCTCGCGAAAGCGGCCGAACAGGTAGAACGCGTCCCGCGGCCCGGGCGCAGCCTCGGGGTGGTACTGCACGGTGAACAGCGGCAGGTCCCGGTGGCGCAGGCCTTCGACCGTGCGGTCGTTGAGGTTCTCGTGGGTGATCTCGACCTTGCCGGCGTCGAGCGAGGCGCCGTCCACCACGTACGAGTGGTTCTGGCTGGTGATCTCGGTGCGTTCGGTGGTCAGGTCGATCACGGGCTGGTTGGCGCCGTGGTGACCGAACTTCATCTTCACCGTTCGGCCGCCGAGGGCCAGGGCGGTGAGCTGGTGCCCGAGGCAGATGCCGAACGTGGGCAGCTCCTTCGCGACCAGCGTGCGGATCGTGTCGATGGCGTAGCCGAGCGGTTCCGGATCCCCGGGACCGTTGCTCAGGAAGACGCAGTCGGGCGCATGCTCGAGGATCTGTTCCGCCGACGCCTGGGCGGGGAAGACCGTGACGTCGTAACCCGCGGCCACGAGCCCGCGCAGCTTGTTGACCTTGATGCCGAAGTCCATCACGGCGAGACGCGGGCGCGGCTGTTCGGAGTCAGCCTCGAGCCGCGGCAGGAACGGGCCGTCGAGACCCTCGGTCCACGGGTACGAACTCGCACAGGTGACCTCCTGGACGATGTCGCGACCGTGGATGCCCGGCCAGGCCTTGACCTTCTTCAGCAGCGAGTCGGTGTCGGTGTCGGTGTTGGAGATGATCGCCTTGAGCGCACCCACCTCGCGCACCTTGCGCACGATGGCGCGGGTGTCCACACCCGCCAGGCCGACGATCTCGCGTTCCGCGAGGCACGCGGCCAGGTCCTGGGTGGCCCGTTGGTTGGACACGATCGGCGACAGCTCGCGCACGACGAAACCGCTGAGGAAGCAGTCGCGCGACTCCCAGTCCTCGGCGTTGATGCCGGTGTTGCCGATCAGCGGGTAGGTCATGACGACGATCTGTCCGCGGTAGGACGGGTCGCTGATGACCTCCTGGTACCCCGACATCGCCGTGTTGAACACGACCTCCCCACACGACTCGCCGTGGTGGCCGAAGTGCGTGCCGCGATGGACCTCGCCGTCCTCGAAGACGAGCAGGCAGGGACGGGCGGCGGAGGTGTCGTCTCGGGATGTCATGGGGCCAAATCCTAGTCGGCCCGGGGAGCGGCGTCCAAGGTGAGATCAGCCATGTGGCCTGCCTCGAAGGCGTGGAATCCGAGGCCGGCGATCATCACCGCGTTGTCGGTGGCGAGGGCCAGGGGCGGCAGGTGCAGGGGCAGGCCCAGATCCCCGGCCAGTCCCTCGGCGCGGGCGCGCAGGGCCGAGTTGGCCGCCACCCCGCCGCAGATCACCAGCCCCCGGGCGCCGATCGTCCGGGCGCACTGCTGGAGCCGGTCGCTGAGCACGTCCACCACGGCGGCCTGGAACGACGCGGCCAGGTCGGCGGGTGACAGATCGTCGCGCAGCTGGGTGCGATGTTGGCCGCCCCGGGCGGCGTAGAGCACGGCCGTCTTGAGGCCCGAGAAGGAGAACGACAGCGAGCCGTCCTTGGGGCGCGGGCGGGGCAGAGCGAAGGCGTTGGGGTTGCCCGTCTGGGCCAGGCGGTCGATCACCGGTCCGCCCGGGTACTCCAGGCCGAGGATGGCCGCCACCTTGTCGTAGGCCTCGCCGGCGGCGTCATCGATCGTGCGCCCCACCAGCCTGTGTTCGCTCACCGACCGGCTCTCGTAGAGCGACGTGTGTCCGCCGGAGACGACCAGCGATGCCAGCGGCCAGGTGACCGGCGGACCCTGGTCGCGCTGTGCTCGTTCCAGGGCGGGCATGAGGGCGCCGTAGATGTGGGCGTGGACGTGGTTCACGCCCACCAACGGAAGACCCGTGGCGAGCTGCAGGCCCTTGGCGGCCGAGAGCCCGACGAGCAGGCAGCCCACGAGGCCGGGGGTGGTGGTGACGGCGAGGCCGTCGAGGTCGTCCCAGGTGAGTCGGGCGGCGGCGAGGGTGTCTTCGATCAGCGGGAAGAGCACTTCCAGGTGACTGCGGCTGGCGACCTCGGGGATCACGCCGCCGAAGCGCGCGTGCAGGTCGATCTGGGACGACACCCGCTCCCCGCGGATGTGCACACCGTCCTCCACCACGGCGGCCGCGGTCTCGTCGCACGACGTCTCGATACCAAGCAGGAGGGCCATGGGGGCGCATTCTGCGGCCGTGAGGCGCCCGAGTCGAGCGGGGTGCGTTCAAGGGCCGGCGGCGGGGCTGCCGAAGAGGAAGCCGGCCCTGTCCCCTCCGTGGCTGGTGTGGAGCTCAGGGTCGTGACACCTCTGGAGAGAGATCAGATGATCCACCGCATCGCGTTTGCGTTGCTCTGTGGCGGTTTGTTGTGCGCCGCAGCGCTGGTTTGTGTGGCCGACATGCTCCGGGTGGAGCAGCTGGTTCAGGCGCAGTCGCGCCTCGAGGCGTCGCTGCCCCCGGACGGCCCCGCTGCTCCGGACGCCGGCGAACGGCCGTGGGCCCGCGCCGGCGCTGCACCCGGCGACGGCCTGCGGGGCGACAGCCCGGGTCACGGCGACATCCTCGATCAGCTGGGGATCGCCGACGGCGTCCCGGGGCCGCGCGATTTCTCCCGTCCGGTGATCCTGCCGGCCTACCGGCCCTTCGGTCCGCTGGGCGACCTCGATACGCCCACGCAGAAGAAGGTCGACAAGCTCGACAAGAAGCTGCTCAAGCAGCAGACCAAGCTCGACGTGCAGGAGACCAGGCTCGCCGAGTTCGAGCTGGAACTGGTGGAGCTGCACGACGCGCTGGCGGCCGCCGAAGCGTTGCCGCAAGACACGCCGACCGAGGCGAAGGCCCGCGCCAAGGCGATCAAGAAGGCCAACGCGCGCATCGCCAAGCAACTCAAGCGCATCGCCAAGCTGCAGAAGAAGACGGTCGCGACCACCGACAAGATCGCCGGCACGTTGGTGCAGCTCGAGGACCTGGATCCCGGGCACGTCGATCAACTGGGTCCGGTGGACGGACTGCGGGTGGCCGCGCGCCTCAGCCTGGCGACGGTGGGCATCGGCAGTCAGGGCGGTCCGCAGGGCGACCCCGGCGACGACGTGGCGGACTTTCCGCCGGAGGCCGACTTCTTCACCGACCCGGCGAGCGCCCACGTGTGGGGCCCGGCCGCGGAACCGCTCGAACTCGTCAACGACATCCTGTGTGGCCTGGACCTCACCGGGTACCAGCAGATGGTGAACCGCGGGCCCTACCAGGCCCAGGTCGACCCCGGGCTGTGCATCGCCGGTGATGATGGCCGCGCGTCGGCCACGCCGGAGGGCCAGTCGGCCGGTGCGTCGGCGATCGTGCCTTCACTCTGGACGGTGAACAGCGCGCGCGGCAGCGACACGGGTCTGCAGGTCGTGCGCGTCTGGGCGCCCATGGCCCAACGCAGGCTGCCGCAGTTCTTCACGACGGTCCCGGCCGGGCAACTGATCGGCAAGGTCGTCGCCAGCGAGGGTGTGAGTCTGGAGAACCCGTTCGGGCGCTTCCGCTTCGATTTCGCCCAGGTGGACGACGAGACCACGCTCAAGAAGCCGCGCCTGCGTGGCTACGTGTCGACGCTCGTCGCCGACCCGGGCCAGATCGGTCTCGCGCTGTTCACCGCGGAAGGCAACGTCGACAAGCCCGGTGACGACTACGCCCGCAGCGTGCACGCGGTGGTCACGATGGGCACCGATCAGGCGACGGGCAGCGCGCACGTGCGCGTGCGCTGGCGCCCGGCGTTCGACGAGGACGCGCCGCCGGCTGACGGCGACGATCCGCAGCCCGACGCCAACGGCGTCTTCACCGAGCAATTCGTCGTGGTCTTCGACGAGACCCACGCCCAGCGCGTGGTCAGCGGCGGCGAGCCCCAGTGCCTCGACCGCGACGCCTTCGCCTTGCAGTCGTGGCGCTACAACCTCTACCACGCCGAGGGTCCGAGCGCCGGGGAACGCGTCGAGCTCGACGAGGGCTTCGGTGTGCGCACCGTGTCCGGTCTCCCCGACGACGATTCCGGCAGCTACGGCTGGGCCGGTCACCACGGCGTCGTGTTGCACGACGGCAGCCTGCCCGAGCACGGCCAGGTCGTCGTGCGCGACGAGGTCGGTGACGAGACCGGGGACGAGTACACGGTGTTCGTGGCGCCCGGCCGGTTGGTCCGGCACGAGCGCCTGACGACCTCGCTCGCCACGGTGGACGGCATGATCTTCGAGTGGATCGAGCTGCCCGACCCGGCACCGCCCGGCGACGGCGGCGGCGCACCGAGCGAACCCGTCACCTTCCGCGTGGAGTACGACCACGTGACCGGTGAGTTCGTGAAGGTCGCACGCTTCGTCCCCGAGCGCGGCATCGACGAGTGGCTCGACCTCGGTGTGCAGCAGGCGATCGACGTGGTCGGCGAGGGCGGCTGGCTCGAACTGTGGAGCGACGGCCTGGGCGGCATGGCGTTCTACCCCGCCGGCGCCGGCGAGATCACGTTCTGGCGCGAGTCGGCGGTGGACGGCGACGACGAACTGTTCGGTGGCGGCGACGACGTGTCGCTGTTCGCCACCGTGAACGCCTTGCGCACCGGCATCACCGGTGCCGAGGCCGAGCAGGGCGACCTGTACCTGCCGCCGGCCATCGATGTGGCCAACGCCCACGAGTACACCTTCGATCGGGCCACGCTCGGTCTGCTGTACGACGACGGCGACGGCCCGCACCCGGTGGGCCTGGTCGAGGGCGAGGCCGCCGGCATGGGGCCGTTCGCCTGGGGTGTGCGCACCGGGCCGCTGGTGGTCGACACCGGCCCCCTGGTTGCGGTCGACGACGTCTGGACCCAGGACGTGTTCTACACCTACGAGACGGGCCCGAATCGCTGGAACCGGTTCAGCGCGCTGCTGGACGACCAGGGTGCGTTCGCGCGCTTCGACGCGCCGCTCGAGTTCATGTACACGCACTCGGGTGACAACGACGCCAACGGCGACGAGACCTACAGCGACAAGGCCTTCGTGCTGCGCTACGAGGGGCCGGGCGAGTTGCACGGCATCCCGGACACCGCCGCCGATCTCGATGGTGACGAGCAGCGCGATCGCTTCTACCCGCTGTTCTCCATCGCCGACGGCACGCTCGTGGGCCCTGTGGCCGAGTACGTGGTCAAGGCCACCGACACCGAGGTCAACCTGCTCGAGGCCGAGATCGGTTGCGAGGACTTCGAGCCGCACCCGGTGTTCGACCTGGCCCTGCCCGATGGGAAGGGCTACGCCAAGCCGAACGTGGGCCCTGAGCCCGAGCTCGACGCACCGCCGGCGGTGATCGACGGCGTGGCGCAGGAGGCTCCCGCGGCGCCGTGACGTGTGGCGGTCCGCGCACCTGCGATGCGTGCGGTGCGTGCGGTGCGTGCGGTAGGCGCCTGCGGTCCGCGTGCGTGCGGTAGGGGCGTGCGACGGGCTCGAACCCGGGTCGGTTCAGCGCACGTAGCCCAGGGCGCGCAGGCGTTCGTCGGCCTCCGGGTCCATGCCGGGCGCGGCGTCCGCATCGGCGTTCTGCAGCAGGTGCTCACGCAGCTCGCTGTGCCACTGCTCCATGCGTTTCAGGTAGGCCGTCATCTCGCGTTGACGGACGGCGTGGGGGTCGTCGTCGGTCGCCGGAGCGCGTGGGCGCAGGGCGAGGTCGTGCTGCTCGGCCGGGTCGGCGGTCAGGTCGAACAGCCGTGGCCCGCCGCGATCGAACACGAGCTTGAAGCCCTGGTGGCGCAGGCCGAAGCGGTAGAACGGAACGGGGCCGGCCGGGCAGGTCGACAGCTCGCCGCTGAGCCAGCGGGACAGGTCGACGCCTTGAGCGTCGTCGGGCGACGGCAGGCCGAGCAGGGCGCCGAGGGTGGGGCGCAGGTCGACCAGGCTCACCTGTCCGTCGACGCGTCGCGGCACGCCGAAGGCCTGTGCACGCCGGCGCGGCGGCGCCAGGATCAGCGGGACCCGGACGATCTCGTCGTAGAAGGCGCTGTGCAGCATGCGCTCGTGCTCGTAGAACTCCTCGCCGTGATCGGAGGTGACGGCGATCCAGGTGTCGTCGCGTTCGGCGGGCGCGAGCGACGCGAGGAAGCGGCCGAGTTGATCGTCGGTCCACGCCAGGCCTTCGTCGTACTGATCGCGCAGGTGGGCGATGCCCCGTTGATCGGCCTCCACGTCGCCGTCCATCACGGCGCGCAGGAAGCTGCTGCCGCCGAGCGCATCCGGGCTCCACTGCGACCACGGGCCGTCGTAGTCGGAGGTCCAGCGGCCGCCGAACGGCGCGGGGGCCTGGTAGGGCCGGCCGGCGCGGTCGCTGTGGACGTCGAACAGGTGCACGAAGAGGAAGAACGGTCGCGTGGGATCGCGCTCGTCGAGCCACGCGCGGGCGTCCGCCAACACCTCGTCGGCCGGCCGGTAGGCGCAGACCCAGGTGTCGAAACCCTGGTCCACGCCGAACTCCTCGGTCAGCCAGTCACCGTGCGCGGCGAAACCGGCGGTCTGGTAGCCGGCCCCGTGCAGGTCCTCGGCGATGGTGGAGAACGCGGGGTGCAGCGCCCAGCCGTCGCCGCGATGGGTCGTGCCGTGGGTCGTGGGGAACAGGCCTGTGAACAGGCTCGCGTGGGCGATGAGCGTGTTCTCCGACACGGTCAGGGCCTGGTCGAAGACGAGCGCTTCGGCGGCCAGGGCGTCGAGTGCCGGCGTGGTGTCACGCTCGTAGCCGTACACGCCCAGGTGATCGGGTCGCGTCGTGTCGATCGACACGAGCAGCAACGACGGGGGCCGGGCCGGCTCGCCGCAGGCGGCCAGGGTCAGGGCGAGCAGCAGGCCGAGAGCCTGGTGAGTGCGGTGGGCGAGCATGATCTGCGCGTGCGGGGTGGCGCGTGGCCGGTTGGGTCGGGGCGACGTCAGCGCTGGAAGTAGTCCGGCTCGGCGCCTGCCTTCCACTTGATGTTGCAGCCGATGCTGGGCCGTTGATCGCCGTTGATCGGACGACCGGCCAGGACGCACTCCACCGCCGCGCGCATGTCGTCGCCCGTCACCGGCACGTCGTTGCCCGGGCGGCTGCCGTCGAACTGGCCGCGGTAGACCAGCTTGCGCCCCTTGTCGAAGAGGAAGAAGTCGGGCGTGCACGCCGCGCGATAGGCCCGGGCTGCCGCCTGGGTCTCGTCGTACAGGTAGGGGAAGGCGTAACCGGCGGCCTGGGCCTCGGCCAGCATCAGTTCGGGGCTGTCGTCGGGGTGCTTCTCGACGTCGTTGCTGTTGATCGCCACGACGGCCAGGCCGCGCGGCGCGTAGTCGTCGGCGAAGGCCGCGAAGCCGTCCCGGATGTGCTTCACGAAGGGGCAGTGGTTGCAGATGAAGGCCACCAGCAGGGCGGGCGCATCGGCCACGTCCGCCAGGCTCACGCTCTCGTTGGCGCGCGGGTCGAGCAGCCGGAAGTCGGGCGCGTCGCTGCCGAGCGGCAGCAGCATGGTGGACTCGGTCTTGGCCATGGCGAGCGGCTCCGGGGGCGACGGCGGCGTCACGATAGCATCCGCCGGGTGGGGCCCCGGGGCGGCCGGGCCGGAGCTGTTCGCCGACGAGGCGAGCCGATTTCCGCGTTGCAGCGCCGGCCCCGACCTCGCATCCCCGCAGATCGATGGATGCCTGGCCGCTGCGCGCGCGCCCCGGCCGGGGCCCGGGGGTGTCGTCGGTTCCGCTTCGGTGCTTGCGATCACCGACTCACGGTCCGGATAGTTGTGCTGTGGGTGAGCAGCGGGTTTGGTGTTGGGTCGAGAGGGACTCCATGAGAACCGGAATGACGTACGGATACACGCGATCACAGCGGATGCGGCTGGCGGCGGGCCTGGTGTGCCTGCTGGCGCTGCCCGGCTGCCAGAACCTGGAAGGGTTGCTCGACAGCCTGGGTGGCAAGCCGTCCGCGCGCGTGACCGGCGTGAACTTCCAGGAGTTCAGCCTGGACGGAGCGACGCTCGGCTTCGACGTGGAAGTCACCAACCCCTATGCCGTGCCGCTGCCGCTGCTGGACCTGAAGTACGGGCTGGCCAGCGGTGCCGAGCCGTTCCTGTCGGGCGACATCCAGCTCGACGACTCCATCGAGGCGCGCGGCAGCAAGCTGCTGACCCTGCCGGCGCGGGTGAACTTCGCGGAGTTGTTCGGCGCGCTCACCGGGCTGAAACCCGGCGCGGTCGTGCCCTACGCGATGGACATGGAGATCGGCGTGGACGCCCCCGGCCTGGGGCCGCTGTCCCTGCCGCTGCGCAAGCAGGGCGAGCTCCCGGTGCCGACAGTTCCCGACGTGGAGCTGGAGAGCGTCGCCTGGGACAAGCTGTCGCTCGACGAGGCGACCGCCACGCTCAAGCTGCGCGTGGGCAACACCAACTCCTTCCCGATCGACCTCGACACGCTGGCCTACAACCTGGCTCTGGGCGGCTCGACCGTCGCCAACACGAGCCTCGCCCGGGCGGTGTCGATGTCCCCGGGCGAAGACGCGCTGCTCGAGATCCCGATCTCGTTCGCGCCCAAGTCGCTGGGGTTCGCCGTGTTCAACATGCTCATGGGCGAAGGCGGCGGCTACGAGCTGGGCGGCACGATGAGTGTCGACACCCCCTTCGGCGCACTCGACATGCCCTTCCAACGCAGTGGGGACACGACCTTCAAGCGTTGATGGAGCACTCGCGGTGCACCGGCTCCTGTCGGAGATCCAGCCGCCGCGAACGAACTCCGAAACGAAACGACTTTCACCACGGTCGAGGAGTCGCGAGAGACTCTTCTCAACCGGGCAAGCCAGACCAGACAAGAGAATCGAGAGGGACAGAGGATGTTCAAGGAATTCAAAGAGTTCGCCATGCGCGGCAACGTCATGGACATGGCCGTCGGCATCATCATCGGCGCCGCGTTCGGGACGATCATCAAGTCACTCGTGGCGGACGTGATCATGCCGCCGATCGGATTGGCGCTGGGCGGCGTCGACTTCACGGACATGTTCGTCACGCTCAAGGAAGCGGCCAGCGGACCGGTCACCACGCTGGCCGAGGCCAGGGAAGCCGGAGCGGTGACGCTCAACTACGGCGTGTTCCTCAACTCCGTGATCAGCTTCCTGATCGTCGCCTTCGCGATCTTCATGGTGGTCAAGGGCATGAACAGCCTGAAGCGCGCCGAGGAAGAGGCCCCGGCCGCCCCGGCCGAGCCGCCGGCGCAGGAGAAGCTGCTGTCCGAGATCCGCGATCTGCTCGCGTCCAAGTCCTGATCGGACCGGCTTCGATCAGCACCGCTTGACGGGCGCGTGACGGAGCGCGTGAGCGCCGGGGCTTCGCGCCCCTGAACGCGCGGCGCGATCCGGTTCCCCCCGTGCCCGAACACTCCGGGCCGCCCCGACCGGGATTGGTCGGGGCGGCCCGCGTTCGTATCGTGACCTCCCAGTCTGCGCCTGCCGGCGACGGCAGCGACGCACGACCACCCCGATCGCGTTCCCAGGAGCCGCTGCATGCCCTTCGACATCGACGCCGAGCAGTTCTGGACCGACTACGGCCCCACGGTGGTGCAGATGGGCGCCAAGGTCGTCGGTGTGCTGGTCTTCCTGTTCGTCGGTTGGATCGTGGCCGGCTGGTGCGGGCGCATCACCAAGCGCAGCCTCGGCAGGGCCCAGGTCGACGAGACGCTGACGCTGTTCTTCGGCAAACTCGTGCGCTGGGCGGTGCTGACCTTCGTGCTGCTCGGTTGCCTGGGCGCGTTCGGCGTACCGGTCACGTCGTTCGCCGCCGTGCTGGCCGCCGCCGGTTTCGCCGTGGGCATGGCGCTCCAGGGCAGCCTGTCCAACTTCGCCGCCGGTGTGATGCTGCTGATCTTCCGCCCGTTCAAGGTGGGGCAGGTCATCAGTGCCGGCGGTGTCACCGGCAAGGTGGTCGAGATCGAGTTGTTCACCACCACCATCGACACGCCGGACAACCGTCGCCTGATCGTGCCCAACAGCGAGATCTTCGGCTCGACGATCGAGAACGTGACGTACCACGACAAGCGCCGCGTCGACGTGGCCGTCGGCGTGGACTACCCGGCCGACATCGACGCCACCCGCGCGGTGTTGCTCGAGGCGGCCAGGAGCATCGACGGTGTGCTCGCCGATCCCGAACCCAAGCCTGTGCTGGTCGACCTCGGCGACTCGGCCGTCAACTGGACCGTGCGCGTGTGGTGCGCCACCGACGACTTCTGGGATGTGAAGGAGAGCCTCACCCGGGCGGTGAAGATGCACCTGGACGCCGCGGATATCGGCATCCCCTATCCGCAGATGGACGTGCACCTGTCCAACACCGACGCTCTCGCGAGCTGAGCTGCGTCAGGCGGTGGCCGGCGTGGCGAGGAACATGATCAGGACCGAGGCTTCGGTGCTGGGCATGTTCGTGGTGCGCGCCGTGACCGAGTTGGCCAGGTTGCAGACCAGCTCCCAGAGACCCAGGCGCTCGTTCCAGACCCACTCGTAGCCGACCTCCTCGGTGGGCGTGGCCACCGTGGTGTAGTGTCCGGTCGTCTGCAGGTACGCGGCCACGTCGGTGGGGTTGAGGGCCGCTGCGCCGTGCTCGGTGATGAACGCCTGGACATCGGTCTGCACGATGTCGAGCTGCGGGTCCGGGGCCGGGATGTCACCGCCGCGACGACGATCGCGGGCGATGTTGAGAATGCACGGGCTGTTCATGGGCGCTCCTCGGTTCTGCGCTCGATTCGGCATGGACCTGGTTCTCGTCGCGAGCTCTCCGGTTCATCCATGGGCGGCCGCCCATGCCCGCACTCGCTGACACAACTTAACGTCAGCGCGTGGCGTTCGGGGCATGGGATCGCGCGAAACGCAGCCCCGCTTCGGCCTGCAATGCTGCGACCCGTGTGCCGTGGACCCATGCGTTTGGAACCATCTCCAGTTCGCTGCGCCGCAGGTAGCGGACCTGGTCGTTACCGAAACGGAAGGGCAACGAGGTGAGTTCCGAGGGCACGTCGGCGGGCTCGAAGCCCGGGGCCCCGCCGCGGTAGGCGACTTCCAGTTCGGCCGGCGTGGGCAGCCGCGCGCCCACGCTCTGGGCGAGCTGCAGCGCGACCAGGGCCGGGAGCAGGGCGGGCTTGTCGGGTTCGCCGCGGGGCTTGCCCGACGACTTCGTGCCGTGCAGGAAGCGCTCCATCTCCGCGTCGCCCAACAACTCCCGGGCCTCGCTCCACGTCATCACCCGGCGAGTGATCCAGAAGGAGTCCATCGTGATCGCGGTGGGCTGCTTCGAGATCTGCACCTGCAGCGTGGTGGCAGGAACCTGGATCCAGAGCGGGTCCAGCAACGCGTGCGGCGGCTGTGGCGCGAGCAGCCGCTTGCGGTCCTCGGCGTGTCGCGAGAACTCCAGCTCGTAGGTGACCGGCTCACCCTGCTTGCGCGCGTGCAGCCGGTAGGTTCCGTCCGCGAGGTCGTCGAAGTCGTTCACGGCCTCCAGCACGGTGAGCGCTTCGGACGCGGTGGGGCGGTGGAGGAACAGGCGCACGTCCTCGAAGGGGCCCGGATCGGCCAGGGCCACGTCACCGCGTTCCCGCTCGCGTTGGTTCCAGGTGCTCTCGGGGCACAGTTCGCGGTCGAGGCGCAGCAGGTCGCTCCAGTGGCCCAGGATCGGACGCAGGTTGGGACGGATGCGGTGAGCGCCTTCGAAACTGGCCAGTGCGCCGCGCTCGATCTGGTCGATCAATGCGCGGTCCGGGGCCATGGCGCGGTCGAGGTTGCGCGAGAGTTCGTCGCGACGGGTGTCGACGTCGGGACGCACTGCTTCGTAGAACAGCCGTCCGAACCACTCGTCGTCGAGATCCTCGGCGTCGTCGAGCATGTCGGCGAAGCGCCCGTATGCGTCGCGGAAGTCGTCGGGGCTCTCACGCGACGGGAGGTCGGCGGCGAAGGCTTCGACGTCCTCCACGAACGTGCGGCGCTGACCCTGCTCGTCGAAGGCGAACCAGGCCACGTTGGCCAGCACGGCCGCGGCCACGAACAGCAGCTCACGCCGACGGCGTCGGGCCCACAGGCGCATGCGTCGGATGGGCGACGGCGGCGAGATCGAGATCGGCCGACGCTCCAGCAACGCGTCGAGGTCGGCGGCGAGCTCGCCCATGGAGCGGTAACGTCGCTCGGGGTCCTTGCCGAGCATGTGCAGGCACACGAGATCGAGCTCGTCGGCGTACGGCGTGCCGGGCATGCCGCACTTGCTGGGCGGCGCGGGATCCAGGTGCGCGATGTTGTACAGGGTGGTCGCGTCACGACCGACGCGGCGGAAGGGGTGCTGCAGCGTGAGCAGCTCGTACAGCACGATGCCGAGGGCGAACTGATCGCTCTTGGTGCTGGCGCCGGTGCTGGCCTGGTCGATCTGCTCCGGCGAGGTGTACGACGGCGTGCCCATCCAACGGTGCGTCACGTCGGTGAGCGATGTCTCGGCGGACGCATCGTGAGCGAGGCCGAAGTCGATCACCTTGGGCCGCACCACGTCGTCGATGATCTCGAGCAGCACGTTGGAGGGTTTGATGTCGCGGTGGATCACGCCGCGCGAGTGGCACGAGTCCATCGCCCGGGCGATGTCGGCCACGAGTGCGGCCCGGGCCGCCGCCGGCTGCAGCAGGTGGGCGCAGCGGCTGACCGCCTGCTCGTACTCGATCGTGCCGGTGGCGTCGGGTTTGGCCTGGCCCGGCTCGGGGGGTGGGCTCGGCTCCTCACGCACCAGCCCGGCGTGTTCGGCCATCTGACGCAGCACCCGGTCGAGGCTGGGGCCGCGCACGTACTCCATGGTCACGTAGTCGTGGCCGCCGGCCGAGCCCACGTCGAAGACCCGCACCACGTTGGGGTGTTCGAGTTGCGCCATGATGCGCGCCTCGTTGAGTGACCAGGCCCGGGCGTCGCGGCTCTCGAACGGATTGGGCTTGAGCACCTTCACCGCCACGTGGCGATTGAGTTCGGTGTCGTGCGCACGAAAGACCCAGCTCAGCCCGCCCTCCCCCAGCAGTTCGAGTTGCTCGAAGTGGTCGAGGTGTTGGGGCGGCGCGGCGGGCTCGGCCGGCAGGCCGGGCTCGGGGTCCAGGGCGCGCGTGCGGCGCCGCTGGAGCGCGCGATACGTGCCGATGCGCCGGCTGAGCTCTTCCGGGTCCTGGGGGTGTTGTTCGCGGCAGTAGGTCTCGACGTCCGGCGCGCGGCCCTCTTCGTCCAGGGCGATGAACTGCGCCAGGATGACGTCGAGGTCCGTGCCGGCCTCGCTCATCGAGCGCTTCGTCCGTCGAGTGTCTGCATCAGCGCGTGGTCCCGTCCCCGATCCGTGACGACGTGGGGAACGGCGTCGACGTTCCAGTCGATGACCAGACCGCCGGCCACACCGCGAGCCACCTCGGCGCCGTAGAGCAGTTCGACCAGGTACAACGACGCATCGAAGGAGACCGCGCCGCCGGCCGACGTGATCGCCTTGCCGTCGTGCACGAAGCTCACGTCGCGCACCACGTCGATGGCCGGGAACACCTCGGCGAAGCGCGGGATGTCGGACGGGAAGGTCGTGGCGCGCTGCCCGTCGAGCAGCCCGGCGGCAGCCAGCACGAAGGCGCCGTCGCACAGCGAGACGACGAAGTCGGCCTGGGCACCCGCACGCCGGACGTAGGCCAGCATGGCCTCGTCCTCCAGGTCGGTGTCCATGCTGTGCTCGGCGCTGGGCACCACGAGCACGTCGACCGGCGGCGCGCTGTCGTAGTCGAAGTCCGGGATCAGGCGCAGGCCCTCGAAGCTGGTCACGACCGGGCCAGGTCCCACGCTGAACACGCGCATACCGGGTGCGACGTGGAACGGCGTGTGGTGGAAGATGTCGTAGGGCGCGGTGAGCTCGGTGTTGTAGACCCCGTCCACGATCAGGAAGCCCACCGACAGGGCGCCCTCGCCGGCCGGACTGTTGAGCGGCAGCTCGGCGGTGTTGCGATCGAGGGCGCCGCCGTGTCGTCCGCCCGCGCTGCAGGCCGCCGACAGCAGCAGTGCCAGGGCCAGCCACGCGCGCTCCATGCGGGTGTGGGTCGTCATGCTTCCGCGCGAGCTGCCAGGGAGCGGCAGGCTTCGATCGCGTCGCCCAGGAACTCGCGCACGCCGGCCGCCTGGGCCGCGGCGTCGCCCAGGCTCACGATCTGACTGGAGGGCAGGACGGCCGCCGTGAAGTCCTTGGTGTGCCAGTGGCCGTCGCCGGGTGCGGGGGGCAGGTCGTCCGCTTCGGGGTAGGGCCACGGGGCCACGTAGAAGTAGGGCTCGGTGTAGCTCGTGTCGCCCGGGGACAGCCCGGCGCCCACGGTGCGCGATTCCTCGCCGCCGTCCCCTGCCAGCACGATCAGCGTGGCCAGGTCGAAGTGGTGCGGCCAGCAGCGCACGAGGCCGGCGTCGGGTGCGCCACGAGCCGCCTCGTCCAGGACCAGCCAGGCGTTGGCGAACCACAGGCCCAACTCGGCGGCGTCCGCGACCTCGAGGTCGAGCGGCTCGTCGTCCTCGACCGGGTGCTTGGGGATGCCGAACGGAGTGTCGCGCAGGTGGGCGGCGACGTTGCGGCCCATGTGGCTGCGCAACCACTCCACGGCGTCGTCGAGCGTGTGGCCGGGCAGCTCGAAGCGACTCACTTCGCGCTCGCCGTCGAGGAACAGCAGCGTGCTGTCGCGGAAGCACAGGCCGACGCGCTTGTCCTCCACCGGGTGCGTGACGAGGGCCGCGTGCGGCGCGCTCCAGCCGAGGTTCGCCTGGCTGTCGTCGTCGCGCGGCAGGAGCAGCGAGCGTGAGTAGGACTGGGGCACCTGCAGCACGTGGTGCAGTTGCAGCCGGGCCTCGACGAGCGCCCGCGGTCGCACGCTGCCCAACAGCTCCCAAGCGGTGTCGGTGGATCGAGTGTTCATGCTGGCTCCCCGCGGGCGCAGCCTCCCCCCGGGGGCGCCCTGGTCTGAGTGTAGGACATCCGGACGCGCTTCAGATGTCCAGGGTGGTCACGATCTGCTTCTCGCCCGTGAGCGTCCTGTGCACCGGGCAGCGGTCGGCGATCTCGAGCAGGCGCGCCCGCTGGGTGTCGTCCAGTGGGCCGGTCAGGTGCAGCCGGCGTGTGATGCGATCGACGCGGCCGGTGTCGCTCTCACAGCGGGCGCACTCGGCGGCGTGGATCTTGTCGTGGCTCGAACGCACGGCCACGTGTTCGAGTGGCCAACCCTTGCGCTTGGCGTACATCTGGAGCGTCATCGCGGTGCACGAACCCAGTGCCGCCAGCAGCAGCTCGTAGGGGGTGGGGCCGCTGTCGGCGCCACCGACGGACGTGGGTTCGTCGGCTCGGAGTTCGTGCTCGCGCACGGCGATGCGCTGCCCCCAGGCCGGCCCGTCCGCGGTGACCAGGACTTCGCCGGGCTGCAGCGCTCCCGCCCCGTGGGCGAGGCGTTCCGACGCGGCGGGCTCCCGGCCCACGTAGCGGGCGGCCCACGCCGCGAGCGTGGCGGCCACGAACTCGGCGTCTTCCGGGCGCGACAACAGGTGGTCGGCCCCGTCGAGCGAGATGAAGCTCTTGGGTTGCCGGGCCGCCGCGTGCAGCCGCTGGGCGTGGTCGATGTCGACGATCTCGTCGCGGGGCGAGTGGAACACGAGCAGCGGTCGTCGCAGATTGCGCAACGCGTCGTGCAACGAGTGAGCCCGGAGGTCTTCCAGGAACTGTCGCGTGATCTGGAAGCGCCGCCCGCCCAGGACGACGGTGGCGCTGCCGTCACGCTCGATGTCCTCGACGCGGTGCTCGAGCAGCTGCTGCACGTGGTCCGGCTCACTCGGGGCGCCGATGGTGGCGATCGCCCTCACCGAAGGCAGCCGTCCGGCGGCGGCGATCACCGCGGCGCCGCCCAGGCTGTGACCCACGAGCAGCGCTGGCGCCTCGAAACGTTGCTCCAACGCCTGGGCCGCGGACACGAGGTCGTCGACGTTGGAGGAGAAGTTCGTGTTGGCGAAGTCGCCGTCGCTGTTGCCCAGGCCGGTGAAGTCGAAGCGCAGCACGGCCAGGCCGCGCAGCGCGAGCTGGCGACTCACGCGCGTCGCCGCGTGACTGTTCTTGCTGCACGTGAAGCAGTGGGCGAACAGCGCCCATGCGCGGGGCTTGCCGTCGGGCAGCTCGAGCCGGGCCGCGAGTTCCTGCCCTGCCGCGTTGGGGAAGACGAGTCGCTCGGTCGTCATCGTGTTGCTCCTCGTCGGGGCCGGGTGCGGCCCTCCAGGGCAAGAAGGCACACGCCGCAATCGCGTGCTGAGCTCTCCGGGAGAGGGCCCGTTCGATGCGGGGGGGAAGAACCTGGTTACGAACGGCCCGGGGTGCGGAGCGACGACCGAGGCATCGAGGAGGCGCGGGCGACGGCGGGCTCCCGGCCGCGACGTCTTGCTGCTGCTTACCGCTGCTGTTCTCGTGCCAGCTCCGCCTCGGCGGCCAGGTAGCCGAAAGCCGGCCAGGCTTCGCCGTCGACGATCGCGTCGAACAGCTCCTCTGCCTGCGTCGTCCAATCGCCGTCCTGCCGGTACCAGTTGGCCACGCCGTAGGCGCGCGACGAGAACTCGATCGAACCCGGCTCGACGTCCGCGAGCACCTGCTCGGGAGTCAGCTCGCCCTTGTACATGAGCAGCAGGTCGAGGTAGGCGAAGTTCTCCACGATCTCGGTGTCGGCGGAGAACAGTTCGAGCAGCGTGGCGGCCTGTTCGTCGAAGCCCATGCGGCGCATGGTCATGTACAGCCAGTGCGCGGTGGCCACGGTCATGTCGTTGCTCACCGCGGCGTGGCCGATGCACGTGCGGTAGGCGCGCAGGGCTTCCTCGAAGTCGCCGTTCAGGTAGTGGGCCAGGCCGAGGTGGTAGTAGATGTTCGCGTGCAGCGAGCTGGTGGGGATGCCGGCGTCGTTGGGTTGCCCGTCCGGTTCGATCTCGTCGGGCAGTCCGTCGCGCAGCCAGCTCGCACGGGTGAGATCGGTCACCGCATCGTCGAAGCGCCGCAGGGTGATGTGGCGGTGACCGCGGTGGCGCAGCAGGTGCGCGCTGTTGGGGTGACGCGCCAGGCCCTCGCTGTAGATGGCGACGGCGTCGCGGTAGCGCCCCAGGTAGGCCAGCCGGCGCCCGACCCAGATGATCGCCTGCTCGTTGTTGGGGTCGTCGGCCAGTTGCTCGCGGGCCGTGGCGAGTTGCGCCTCGCGCTCGCTGCGCTGCTCGTCCGTCATGGACATGGGGTACAGCGGTTCGCCCAGCAGCGAGATGGCCTCGGGCGTGCCGGCCTTGGCCGGGCTCGCGCCGGGAGCGCTGCAGGCGCTCGGCAGGGCCGCCAGGATCAGGAGCAGGGCGACCCGAGCCGCCCGCGTCTTCGTGCCCATCGCAATCGTGTTCTGCATGCCGTCACGATAACGAACGGCGGCCGCGTCACGCTCGCGCGCGGAGCGGGTTGCCGGGAGCGTGTCCGGCGATGGATCTACGGCGTGCTTCGCCGCGTCGCGCGGGCGAGTCGGCGACGGTCGTGCGTGCCGTGGGCGAAGAAGCTGAGCTTCTCGGCCCGATCCAGGTGCTCGAGCAGCGCCACCAGCTTCTCCTGGATCGTCTCCATGCGCTCGAGCACGGGCTCGCTCAGGTCGCTGGGCTGCTCGGCAGCGCGCAGCGCGCTCAGCGTCTGCTGGATCGCGGGGCTGTCGAAGTAGCCGGGGTCGGCCAGTCGCTCGCGGAAGGCGGCGAACGAGATCACGTCGAAGTCCAGGCCCGCCTCGCCCTCGCGGGTCTGCAGCACCATGTGGGCCAGGTTCTGCTGCTCGAGCCGGTAGAAGCACATCACGCCCACGTCGCGGCTCGAGTCGGCGAACGCGAAGCGCACCGCTTCGGTCAGCTCGATCACCCGGGCGTCATCGGCATAGGGCCCGTAGCGATAGAAGCAGCGCGCCCAGGCGAAGTACTGCGCCACCAGGTACAGCGTCTCCTCGGCGTGACGGTTGTCCTCCGGGTAGCGCTTGCGCAGCACCTCGAAGCCGGTCATGGCCACCAGGTTGTAGAAGCGACTCTGCAGCTCTTCGCAGGCCAGCATGAACGGGTTCACGATGGCCGCGGCGAGCTTGCGCTTGCGGTCGCGGTACCACTGGAACCACGCGCCGAGTCCGGTCGCTGCCGTGACCACGACGGCGGCGACCGCCACGAGCAGCTCCCAGTCCAGGCCGGTGCCGTCGGTCGCGCCGTCGACGGGCACGCTTCAGCCCGCCGGCGTCGCAACGGTCGGGACGCCGCGCCCACCGCTGGTCGACGCAACGATCCGAGCGCCGTGCGCATCGGTCGTCACCGCAACGACCGGGACAGCGTGCACGTCGGCGATCAACTCGCGCCGAGCTCCACCAGGGCTGCCGCCAGCTCCTCGTCGCTGGGGGCCACGCCGTGGTACTTGGGCTGGTTCTCCATGAACGAGATCGGCTTGCCCAGCACGGTGCGGCACAGCAGCACTTGGGGCCTGCCCTGCACGGTCTTGGCCGTGTTGAGCGCGTCGTTGAGCGCGCCGATGTCGTGGCCGTCCACCGTCTGGGCGTGCCAGCCGAAGGCCTCGAACTTGGTGGCGAGGTCGCGCACGTCCATCACGTCCTTGGTGTAGCCGTCGATCTGGATCCCGTTCCAGTCGACCATCAGGGTGAGGTTGTCGACCTTGTGGTGCGCGGCGGCCGTGGCCATCTCCCACACCTGGCCCTCCTGGGACTCGCCGTCCGACGAGCCCACGTAGACGCGGTAGTCCCGGCCCTGCACCCGCGCCGCCATGGCCATGCCCAGGCCCACGCTCACGCCGTTGCCGAGCGAGCCGGTGCAGCAGTCCACGCCCTTGGTGAAGTGGAAGTCGGGGTGACCCTGCAGCGACGAGCCGAGCTGGCGCAGCGTCCACAGCTCGTCCCGGGCGAAGTAGCCCTGGCGCGCCAGGATCGCGTAGAGGATCGGACAGATGTGCCCGTTGCTCAGCACGAAGCGGTCGCGGTCGGCCCAGTCGGGCTTGGACGGGTCGACGTGCATGTGCCCGCCGAACCACAGCGTGGTGAACACGTCGGCCATGCCCAGCGAGCCGCCGGGATGTCCCGAGCCCGCGAGGTTGAGCATCTTGAGCACGTCGGCCCGCAGCTCCTTCGCGATGGCGGCGAGTTCCTGCGGGTCGGGTTGCTGGGGCGCGTTGCGGTCGAGGTTGGTGGCGATCATCGCAGTCCCTTTCAGGCGTCCGGGCCGCGGCCGAGGCGGGTGAGGAGGTCGGTCGCCGCGCGGGCGATACTCGGGGCGCTGAGACCGAAATGCTCGAGCAGCTTGTCGCCCGGTCCCGATTCGCCGAAGCGGTCGTTCATGCCGAGGCGCACCACCGGACAGGGGTGCAGCTCGCTCACGGTCTCGGCCACGGCGCTGCCCAGGCCGCCGATGCGCTGGTGTTCCTCGACGGTGACGATGGCGCCGGTCTGCCTGGCCGCGGCCAGCAGCGCATCGGTGTCGATCGGCTTCACGGTGGCCATGTTGAGCACGCGCGCCCGGATGCCCGCCGAGGCGAGCTGTTCGGCGGCGAGCACGCACTGGTAAGTGGTCACGCCCGTGCCGACCAGGGTGACGTCCTTGCCCTGGCGCAGCAGCGCGGCCTTGCCCAGTTCGAAGCGGTAGTCGGCGGGCAGGAACATGGGCACCTTGAGGCGCGACAGGCGCACGTAGCAAGGGCCGTCCACGGCGGCGACCGCGGCGATGGCCTGCTCGGTCTCGAGGCCGTCGGCCGGCACGATCACGCGCATCTCGGGCAGCACGCGCATGATCGCGATGTCTTCCAGCACCTGGTGACTGGCGCCGTCCTCGCCGGTGGTGATGCCGGCGTGGGTCGCGCAGATCTTCACGTTGGCCCGGGGCAGGGCCACCTCCTGGCGCACCTGCTCGAAGGCCTTGCCCGCCGCGAACATGGCGAACGACGACGCGAACACGGTCAGGCCGCTGAACGACAGGCCCGCGGCCGTGCCGATCATGTTGGCCTCGGCCACGCCCATGTTGAAGAAGCGGTCCGGGAACGCCGTGGCGAACTGCTTGGTCTTGGTGGAGCCGGACAGGTCGGCGTCGAGCACGACGATGTCGCTGCGTTCGGCGCCGAGCGCGGCGAGCGCCTTGCCGTAGGCTTCGCGCGTGGCAACTCTGGGACGGTCATCGGGCATGGCTTGGCCACCTTGCGCCGTCGCGGTGGCGCTGGCGCCCCCGGCGGTGTGTGAACTGGTTGTCGAACCCACGTCACCCTCCCCACGTGGTTGATTGTCTGACGCACCCGTCACGAACGGGTTGCTGTCGTCGTTTTGTCGGTCGCTGCCCGCGAGCTGGCCGCAGGGCGTCATGCGTCGGGCGTCTGCCTGCGGCGTGGCTTCAAGAGGGCCTCAAGCACCGGCCTGGCTGTGTTCGGGGCGCACCCGGTCGACGAAGCCGGCGAGGCGTCGCAGCGCCTCGCTCAGGACCTCGTCCGATGCGGCGATGGACAGGCGGATGCAGCGGTCCTCGTCGAAGGCGGCGCCGGGCACGGCGGCCACCTGGGCGTCTTCCAGCAACGCCTGGCAGAACTCGACGCTGCCGCTGAGCGGCCGCGCGCCACTGTTGGAGTAGAACGCGTCGACGCGCGGGAACACGTAGAACGCGCCCGCGGGCGGGACGACGCTCACGCCGTCGATGGCGGCCAACGCGTCGAGGGCCAGCGTGCGCCGGCCGGCGAACGCGTCGCGCATGCGCAGGGTGTGGGCGTCCCCTGAGCGCAGCGCACCCAGCGCGGCGTGCTGCGCCGGCGCCGAGGCGTTCGAGGTCAGGTGGCTCTTCATGTTGCCCATGGCCTTGGCGAACGCGGGCGGCGCGGCCAGGAAGCCCACGCGCCAACCGGTCATGGCGAAGGTCTTGGACACGCCGTTGACCACGATCGTGCGCTCGGCCATGCCCGGCAGGCTCGCCGGCGACACGAACTCGCCGTCGTACACGAAGGGCCAGTAGATCTCGTCGGAGATCACGACCCTGTCGGCGTCCTGCAGCACGGGCACCAGCGCGGCGAGTTCGTCGCGGGTGTAGACGGCGCCGGTGGGGTTGCTGGGCGAGTTGAGGATGATCGCGCGGGTCTTGGGCGTGATCGCTGCGGCGAGCACTTCGGGCGTGAGCTTGAAGCCGGTCGTGTCGTCGGTGACCGCCTTGACCGCATTGGCGTTGGCGATCAGCGCCATGGGCTCGTAACTGAGCCACGACGGCGTGGGCACGAGCACGTCTTCGCCCGCGTCGGCGACCGCGGCGATGGCCAGCGACACCGCCTCCTTGGCGCCGCACGTCACCACGAGCTGGTTGGGTGCGTAGGTCACGCCGGTGACCTGCGACACGTGTTCGGCGGCCGCCTCGCGCAGGGCGGGGATGCCCGGCGTGGGGGTGTAGCCGACGCGCCCGCCGCTCTCGGCCAGGAACGCCTGGGCCGCCGCCGCCGCCTCGGGGGGCCCGGGGAAGTCCGGCTGCCCGGCGGCCATGCTGAGCACGTCCGTGCCGGCCGCTCGCAGCTCCGCCACGCGCGCATCGAGAGCCAGCGTGACCGAGGCCGGAATCTGCTGGGCGCGACGCGACAGGTGCATGCGCCGACGATACTCCACGGCAGATGGGGAGGGAACGGCGGCGGGGGAGGAAAGCGGGACGAAGCCGCGCGCCGGTCCCGTCGAACCAGCGCCGTGGTTCCCGGGTGTCGAGAGCTCGTGGAAAGTCACGTGCAGGGCGCGTGGAAAAGAGGTCGACCCCGGGACTTGCAGCCGGGGGCCGGCCCCACTATGCCAAGCGTCGCTCGTGCGGCTTGCCACACGGTGGGGCGAGCGGATCAGGCGGCCGGGCGATCAGGGCCCGGTCGTGCAGGCAGGCTGTACAGACAGGGGTCACCCGGCGGTCGGGGGCCCAGGGCGACGGGGCGACCCGAGGCTGGAGGCGATCGAGACATGGCTCGCAGACGCAAGCGCGTGAGACGTCGCAGCACCGGCCGCCGTCGTTCCGGCGGGTGGCTGAAGAAGCTGGGGATCGCCGGGCTGGTCGCCCTGCCGCTGCTCTACTTCACGTTCACGGTGCTGTTCTTCAGCCCGTTCGAGGAGGTGCAGCCGCCGTTCGCCGCCATGGCGCCCCGCGACGTCGACCTGTACGTGCGCCGGGAGCGGCTCGACAGCGACTTCAGCCCGTTCCCCGAGCTGCGCATCGTGGAGGAGCTGCGGCTCAGCCGCGCGTTCCAGGCCCTGGGCAAGTCGGCCTGGTGGCAGGGGCAGGCGTGGCACGGCGAGATCACCGCCGCGCTGCAGCAGGTGGCCGACGACACCGCCGACGCGCCGTTGGATCTGCTGGCCGACGTGCTCGGCCAGGAACTGGTCGTGGTCGGGCGCTGGCCCGAGGGGGCGCCGCAGGGCGACACGGCGGCCTGCGTCATGGCGCGCCTGGGCTTCCGCGGCAAGCTCGCCGTGACGGCCCTGGAGCGCGGCATCGCCCTGGACGACGTGTTCCCCGGGGGCTCGCTGGAGGAGGTCGCGGACCTCGACATGCCGGGCGTGGTCTACAACCGCATCGAGCGTCCCGATCAAGGACCGTTGTTCTTCGCGCGCAAGACCGACCTGCTCGTGGCCAGCCTCGACGAGGGGCTGATGCTCGACGTGCTGCGCAGCGTGAACGGCGACCCCGAGCGCAACCTGGGCAAGTCGAACCTGTACCTCGACCGACTGCCCACCGGACCCGGCGATCCGTCCACGCGCTTCAGCGGTGAGCTGGTGGTGGACCTCGAGTCGGCGCGCAAGCGCTTCGGCTGGGACGATCCGGGCGGCAGCCCGGGCAGCGAAGGCGAGGCCGCCGGCCCCGACGCCGCGCTCAACTTCCTGCGCTCCCTGTTCAACACGAAGGCGTTGCTCAAGGCCATCGCGCGTCTCGACGTGGAGTCCACGGCGTTCGGCTTGGAGTCCTACCTGGAACTCGACGCGGGCGTGGGCGGCGAACCCCGCGGCCTGCGCGGCACCGACTCGTTCTCGATCCCGGACCGGCTCAATCAGGTCATGGCGCGCCTGCCCACCGACGTGGCCGCCTGCGTCACCATGAACGTGGAGCTGCGGCCGCTGCTCAAGGCCCTCTCCGAGAGCTTCAGCCCCGACCTGCTGCAGCTCGTGAACAGCACGCTGCGCGACCTGTCGCGCTACTCGCCCACCTGGAAGGTCGACAACGTCGACGGGCTGATCCACTACCTGGATCGCACGCTCGCGGGTCAGATCACGATCGCCGTGCGCCCGCGCTCCAACCCCGCGCCCAAGGGCGTGCAGCCCCTGCCCGAGATCGCGATCTTCGCCCCGGTGAAGAACGAGCAGTACTGGGAGGACATGGCCCAGGCGCTGATCGTGGGCAGCAACCCGGTGCTCGGCGTGTCGCGCGACACGATGATGCAGCAGGCCGACGGCGTCGGCACGCGCAAGTGGTTCTCGCTCCCGGGCGAGATGGCGGTGCCGCAGATCTCGATGATCCTGACCGACGCCGGCACCAACGACGCGATGGTCGCCGTCTCCACCCACGACGACTTCCTGCGCGAGATCGTCAAGGCCTACATCCAGCACGTGCCCTCGTGGGCCGACGAGTTCGCGATCACGCGCTGGATCGGCACCGGCGCGTGGCGCAGTCGCCAGCGCTTCCCCGACATCGCCGACGACCCGGGCTTCTTCGCCGGCCGCCGCGCCAACGCCTTCATGTGGGCCGACATGGCCCAGCTGCGCGCGATCATCAACGCCTACGGCGAGTACGTGGCCGACAACGCCACCACGATCGACTTCGTCTCCGCCCGCCGCGCCCAGCGCACCGAACTGCTCACCCGTGAGTACAGCCAGTACGCCCGGGCCGGCAGCGAGATGCCGCCCGAAGTGGAGCAGGAACTCAACGAACGCCTCGACGCCGAGATGACCCGCCTCGACGACCGCCGCTGGCGCGACGAGATCCCCGCCCTGGTCGAAGCCTGGCTCGAGCAGCACACCTGGATGGACCCCCTCGACGACATGGCCATCGGCCTCCGCTACGGCACCAGCGACGGCATGTTCGCCGTGCACGCGACCACGGATCAGGTGCGGTAGGGGGGGCGAGGGCGGCGGTCCCCAGCTCGGAGACGCCGAGCGCCGGCAGCCGACCCTTGACCACCGAGCCCCGGTTGGGCTGCAATGCGGCGCTGTCACGGTTGCCCGGATGGTGGAATTGGCAGACACGCTAGGTTGAGGGCCTAGTCCCGGTCATACGGGGTGCAGGTTCAAGTCCTGTTCCGGGCACCATTCTTCGCTCCTCCCTGAGCTCGCGGACCCAGCGGTCGGCGCCTTGGAGGATGCGGCCGGCCGGGCCGCGCGGCTCCGTTCGCCCCGGATCGGGCCAAATCCGCCCCCTGGCTCCTGGGCGCGTTGACGCCCCCTACCGCCATCGCTACAAATACGGGCTTCGTGCGTGGCGGTGCCGGATCGCCTTCCAAGCGCACGACGCGATAACGGCGCGGGGTGGAGCAGTCCGGTAGCTCGTCGGGCTCATAACCCGAAGGTCGCAGGTTCGAATCCTGCCCCCGCTACCATCGCCCCTGAGAGATGTCCCTGCAGGGCAAGGACTTGGGGGCACGCCTTCTTATCGGGTGCCCGGGGTCGCAGGTCTGGAGACCACCCCCGCAGCGACGACCTGGCAAGGCCCATGTTCGCGAACTGGAACGCCGATGGCACTTCGGGTCGTGCGGCCTCGCACGGGAGGCCGACGCTCCCAGCTGGCGGAGAATGCCCAGCGAAGGAATGCCCGCCGAGCAGATCGAGAGATCCGACTGACACCACGGTGTGTGTGCGATAGCCCCCGACGAAACCGCTCGGTGATTGGATTGTGCTCACTGCGGCTAGTACGGTTCGTTCGTGAGTTGGCAATCTCCGGCAAAGAGCGACAATGCGGAGTGTGATGCCTGAGTACATGACCATCCTGGAGGTTTGCGAGCTCCTGCGTCTGGCGAGCGGACCATCTACTCGATGTGCCGGTCAGGCGAGCTTCCGGGGGCCGTGAAGGTGGGCAACCAGTGGCGCGTGAAGCGCGACAAGCTACAGGCATGGCTCGATCAGGGCGGGGCGGCGCGCTGCTCTGAGCGAGGCGCGCAGCGCGAATGACGACGGCCTACCACGCGCAGTATTGGGCCTACGCCCTCACGATTCAGAGCGCCCCTGACAGCGTCCAGCACCTGTCACGGGCAATCTCGAACGCGCGCGTGGACTTGAACCCTCATCAGGTCGAAGCGGCCCTGTTCGCCCTCCAGTCTCCCCTGTCGAGCGGAACGATCCTCGCCGACGAAGTCGGTCTAGGAAAGACCATCGAGGCGGCGCTCGTCATCTCCCAGCGCTGGGCGGAGCGCAAGCGACACATCCTCATCGTGGTCCCCGCCGCGCTGCGAACCCAGTGGCAGCAAGAGCTGCTCGACAAGTTCTTCCTCCCCTCCCTCGTCCTTGAGCGCCGAGCCTGGAACAAGCTGCAAGCCAAGGGCACGCCGAATCCGTTCGACATCGCAGATCGCATCGTCATCTGCTCCTACCACTTCGCTGCCGCAAACACGGGAGCGGTCGCTTCGGTTCCCTGGGACCTCGTGGTCATCGACGAGGCTCACCGTCTCCGCAACGTCTACAAGCCGAAGAACAAGACAGCCAAGGCCATAGCAGAGGCGACAGCGCACGCGCCCAAGTTGCTCTTGACCGCCACGCCCCTCCAGAACTCCCTCATGGAGCTGTTCGGGCTCGTCAGCGTGATCGACCCGCACGTCTTCGGCGACCAAGTTTCTTTCCGCGAGCAGTTCATCCGGCAGTCCGATGGTGAACTACGTGACCGTGCGCTGCGCGCTCGGCTCGACACCGTTTGCCATCGCACGCTGCGCAAGCACGTCCTGGAGTACGTCAAGTTCACGCAACGAACGCCCGTCACGCAGGAATTCTATCCCACCGATTACGAGCACCGGCTCTACGAGCAGGTCTCCGAGTACCTGCGACGAGAAGTTCTCTACGCCTTGCCCTCCGCGCAGCGCCACTTGATGACGATGGTCCTTCGGAAGCTCTTGGCTTCCTCCTCCTTCGCCATCTCCGCGACGCTGGAGAAACTTCTTCGCAGGCTCAAGGGGCTTGCCGCTGAGGCTGAGGTCGAAGCGGCCCTAGAGTCCGACTTCGAGGTCATCGACGAGGTTGAAGAAGAATGGAGCGCCGAGCAGCTCGACTCCGCTCATCCGGCAGAGGATGAGATAGACCCCGCGGTCCTGGCCGAAGAGATCAAGTGCCTCGCCGACTGCGTCGCACTGGCGAAGCGTATCCACGAGAACACGAAGGGCGAGGCTCTCCTCCGCGCACTGAGTGCCGCGTTCGATACGAACGAAGCGAGCGGCGCGCCAAAGAAGGCCGTTGTCTTCACGGAGTCACGGCGCACACAGGACTACCTCGTCAAGTTGCTTTCAGAGCACGGACACGACGGGCAGACCATTCTGCTCAACGGAACGAATACGGACGAGCTGTCCCGTGAGATTCACGCCCGCTGGCTTGAGCGACACTCGGAAGACGGCGTGCCCACTGGCGCTCGCGCGGTCGATGTCCGCGCAGCTATCGTCGAGGAGTTTCGCGACTCGGCAACTGTTCTCGTGGCAACTGAGGCCGCAGCCGAAGGCATCAACCTCCAGTTCTGCTCCCTCGTCATCAACTACGACCTGCCGTGGAACCCACAGCGCGTGGAACAGCGCATTGGACGCTGCCACCGTTACGGACAGCTACGCGACGTGGTCGTGGTAAATTTCCTGAACGAGCGCAATGCGGCCGATCGCCGAGTCCTCGACCTCCTTTCGGAGAAGTTCCAGCTCTTCGATGGCGTGTTCGGTGCGAGCGACGAGATCCTCGGCGCCATCGAGTCCGGTGTAGACATTGAGCGCCGCATCTCCGCCGTCTACCAGACTTGCCGCACGACCGAAGAGATCGACGTTGCCTTCGACGAACTCCGAGACGAACTGGAGGAGGAGATCACCAGTCGTATGACCGAGACACGGCAGCGGCTCCTCGATCACTTCGACGAGGACGTGCAGACCCGGTTGCGGGTTCACCGGGACGAGGCGCAGGCTTCCCTCGATGAGCGTGGGCGGATGCTGCTGAACCTGACGCGGTACGAACTCGACGGGAGCGCCGATTTCGATACGGTGTCCCCACGCTTCCACTACCGAGGAGAAGGAGCGCCCCACGGCTGCTACTGCTTCGACTGGCGCGATGCGGAACGCGAGCGGGGCACGTTCTATCGCGTGGACCACCCGCTGGCCGCCCAGCTCATCGAACGCGCCAGAACACGCGACCTCTTGGCTCGGAACTTAGAGTTCGCCTACGCGGCCCATCAGGCGTCCATCTCGATTCTCGACCCCTACACGGGACAAGATGGCTGGCTGACCTGTGGCCTTTTGACGGTCGAGTCCGTGGAGGACGAGGAGTTCCTCATCTTCGCGGCTCGCGCAGACAGCGGAGACATCCTAGACGCTGGGTGGTGTCGCCGCCTACTCCGCCTCCCAGCATCAGATCAAGGAGAGGTCAGCAATGCGCTGGATCTCGGAGAGTCCGAGACCGAGGAGGCCCAACGTTGCCTTGGGAGAGTCGAAGTCCGCAACGGCCGGTATTTCGACGCTGAGGTCACCAAGCTCGACCGATGGTCCGACGACCTCAAGCTGGGCCTTGAACGGGAGCTGAAAGACCTCGATCAAGCAATCCGTGACCTGCGTCGGCAGTCGGCCACGGCCGTGGCGCTTGCCGACAAGTTGGAGGCGCAGCGAGGCATCAAAGCCATCGAGCGGAAGCGTAACGGCAAGCGTCGAGACCTCTTCGAGGAGCAGGACAACATCGACGAGCAACGATCGGAGCTGATTGCAGGCATCGAGAGGCAGCTCTTCACAACCCACCACTACGAGCGCCTGTTCTCAGTGCGCTGGACTCTACGTTAGGCGCATAATCATATGGCGAAGAAGAAAACGAAGCTTGAGCTAACGTGGTTCGGGAAGGAAGACCGTCCACATCTTGAGCCGAGAATACTCCTTGAAGGCAGCGAGTTGTCGCATTCAGCAACAGAGCGTGTCTCGGAGAGTGACCGCTTCGAGAACCTGCTCGTGCATGGCGACAACCTTCTGGCTCTCAAGGCCCTTGAGCAGAGGTACTCCGGGCACATCAAGTGCGTCTACATCGACCCACCCTTCAACACAGGGCAAGCATTCGAGCACTACGACGACGGAGTCGAGCATTCGTTGTGGTTGGATCTAATGTCTCGACGCCTATGTCTGCTCCACCGTCTTCTGAGAGACGACGGTGTGCTGTTCGTCCATCTTGACCAGGAGGAAGTGCACTACCTTAAGGTAGTGCTCGACGAGCTCTTTGGTCGAGCGCAGTTCTTGGGTCAGATTGCCTATGAACGCTCTGGTGTTTCCGGGATCGGACAGGGAGGGGCGTTCCTAGTAAACACACATGAGTACATCCTTGCTTACGCGAAGGACCGTTCGAAGTTCTCGGCGAGCTCTTTAGAAGGAGACAGCCCACTCGAACAGAAGGCCATGAAGCGATACAACCGAGTGCTTGTATCGCCCGGCTCTCGCGTAAAGGTCGATAGCTTTGTCGCGCCTTCGACAGGCCAACCGGTCGAAATCTACAAGCACGAGGGGCAGGAGGTCGACACGATCTCACTCCGGAACTTCGACAAGCGATGTGAGGAAATTGAGGTCACCTTCGCCGAGAACTTCGAGACTGTGTTTCGGCTGACTAGCATTCAGAAGGAGAATTCGTTTCAGAACAAGATTCTCTCCTACTGCCAGAACGGCTTCTACTCCGCAGACTACTTGGTATCGCGCGGAAAGCGATCTGGGCAGAATGTCACCGCCTACTACTGCGACGGGCAGGCTGCCGTGTGGCTCAAAGATACGGCTAGGCTGGCTGACGGCAAAGTAGTGCGTACAGGCAAGCTGTCGGACTTCTGGACGCACGCTGACATTCCGAAGGCGAATCTCGCCAACGAAGGCGGCGTTGCCTTTAGGCGCGGCAAGAAGCCAGAAGTTCTCATCAAGCGACTTCTCCGGCTAGTAACAAACCCAGGGGACTGGGTTCTCGATTCATTTGCCGGGTCCGGCACCACCGGGGCAGTTGCTCACAAGATGGGTCGTCGTTGGATAATGGTCGAACTCGGCGATCACTGCCTCACTCATATTGTACCGCGTCTGCGAAGCGTGATCGACGGCAAGGACACGAGCGGCGTCACCTCAGACGTTTCCTGGAAGGGCGGCGGTGGCTTTCGTTTCGTCCGGCTCGCACCGTCACTCCTTGAGCTAGACAAGTGGGGCAATTGGGTCATCAACAAGACCTACAACAAGGAGATGCTGGCCGAGGCCATGTGCAAACTCGAGGGGTTCACGTACGCCCCAAGCCCCAACACTTTCTGGCAGCATGGGCAGTCCACCGAGCGTGACTTCATCTACGTTACTACCCAGACACTTACACATGAGCAGCTTCAAGTGCTCAATACAGAAGTTGGCCCGGATCGCACCTTGCTCATCTGTTGCTCGGCGTTCCGGGCAGACCTAGATGAGTTTTCCAGCTTGACCGTCACCAAGATTCCGGCGACGGTTCTTTCGCGCTGCGAGTGGGGTCAAGATGACTACTCGTTGAACGTCGAGAATGTGCTGAGCGAGGAGCTGGGCCCGGAGCCCGAAGACGAAGCGACCGACGAGCAAGCGGTGCACGGGTCCAGGAGGAAGAAAGCGCCAGCCGTTCAGGAGCTTTCGCTGTTTGAGGGGGCACCGGACCAATGAGCCGTGAAGTCAACTCTATCGCCGGTCGCCTAAGCTTGCGGCGGCCCCAACGTGATTCTCTAGAGATCCTCGCCCGCGTCTGCGAGATAGTGCCTCTGAGGAAAGAACCAAATCTAGCGTCGGCCCTCAGAGTCATCCACGACGAGTACCCGGCCGTCACGGACTTCGAGCGCGACTTCCCTTCGCTCTGCTTCGCCCTCGCCACCGGCGTCGGAAAAACGCGCCTGATGGGAGCGTTCATCGCCTACCTGTACCAGACGGGGCGGAGCCGCCACTTCTTCGTGCTCGCGCCGAGCCTGACGATCTACAACAAACTGATCGCCGACTTCACACCGGGCACCCCGAAGTACGTTTTCCAAGGACTCTCCGCCTTCGCAACGACTCCGCCGGTTGTGGTGACCGGCGACAACTACGCCACCGGGATCGGCGTACGTGTCGAGTCGGGTGCACAGGGGCGATTCTTCCAAGACGACGCTGTTCACATCAACATCTTCAACATCTCGAAGATCAACAAGGAGGTGCGATCCTCGGCGCGCGGTAAGGGCGCACCACGTATCAAGCGACTGGCCGAGTACATTGGGGATTCGTACTACGACTACCTTGCCGCCCTACCCGACCTTGTCCTCTTGATGGACGAAGCTCATCGGTATCGCGCCGACGCGGGGATGAAGGCCATTAACGAGCTTCATCCAATCATCGGCCTGGAACTTACGGCAACACCCTTTATTGAATCCTCTGCCGGACCGACGTGGTTCAAGAACATCGCCTGCACCTACTCGCTCGCCCAGGCGATCGACGACGGCTTCGTGAAACAGCCCGCCGTGGCGACCCGCAAGGACTTCGTCGTCACCGGGCACTCCGAAGACGAGCTGGAGCGGATCAAACTAGAAGACGGTGTACGGCTCCACGAGCAGGTCAAGACCGAGCTCCAGATCTACGCGAGCGAACATGACAAGCCCATCGTCAAGCCGTTCATGTTGGTCATCGCCAAGGACACTGCCCACGCATCCAGTCTGATCGACTTGTTCAAGTCGGAGACTTTTTTCGAGGGACGCTACGCAGAGCGTGTGATCGAGGTGCACTCGGCTCTCAAGGGGGAGGAGAAAGAAGATACGGTGGAACGGTTGCTCGCGGTCGAGAGCCCGGATGAACCCACCGAGATCGTGATCCACGTCAACATGCTGAAGGAGGGCTGGGATGTCACCAACCTCTATACGATCGTCCCTCTGCGCGCAGCAAACGCTCGCACCTTGATCGAGCAGTCAATCGGTCGCGGCCTTCGGTTGCCCTTCGGCAAGCGGACCGGCGTTGTAGCGGTCGATCGTCTCACGATTGTTGCGCACGACAAGTTCCAGGAGATCGTGGACGAGGCGAATCGAGAGGAGTCAATCCTTCGGAAGGTCGAGATGATCGAACTCGACAAGGGCGGTGCTCCAGACGCCCCACAGCCAGTGGAGGTTCAGCCGCTTGTCGAACAGATCTTGGGAGTGCAGGTCCCGGACAGCGGCCCGCCGATGGAGGAAAGCAAGGCCGGAGAACCCGTGCCTCAAGCTGCCCGCCCCGCCTTTGAGTCACCTACTGACCGCGCCATCGCGTCCGCCGCGCTTCAGGCCATCACGGAGAAGACCCGGTTGCCATCGGCATCCAAGCTACTAGAGCCCGACGTTCAGAAGGAGATCGTGGAGAAGGTGCGGGCGGCCGTCTCGGCCGCTCACCAAGAGGACTTACCGGGTTTCTCGGAGAGCATCGAAGACGTGGTCTCCAAGGCGACGGAAGCCTACGTCGAGCGGTCGATCGACGTACCCACGATCACCGTCGTTCCCACGGGCGAGGTGACTATCTCCTACGGTGAGTTCGACCTCGATACGGGCAACATCCATCTCCAGCCCGTAAAGGAGGAGATCCTCGTTCAGCACCTCAAGACCCACGAGCGCGAGCACCTCAGCACCACAGGCGGCGGAGTACGCGAGGCGCGACTTGAAGATCACGTTGTGAGCGCCCTGATTGGCTTCGACGACGTAGACTACGACGCCACGGCCGACCTGCTCTACAATCTGGCCGGGCAGCTCGTCGATCACCTCCGAAGCTACATCTCCGACGAAGAGGACGTTCGCAACGTGCTGATCTACTACCAGCGGCACATCGGCAGGCTACTTCACGCGCAAATGGGGGCACATCGTCGGGAGCACGCGACCGCCTACGAGGCGAAAGTCCTGAGCGGACACCGCGCCCTTGAGCCGCAGACGTTTTCTGTCCGCCCGAGTGAGAGGGTCCGCTTCTTCCGCAACCCCGTTGATGTCAAGCGTCGCATTGCGCAGATGATCTTCGGCGGCTTCCAGAAGTGCCTGTACCCTCTCCAAAAATTCCATTCCGACTCCGAGCGTCACTTCGCCGTCGTGCTCGAGAGCGACAACGACGTGCAGAAATGGGTGAAGCCAGGTAGACAAGCCTTCCAGATCCAGCTCAAGGGCGGGAGCTTGTACGAGCCTGACTTCGTCGCCGAGACGACCGGCAGCCTCTACCTCTGCGAGGTGAAGCAGGCCAAGTTGCTGGAGGACGAAGAGGTTCTCTCGAAGGCCGACGCCGCAATTGTCTGGTGCCGGTACGCAACGGAGTACACGCAGACAACGAGTGGCAAGCCATGGAAGTACCTTCTCATTCCGGACAACGTGATCACTGAGGAGTTGTCGCTAGAGTTCCTGGCAGGTCAGTACGCAAGATTACAAGAGCGCACCCCGGCCGAGATCATTCCGTTCCGTCGGATCGATCCCTTGGATGCACGCCCATTCGAGAATTGCGTGCCGGTCTACGACGACCTCTTGATTGCTGCCGGATCGTTTGGGGAGGAGAGCACCGGAAAGGACATCGTCAACGGAGGCCCAATTCCCAACCCCGAGGACTACCAGTGGGCGGCACTCCCGCCGCCAAGCAAGCATGATCGCGGGACGTTCGTTGCTCGCGTTTTCGGAGAGTCGATGAACCGCCGCATCCCCAACGGCTCGTGGTGTCACTGGCGACTACATCCAGGAGGCTCCCAGCAAGGCAAGGTCGTGCTCGCGGAGCATCGAGAGATCCGGGATGCGGAGGTCGGAGGTCAGTACACCGTAAAGGTCTACGAGAGCGAGAAGCAGCAACTGGAAGACGGATCGTGGCGACATCAACGGATCGTCCTTCGACCGGACTCTACCGAGAAGACATTTGAGCCCATCGAGATAAGAGGAAACCTCGAGGAGGACGTCCGCGTGATCGCTCAGCTCATTAGGGTGCTTCATTGAGACAAAATACGTACGAGACTGACGCGTACTCGGACACCACACTGTTCATTGTCCAAGTCGGCTGACAAGACAGACTGTCGCCGGAGCCATGGCAACGCGCATCAGATTTACACGAGGGAGCGAATGGGCAGATGAGGCTTGAAGCCGGGATTCTACAGCTGTCGGCTACAGACCTCTCCGCACACCTCGGCTGTCTCCACCTCACCCAGCTCGACCGGGCGGCTGCGGAGGGTCGGCTGGAAGCCCCGATCTGGACGGACCCGGTTCTGGAGGTGCTGAAGCAACGTGGCATCGAGCACGAAGCGTCGTACCGGGAGCACCTCGCCGACCTTGGGCTCTCCGTCGTCGAGGTTGGCCATGGCGGGACCGAGGCGCAGCTCCTCGATCTGATGCGCGCAGGCACGGACGTCATCTTCCAGGCTCCGCTCACCGATGGCCGCTTCGGTGGGTTTGCCGACTTCCTGCGGAAGGTGGAGCGCCCGAGCGAGCTGGGTGCCTTCTCCTACGAGGTCATCGATACGAAGTTGGCCTTGGAGACGCGCGCGGGCACGTTGCTCCAGCTGTGCCTGTACTCAGAGGTCGTCGGGAAGCTGCAGGGCAGCCAGCCTGAGCTGATGCACGTCGTGAAGCCGGGCGAGGAGTTCGTGCGGGAGAGCTTTCGCTTCGCCGAGTATGCGGCCTACTACCGGAAGGCGAAGTCGAATCTAGAGGCCGTAGCACTCGCCGCACCCGACGAATCCACGTATCCGGATCCGGTACCGCAGTGCGACATCTGTCGATGGTGGCACAATTGCGATTCGCGCCGTCGCGCCGATGATCACCTCTCCCTGGTCGCTGGCATGACGGTGCTCCACTCGACCGAGCTCGTTCGCCAGGATGTCACGACGCTCACCCAGCTCGGCGAGCAGCCCGAGCCGTTGAGAGAGCCACCGAGCCGGGGCAGCCCGGCCGGCTACCTTCGGCTTCACGACCAGGCGCGAATCCAGCTCGAGGGCCGCCGACAGGGAAGTGATTGTTTCGAGCTTCTTCCACTGGAGCAGGAGCGAGGAGTGCACCTTCTGCCGGAGCCATCGCCGGGGGATGTCTTCTTCGACATCGAGGCAGCCAGATTCTATCAGGGCGGAGGGCTCGAGTACCTCCTGGGGTGGTGCCTCATCGGGGCAGACGGTCAGCTCGTGTACGACCGCCGGTGGGGGCACACGCGGGGCGAGGAGAAGCGCGCGTTCGAGGACTTCATCGACCTTGTCATGGAGTGCTGGAGCCACCACCCGGGGATGCACGTGTACCACTTCGCCCCTTACGAGCCGACCGCGCTGAAGCGGCTCATGGGTCGGCATGGTTCCCGCGGGCAGGAGATCAACCAACTGTTACGCGGCAAGCGACTCATCGACCTCCATGCCATCGCGAAGCAGGCGGTCCGGGCCAGTGTCGAGCAGTACTCTCTCAAGGATCTCGAACGTCTCGCGGGCTTTGAGCGGCAGGTGGACCTGCGCGAGGCCTCGCGCGCCCGCACCCGGATCGAAGCACTTCTGGATCTGGGCGATCTCGAGGGCATCCCAGATGCTGATCGAGCAGCGGTTGAGGGATACAACCGCGAGGACTGCGAGGCCACTGCTGCCTTACGCAACTGGCTCGAGGATCGGCGACGCGAGTGGCTCGACCAGCGTATGGAGGTGCCTCGACCGGAGCTGCTCTCTGGTGAGGCCTCGGAAGGTGTTGCTGGTCAGCAGACCGAGGTCCGGGCGGTCTACGCCGCACTAACGCATGAGCTTCCCGAGGACCCAGAGGAGTGGTCCGACGCTCAGCGGGCGAGCTGGCTGCTGGCCGAGATGCTCGAGTATCACCGGCGCGAGATGAACTGCGCGCACTGGGAGTTCTTCCGACTCCATGACCTCGAGCAGGCGGAGCTGATGGCCGAGCGCAAGACGCTCACAGGCCTCGAGTTCGTCGGGAGGGCCGGAGGGACGACCGCGTGCCCGATCCATCGCTACCGTTACACGGAGCAGGAGGCGGCCCTCGACGTTGGCAAGAAGCTGTATGAAGTCGGTGAACGGCACAGCGACTTCGGCGAGGTAGCCGGCGTCGACCCAGCGGCGTGCACCATCGACATCAAGAAGCGGAAGCTCACCGCGGATCACCACGCCGGCGCTGTCCTCGTGGACGATCGGGTGACGCCCTGGGAGAAGGCGAACTCTCTGCTGGCGTTTGCGCGCTCCGTCGCGGAGTCCGGCGTCGACGGAGACGGGCCATTCCGAGCAGGTCGGGACCTTCTGCTTCGCCTGCGCCCTCGGATCGAAGACCACTCAGGCGGGGTCCTGAGAGAGGAAGGGGAAGACCTTCTGGTTGCCGCCAAGCGTCTCGCCAGCCAGCTCGCTGGTGGTTGCCTGCCGCTGCAGGGTCCGCCCGGATCCGGCAAGACGTACACCGGAGGTCGGATGATCGTCGACCTCGCCCGGGCCGGGAAGCGCATCGGGGTCGCGGCCGTGAGCCACAAGGTCATCCGCAATTTGCTGAACGAAGTGCTCGAGGCGTCCAGCGAGAGTGGGGGTGGAGTCCAGGTCGCCCACAAGATTGGGAGCAAGGACAGGCCCGCCCAGGGCGAGATCCTGGATGTGAAGAAGAACGACGAGGCGTTGGCAGCCCTCGATGAGCCGCGTGTGGTGGGCGGAGTCGCCTGGCTCTGGTCTGCCGACGCTGCGGTCGAAGCGCTGGACTACCTCTTTGTCGATGAGGCCGGGCAGATGGCACTGGCGGACGTGCTGGCGATGAGCAGAGCCGCCAGGAACATCGTCCTCCTCGGAGATCCACAGCAGCTCGAGCAGCCCCAACAGGGCGCGCACCCGGAGGGGACGGAAGTCGCAGCGCTCGTGCACGTCCTTGGTGGCGCGAAGACGCTACCGGACGAAGCCGGCCTCTTCCTCGATACGACCTGGCGTCTCCATCCGTCCCTGAGCGCCTTTACGTCGGAGCTCTACTACGAGGAGCGACTGCTTGCCGAGCCCGGCAACGAGCTTCAGCTGATCGGCGGCCCCTCACACTTCTCGGGCAGCGGGCTGTTCATCGTTCCCGTTGAGCACGAGGGCAATCAGAGCAGTTCCCGGGAAGAAGTCGCTGCGATTGCGCAGGTCGTTTCCGATCTCCTGCGGGAGGGGGTGACCTGGACGGACCGGCACGAGTCGACTCGGCCATTGACCACAGAGGACATTCTGATCGTCGCTCCTTACAACGCGCAGATTGCGGCGCTTCGGCGGGCGCTTCCGGAGATGGGGATCGGAACCGTCGACAAGTTCCAGGGTCAGGAGGCTCCGGTGGTCATCTACTCGATGGCCTCGTCGAGCCCTGAAGATGCGCCACGAGGTATGGGCTTCCTCTACAACCCGAATCGGCTGAACGTGGCGACGAGCCGCGCTCGGTCGGCTTGCATCCTGGTCGCAAGCCCGCGTCTCTTCGAGCCGGACTGCCACTCACCGCAACAGATGCGGTGGGCGAATGGGCTGTGCAGGTATTGTGAGCTCGCTACCGAGGTCTCTCCTGGTGGCTCCCCTACCGCCTAACCCTCCATGCCCTCATCCTTCACCTGGCTCGACAGCAGCGAACGCGATCGCCGGCGTGCTCTGGACGTCATCGACTTGTTCAGCCTGCGGGACACGCGTGATCAGCTCGGGATCGCGGGGATTCGGGATGCGTGGTCCGATCGGCTGGTGCCCGGTACGAGCACGATCCAGACGCGGGCGCGGTACTTCCTCTTCGTGCCGTGGATCTACCTGC
>JAJDEQ010000034.1 GCA_029259695.1 Planctomycetota bacterium
ATGAAGCTGTTGCTGCCGCTGACGACCAAGGTCGCCACCGGCGCGCCGCCCCGCAGCAGCGGTTGACGTCCGCTCACGACGCCGACGCGACTCGCATCGTGGTCGGCCTCATGTCGGGGACCTCCGGCGACGGCATCGACGCGGCCGTCGTGCGGCTGGGGCCTGCGCGGCAGCAGGTGACGGAGAGCGCGGCCGAGCGGACGGGCACGGTCGTGATCGTGCCGCGCAGCACCGAGGTGCTGCTGCATCACCACGAAGCGTTCGACAGCGTGACGCGTGAGCGGGTCCTGGCCGCGGCGACCGCTGCGCCTGCCGAACTCGCCCTGTTGCACGCCGAACTCGGCCGGCGCTTCGCGGATGCGTCGCGGACGGCACTGGCAGCCGTCGGCCTGGGGCCCGGAGACGTGGAAGCGATCGCGACCACCGGGCTCACCGTGGCCCACATCCCGCCCGCCGCGGACGGCCCGGGCGCCACGCTCGCGCTGGGTGACGGCGACGTCCTGGCCGAGCGCAGCGGCTGTCTGGCGATCACCGACCTGCGCGCCCGGGATCGGGCTGCCGGTGGGCAGGGGGCCCCGCTCGTGCCCTACGCCGACGCCGTCCTGTTGCGTCCCAGCGACCACGTGCGCGCCGCGCTCAACCTGGGTGGCATCGGCAACCTGACCTGCGTTCCGCCGGCCGGGGACCCGGTGGCCTTCGACACGGGGCCGGGCAACATGTTGCTCGACGCCGTGGTGGCGCAGGCCACGGGGGGGCGCGAGGCTTTCGACGTCGGCGGAGCCCGGGCGGCGAGCGGCCGGATCCACACGGAGTTGCTCGAACAGCTCGTGGCGGACGACGAGTTCCTGGCGGCACCGGCGCCCAAGAGCACCGGCCGGGAGCGCTACGGCGCCCCGTTCTTCGACCGCTACGGGGCGCGTCTGGCGCGCCTCTCGCTGGAGGACCGCCTGGCCACCCTGACCGAGTTCACGGTGGAGTCGGTGGCCCTGGCCGTCGAGCGCGTGCGTGGGGAGGGCTTGCTGCCCGAGCCGCCCCGGGACCTCGTGGTCTCGGGCGGCGGCGCGCTCAATCTCCACCTCATGCAACGTCTGGCCCGGCGTCTCGCGCCGCTCGCGGTGATCGACAGCGAGCGCGCCCTGGGCCTGCCCGCCCTGGCCAAGGAGGCGGTGGCCATGGCGATCCTCGGGGACGCCACCCTGGCCGGCCGCCCCTCCAACGTTCCGTCGGTCACCGGCGCGGCGCGCGCCTGCGTGCTGGGCAAGCTGAGCCCGCCTCCGGTCAGCGCGCGCGACTGAGCCCCACGGCCCGGGTCATCGCCGCTACACTGCCCGCCCCCATGATCTCCCTCCGCACCGGCAACCTCGGCGTCAGCCAGCTGCAAGCGGCCTTCGCCGGCGACGAGTTGCCCGATGGCGCGAAGGCACGCGCCGACCTGCGGCTCTGGCGCGACCAGGGCTTCGACCAGGTCGAGGACTACGTCGCCTGGTGCGTGGCCGAGCCCAGCGAGGGCGCGTTCGACTGGAGCCTGTACCGGGAGAACGCCCGGTCGGCTCGGGCCGCGGGCCTGCAGTACTACGCCTACGTGTGGGTGCACGCGTCGCCGACGTGGTTCCGCGAGGACGACGCGTTCGTGCCGTCGCGCTGCACCGAGCACCGCTGCGAGTCGGTCTTCCCCAGCGTGTTCGCGCCGTCCACGATCCAGGTCACCGAGCGCTTCCTGCGCAATGTGCGTGCCGGGCTGGGCGACGTGCTCGACGGGATCGTGCTGGGTTTCCCCGCCGACTACGGCGAGCTGGGTTTCGCGAGCGGCGTGGCGGACTGGCTGTTCGTGAAGCAAGAGCAGGGCGATCGCCCGCACCACCTGGGGTACTGGTGCGGTGAGCAGGTCGCGCAGGACGAGTTCGAGCGCCGCATGCTGGAGCGCTACGGCAGCCTGCCGGCGCTGGCCGACGCCTGGGGTCTGCCGCTGGAGCTGGCGACCGGTTGCCCGTACCCCGACGACCGGGCCAGCCCGGCGCACTGGCGCGACTTCGCGCAGTTCTACACCGGCGCCGTCACGCGCTGGACCGACGACTCGCTGAGACTCACGCAGGAGTTGTTCCCCGACATCCCGCGCGAGGTGAAGCTGGGCCATTGCAGCGAGACGTTGCACCTCGGCCGGGACCTGCCGGCGCTGGTGTCGGTCGCGGCCAGGCACGGGGCGACGGTGCGCTCGACCCAGTCGGGCATGGGCGAGTTCTTCAGCGCGCGGCTGGCGTCGCTGTGTCGCACGTACGGGACGCCCTTCGCCACCGAGTCACCCCGGGAGATCGCCCGGGATCGTCTCGTGGAACGGGTCTTCGTCGATGCCGCCCAGGGCGCCTCCTCTTACTTCGAGTACCCCGAGCAGTTGGAGCAGACCGGGGCGTTGGTGGAGCACGTCACCTCCCGGGCGGGCACCGGGCCGTTGCCGCGCAAGGTGGCGTGCTTCTACCCGTCCGATGACTTCGCGGTGCGGCCGGGCCTCGGTGTGCCGGAGGAGGTCGCCCTGACCTACGGGGAACTGCGCCGCTCGGTGGACCTGACCCTGCTCGACGAGCACCAGCTCGCGGCCGGCGCCCTCGACGACACGGCCTGCCTGTTGTGGATGCAGACCGCGTCCGTGGCGCCCGGTGTGTTGCCGCGCCTCGAAGCCTGGGTCCGCGCCGGCGGCGTGCTGATCTACACGGCGCCCACACCACCCTTCGTGCGCGGCGGCGACGAGCGGGATCATCACGCGTGCGGGCGGCTCGTGGGCCAGTTGCTCGAGGCGACGAGCGACGTGCGCTACCGGATGGAGGCGCCCGAGAGCGTGAGCGTGGCGCCGGGCGAGGAGAGTGCCCGGGCGTTCCTCGGCCCCGGGTGGCTGGAGCGCGAGAACGGCGCCTTCGCCTGGACCGAAGCGGGTGAGACGGTGCCGTCGCGCTGGCTCGGAGGAGAGGGACACGTGGTGCTGCCGCGCCCGCCGGGGGAACGACTGCGGCTGGTGATCGACCTGTTCGTGCCCGAACCGGTGGCCGCACGCGGCGGCAGCGTCACGATCAGCGCATGGGACGGCGAGCGTTTCGAGTCGTTGGGCCTGGTGCGCGCCTCGGGGCCCTCGCACGTCGAGCTGGAACTGCGGCCGCCGCTGCACGATGCCGTCGTGCGTCTGGCGATTTCGTCGGCCACGTTCCGGCCCGGTGACACGAACGGCGACGGGTCCGTTCCGCACGGCGGCGACCGACGAGAGCTCGGCACGCTGGTGCGCGAGCTGTGCCTGCAACCATGGGACGGTGATCACGGCGCGGGGCGCGAGCCGGTGGCCGTGCGCGGCGCGCTGGTGAGTGGTGCGCGCGTCGAGCATGCCCGCGGCACCGACGGTTCCCTCGAGACGTCGATTCCGTGGGCCAGCGTGGCGCCGCCGCCGCCCGGGCTGGCCACGGTGCTGGCCGGCGTGTACGTCGACCTGCGCCCCGGGCCCGCGGCGCAGGCCCTGGATCGCGGGCGCATCCTGTGTGGCGACGGCACGCCGCTGTCGGCCCTGGCCTGGCTGCACTCGTGGCTCGACCACCGCATCCCCGGCGCGGCGAGTCCGACAATCCCCCGGGACGACCGCCGTGCGTGTCTGGTCACGGCCTTTCCGGCGGGGGCGCTGGTGCACAACCCCGACCCCCGGGAAGCGCACGAGCTGAGGCTGGTGGGCACCGGTCGACGGGTATACCGCGCCGAACTGGCGCCGCTCGAGACCCGCTGGCTGCCGAACGAGTAGTCGTCGCGCCGCGCGCCCCCGGGTTGCACGACGCTCGGGGGCTCGTCATGCTCTGCGCCCTCGCCGCGCGGTGAGTGACGTCGATGCCGATGGTTCCGCGCGCGTGGTCTCGCGCCGGGACGAGCCGTCCCGCGCACTCGGAGAGTCAGCGCATGGAGCCCGTGAAGATCGCGTTCATCGGCGGCAGCGGCCTGTATGCCGTCGACGGTCTCAGCGACGCGCAGGAGCACGTGATCGACACGCCGTTCGGCAAGCCCTCCGACGCGATCACGGTGGCCGGCCTCGACGGGGTGCGCATCGCCTTCCTGCCGCGTCACGGCAAGGGCCACCGGCTGCTGCCCACCGAGGTCCCGTCGCGCGCCAACATCGCCGCGCTCAAGAGCCTGGGCGTGGAGAAGATCGTGTCGTTCAGCGCAGTGGGCAGCCTGCGCGAGAAGTACGCGCCGCGTCACTTCGTCGTGCCGCACCAGCTCATCGATCGCACGCGGCACCGCCCGGACACGTTCTTCGGGGACGGCATCGTGGGTCACGTGGCGTTCGCGGACCCGTTCGCCAACAAGCTGGCTGACCTGGCCTTCGACGCGATCGGCGAGCTCGACGTGACGGCCCACAAGGGCGGCACGCTCGTGTGCATGGAGGGCCCGCTGTTCTCCACCCGCGCCGAGAGCGAACTCTATCGCTCCTGGGACGCGGACCTGATCAACATGTCGGCCGTCCCCGAGTCCAAGCTCGCCCGTGAGGCCGGCATCGAGTACGCGCTGGTGTGCATGGTGACCGACTACGACTGCTGGCACCCCGATCACGACGACGTCGACATCCAGATGGTGATCGAGACGCTGGGGCTCAACGCCGAGAACGCGCGCGAGTTGATCAGCCTGCTCGTGCCCCGTCTGGCGGCCATGCCGCGCGACGAAGCCATCGCCAACGCGGCGCAGTTCGCCGTGATCACCGCGCCCGAATTGCGTCCACCCGAGAGCGTGGCACGCCTGCGCGGCATCATCGACGGGGTCTGAACCGGACGGGACCCGGGCCGGACAGGACCTGAACCGGACAGGGCCTGGGCCGGACAGGGCCTGGG
>JAJDEQ010000035.1 GCA_029259695.1 Planctomycetota bacterium
GCCGGGGCCGGGGAGGGCCCAGCGCCCCGCGCGGCAACCTTCTCTCTCAGGACCTCTCTCTCACTCTCGTCACGCTCTTCACGGCCCCCGGGTGCTTCGCTGGCACCCGGGGGCCGCTCTTGTTGCGGCCCGGGTCGGCGATCGCGTGCTGTTCCCGGGGCCCGCGGCGGCGCGACCTGCCGACGCGTCGGTCCGATTTGCCTTCGCCCGATCCGGGGGTAGCTTTCGATCGGCGGTCAAAAGAGATCGGAAGGAAAACGGCTTCCCGTGTACCAGTACCAAGGAAGCTCTCCATGTCCACGCAAACACGTGAGAGTGGTTTCACTCTCATCGAACTCCTCATCGTCGTCGTGATCCTCTCGATCCTGGCGGCAATCGTGATTCCCCAGTTCAGCTCCGCCTCCGAGCAGGCGCGCTCGTCCTCGCTCAGCTCGAACCTCGAGACGGTGCGCAAGGCGGTGATGCTCTATCGCGCTCAGCACGCCGACGCATGGCCGGACGACGACTTCGTGGTCCAGCTCTTGGGCTCGACGGAGATCGACGGCAGCTCGGGCACGCGCTTCGGCCCCTACCTGCGCGGCCCCCAGTTCCCCGAGAACCCCATCGACGAGCGCAACGCCGTCAGCGTCATCGACAGCATGCCTGCCGCCCCCAACGGTGCGGGCGGCTGGATCTACTCCAAGGACGAGGGCGAGTTCCGCGCGAACGTCCTGGGCGACACGCCGGCCGGCCTGGCGTACTTCAACCTCTGATCAACATGCGTGCGGTCGCTCCGCCTCACGGCGGTGCGGACGTGCGATCGCTCCCATCGGCTCCCGGAGTCTGCTCGCAGGCTCCGGGAGTCGTTCTCTTTCCTGGGAACGACTCGTCTGCCGAAGCCTCCGACGGCGCGACGCGGGGCCCCCAAGCGGACGTCAGCGCGCAGGCCGTCACGGCACAGGGCGCCTGGGGCGGCCAGGTCCTCGGGGCTGTCAGGTCGCGGCCTCGCCCTTCGCTTCACCCAGCAGTTCCTTGAGGCTACCCACCGCACCGAGCACAGCCGCCGACTCGAACGGCATGAACACCGTCCTCTGATTCGTATCCGACGAGGCGATCTCGCGCATCATGCGCAGGTACTCCATCGCGATCAGGTACTGCGCCGGGCTCGTGCCGATACCCGAGAGCGACTCGCCGATGCGACTCAGTGCCTCGCCCTCACCCTCGGCCTCGAGCACCAGACGCCGCCTCTCGCCCTCCGCCTCGGCGATCGCCGCGTCGCGGATACCCTCGGCGCGCAGCAGACGCGCCGTCTTCTCGCCCTCGGCCGTGAGCACCACCGCGCGACGATCGCGCTCGGCCTTCATCTGCTTCTCCATCGCCAACTGGATCTCGGGCGGCGGACTGATGTCCTGCAGCTCCACCCGGTTGACCTTGACGCCCCACTTGTCCGTGGCGTCGTCGAGCACCTCGCGCATCCTCGAGTTGATGTCGTCGCGGCTGCTCAGCGCCTTGTCGAGGTCCAGTTCGCCGATGATGTTACGCAGCGTCGTCTGGGCCAGCTTCTCGATCGCCATGGGCAGGTTGCTGACCTCGTACACGGCGCGCATCGGGTCGGTGATCTGGGCGAAGAGCAGCCCGTTGATCTCGATCACCACGTTGTCGCGCGTGATCACACGCTGCTGTGGGAAGTCGAGCACGGTCTCGCGCAGGTCGACGCGGTCGGTCAGCCGGATCACGTTGCCGGCCCGCACCCCCGACTTGATCGGCAGGATCCAGGACATCGCACGCGACTGATCGAGGACCGGGAACAACACGTTGAGGCCCGGGGACAGCTGCCGGTGGAACTTGCCCACCCGCTCGATGAGCATCACCTCGGCCTGCCTGACCACCTTGATCCCGCGCGCCACCAGGACGATGGCCAGCACCACGAGTGCAACGACAGCGTATTCCACGGAACAGCTCCTTCCTCGACGGCCTCGCGGCCGATCACGTCTTCGTCGACTTCCCTGTCGCGGCTCAAACGCGCGACACCGTCAGCGTGTTGCCATTGACCTCGACGATCTGCACCAGCTCACCGACGTCGATGTTCTCGCCTGCCGTCGCACGCCACTCCTCGTTGGCGAGCCGTACGCGCCCCGTGGATCCGACGGGCACCTGATCTACGACCGTCCCCGTCTGCCCCACCAGCGCGTTGGCGTTCGTGTTGACCTCGTCGGGTGCCAGCCAGTGCACGAACAACGGCCGGATCCACACCATGGAGCCGATCGAGAACAACGCGAACAGCGTCAGTTGGCCCAGCGGCCCCATGCCGAAGAAGGCCACGCCGGCGGTGAACGCCGCGCTGATCGCCAGGGCGCCCATGAAGAAGCCGGACGTGAAGATCTCGACGATCAGCAACACGAGGGCCAGCCAGAGCCAGGTCTCGACGTGGCTCTCGACCAGTCCGCCCAGAAGCAACATCCCATCCAGCACGGAAGCCTCCCCGAACACGTGGACGAAGCACGTCGGAGGCGTGAGCGGACTCTTCAGAATCGGGAGCTCACGCGCGACGTGGCGAGGCATCCATTATGGACCGGGCCGGCCTGCACCCACCAGCGGCGCTTCGGCGTCATCCCCGACCTGGGAGACCGCGGCCGCTCGCGTGCACGCCACGAATCACGCGCACGGGACGATTTGCCGCCCCAACGCCCGGCTCCGGGCTCCGAAGAGTCGTGCGTTCAGCCGCACTCGCCGCGCGTGGTCCGTTCCACGCAGGCGTGCTCCTCGGGCGACAGTCCGGTCGGCTCCCAAGTGATCTCGAGCCGCCGCGCGAACGCCTGGACCAGGGCATCGGCCAACACGTCCCACGACACCGGGCGCGGTGCGAGCAGATCGACGGCACCCGAACGCGGCGACAGCGACGGCACCCGCAGCGGGATCGAACCGTGATGCAGGACACGGCCATCTCGATGTCGTTGGGCCGATCCCACGACCTTGCGACCGCTTTCGTCGACCAGGTCGAGGCGCGTCGTGTCGTGGAAACACATGGTCGCCGCGCGCGGGTGGGTGGAGCGCGGTGCGTCGCCGCCCCGGGGCGTCACCGTCACGCCCAGTTCGGCCAGCGCCTCGCGGATCACGTCGTGGGCCCATGCGTAGGCCGCCTCGGTCCCCGCCGGGTAGCCGTCGCACCCCAGGGTCGCGACGAGGCAGAACGTGAGTTCGTCGGCGTGGTGGATCGCGCTGCCGCCCGTGGCGCGGCGCACGATGACCGCACCGGCCTCCCGCGCCGCCTGCTCGAACGGTTCCGGGTCCTGGAAGTAACCGAGCGACAGGGCCTCGGGTGACCACGCGTACAAGCGCAGCACGGGACGCGGGTCGTCCGACGCCAACAAGGCCTCGTCGACGGCCATGTTGTGCGCGGGCGCACCCGCCCCGCTGCGCAAGAGCCGCCAGCGACCACTCATCCCGCCTGGACCGGTCCCGGAACGGCCGCCCATGGCGGGCCGGACCGAATCGAGCGCAGACCGCACACCCGACGCACCGTGGCGCGCCGGTGAGCGGCGGGGATCACCCCTCCGCCGCCAGGTGCACCTGATCGACGACGCTGGCCAGGTTGTCCTGGAGGAAGTCGAGGTACTTGAGCGTGAGGTAGTCGTCGAAGGCCATCTCGTAGTTGCGGTCGTCCGGGCTGAACGGCGGCAACGCACCGGTGCGCGAGTACTCGAGCACCTTCACGGCCCACACGCCGGCGTTCGTCTCCGAACTCCACGCGTGGCGACGGCACTTCTGCGCCCAGGGGCCGATGATCTGGCCCTCGACGCCGCGGAAGAACGCGTCGTCGGTCATGTTGTAGCCGGTCACGAGGGTCGACAGCTCCGACTCGCGCATGCCGATGCGTGCGGGCATGCGCTGGTCGTCGATCGTGTTGCCCTGATCCTTGTACTCGAACGGGTACTCGGCCTGGACGTCTGCCCAGTCGTCGTGACTGGCGATGAAGGCGCCCATCTCCTCGGCCGCAGCCTCGAAGGCTGCGTTCCCGTAGTCGCCGTCCAGGGGCTTGAAGACCGGCGCGAGGGTCACGTGCCCACGCTCGAAGAACAGCCGCGCACCGCCCTGGTAGTGGGCCAGGACCTCGTCCTCGGTGATCTGGTCGCGCTGCCAGGCGTCGTAGCTCGCGCGGTAGCGGTAGTGCTCGCGGTAGCGGTCCATCGACGTGTAGCCGCGGAACACGATCAGGTTGCGGAGGGGCAGCAGCGACATCTTGTATTCGTCGTTGTGGGCCGTCCACTGCTTGTCCCAGGCCTCTTGGTTCATCCAAGCGCCGACTTCCCCGAGCGCCTTGCGCGTGGTGCGCAGCGTGACGAGTTCGCGCGCGATGACCTCGACGTCGGCGTCGACGATCTGGTTCGAGATCATGAACCAGAGATCGTCCACGGAGACCTGCTCGTCGCCGATCGTCATGAAGACGGCGTCGGCCATCTGATCCACGTCGAAGAAGTAATCGACGCCGATGCTGTCCACCAGGCCGGCCCGCAGGGCGACCAGGATGCTGTTCTTGAAGATCGCGGGCAGCGGCTCGCCGCTGTCGCCCTGACTGATGACCAGGCCGAGCATGTGCCGGCCCTGCTCGGACGTCATGAAGGCATCCCAGGTCGCGCGCGGGAGCCAGTCGGGACCGGCGTCGCCCTCTTCCGGGATGCTCAGGATCGACTCGCCTGCGGCGGCCTTGGCCTGGTTGCGCGCCTTGATCGCCTCACGCTCCTCGGGCGAGATCTCCGGCCACGGCAGGAAGACCTGCTCGAACTGCACGTCGGTGCGCAACAGGTCGCGGTAGCCGTCGAGCCCGACGCTGCTCTCCACCTGGAACAACCACTCCTGCTGCTGCCGCGCCACCTCGGCCTCGTCGGGTTCGGCGTTGGGATCGCCCTGCGACTGCTGGACCCTCAGCGCGATCGTGTCGAGCTGCTCCTGGAAGCGCGCCTCGACGGAGCTGTCGTCCACCTCGAAGCGGGCCGCGTCGGCCCCTTCGGCGATCTGCTTCTCGATCTCGCGCCGGGTGATCACGCGCGTCACGTGCTGGTCGATCTCGTTCACGCCCAGATACATCAGCGCGCGACGCCGGAAGGCGCCGCGGCTCACCGGCTCGTCGCCGATGAAGAAGATCGGGTCGGCCTCGATGTCGATCTCACCCGGGTCGAACTCCACCACCTCCGACAGCGTGCGGACGTAGGGCAGGTCCATGATCCGGTGCTTGCGGATGTCGGGGATCCTGGGCGTCTTGCGGTTCAGGATCTTGCCCGGCTTGTAGTCGGGGTCCGCGGGCGCCGCGCCGCCATCCTGGCTGCCGGCGTCCTGGACGGCGGCAGCTGCCGGGGCTTCGTTCTCCGAGGTCTCCTGGACCGCACCCAAGGGGGCGGGGAAGACCGCGAACGAGAGGAGGAGACAGCCGATCAACGAGGATTTCATGGGGAGCACTCCGCGGGTGCGCAGACGGGGGATGAGGAGCAGGCAGGCCCCCAAGTACGCAGGGCACGGGCTGGGGCGTTGGTGAACCGGATCGCCAAAATGCAGCCCCCTATCAAAGTTGAACGCCGTTGAACCTGTCAAGCTGAGCCGGCCTGTTGATCGGCCCCCCGGCCCGTCGCTACCGTGCCGGGCCATGTGCGAGCCGGACACCAGCCCCGAGGGGCAGCTCGCCGAGCGCCTCGATGCCGCACTCGCCCGCACGGGCGGGGAGCCGACGATCCGAGCCCTGGCCCTGGCCCACGGGGCCTCGTGCATCGGCCGTTTCGACGCCGTCGAACACCTCTACCGCTATGCCATCGATCAGGGTGTGGAGCTGGCCCGACTCGAGGAAACGGCCCTCCAGGTCGTGGCCTACGGGGGCTTTCCCCGAGCCATCGAGGGTCTGGGGATCCTGGCCCGCCTGCGCGACGGCCCGGCGGCGTCCGCCCCGCTCGACGAGGCGCCCAGCCAGGATCGGGGCTCCGGGCAGGCGCACCCGACCACGGACGAGCCCGGCCGCCGGACCTGGGACGCGATCTACCGCCACAGCGCCGGGGACGTGATCGCCACCCTCGAGGGCCTGGTGCCGGGTTTCTCTCGGTGGGTGCTCGAAGACGCGTACGCGCGTATCCTCTCCCGACCCACCCTGACGCTCGGCGTGCGAGAGCTCCTGGCTGTCTCGGCCCTTGGCCTGGCAGCTCTCCCCGGCCCGCTCGGATCCCACCTCCGTGGGGCCCTGCGCAACGGATCTACGCCCGACACCGTAGACGATATCCTCCGAACCTCCCTGGTCCTGGCGGCTCCCCGAGCTCGTTCCGTCATCGACCAGGCACGCGATCGCCTCGCGCGAAAGGTGTACCGAACATGAGCGACCCGGAATCCACACCCGCCAACGATTCCAGCGACGCGCCTCCCGCGAACCCGGCGGCCGCCGAGAACACCTCGAGCGCGGCCCCGCCCAACGCGACCCCGTCCAACGCCACCCCCGCGCGCACGAACATGATCATCCTGTTCCTGCTGTCGGTGGGGCTGTACCTGCAGACGATCGGATACGAGTTCGTGTACGACGACATGTTCCTGATCGGGAACAACGCGTCGATGTTCGCCGTGGAGGACAGCGTCCTCAACTCGTTCGATCTGTTCACCCAGGAGTACTGGGAGGGCATCAACCCGGACAAGCCCGAGTTGCTGCGCGTGCAGGGCCAGGCGCTCTATCGACCGCTGACGCTGTTCATGTGGTCGCTGATCTACTCCGTCACCGGCGCCGAGTCGACGTGGGGCTACCACCTGCTGAGCATCCTCAGCAACGCGGCCGTCGTGGCGCTGCTCTACAGCGTCCTGACCCTGTTGTTCCGCAACTCGCGCCTGGCGTTCGTGGCCGCCATGCTGTTCGCGCTGCACCCGCTCCACTCCGAAGCGGTGGCCTACGTGGCCGGCCTGCACGACGTGCTGGCCACCGGAGCGGTCCTGCTGGGCCTGCACTACTTCCTGCGCCGCAGGCGATCCGCCGGCGAGCTCGCCACCGGCGATTACGTCGGCATCCTGGCCACGCTCTTCGTGGGGCTGCTGATCAAGGAGTCGGCCCTGCTGCTGATCCCGGTCATCGCGCTCACGGACTTCATGCTGCACGGCGGTGAGCGCGCGCTGCGCAAGGCCCAGCGGGTGACCCTGTACGGCGGCATGCTCGTGGCGTTCGCCGTGCACCTGCTGATCCGCTACAGCGTGATCGGCTACCTCGCGCCCCGCCCGGGGGCCATCAGTTCG
>JAJDEQ010000036.1 GCA_029259695.1 Planctomycetota bacterium
ATCCAGGAGGGCTGGGTCGACGAGGTCCGAGCGCAGCTCACCGAAGAGAAGGTCCGGGCCTGGCTGCGTGAGCACGCCGCGGTGACCGAGATCGAGATGTCGAACGAACAGACTTCCGGCAGCGATGCCGAAGAAGATGCAGCCCCCCCGTCCGGGGAGGGCTAACCAGTGATGCGGTGCACGGAGAGTCGCAGATGACCGAAAGCCGAGACGAGTTCAAGGCCTTCTACCCCATCCCCTACGTGATCGAGAAGACCGGTCGCGGTGAGCGCGCCTACGACATCTACAGTCGGCTGCTCGAAGATCGCATCGTGTTCATCGGGACGGCCATCGACGACCACGTCGCGAATGCGGTGGTCGCTCAGCTGTTGTTCCTGGAGACCGAGAACCGGACCCAGGACGTGAACATGTACATCAACTCGCCCGGTGGCAGTGTCACCGCGGGCCTGGCCATCTATGACGCCATGCAACACGTGCGTTGCCCGGTGGCCACGTTCTGCATCGGGCAGGCCGCCAGCATGGGCGCGATCCTGCTCACGGCCGGAACGAAGGGCAAGCGTCACCTGCTTCCGCACTCGCGCGTGATGATCCACCAACCGTGGGGCGGAGCGGGCGGCACCGCAGCCGACATCCGCATCATCGCCGACGAGATCGGCAAGCTGAAGCTCAAGCTCAACGAGTTGCTCGCCCACCACACGGGGCAGTCGCTGAAGAAGGTCGAGAAGGACACCGACCGCGACCGCTACCTGTCGGCCGAGGAAGCCGTGGAGTATGGTCTGGTAGATGAGATCATCCACCCCGCCGACGACCAGGATGACAGCTGACCGGGCGGCTCCGACCAGACACGACAAGACGCCTGTCGGCGGGTCGGGCGCCCGAGCGAGACGCGAGCGATGAAGACTTCGGACGGACGGCAGAACGAGGAGCGTTGCACCTTCTGCCAGAAGAGCCGCAAGCAGGTCCAGAACCTGATCGCGGGCCCCCCCGACGTCTACATCTGCAACGAGTGCGTCGAGCTCTGCAACACGATCCTGGTCGAGCGTCGCGCACCGGTGCACAGCAGCGGCACGGGGCTCGACCTCAGCCCCGAGAACCTGCCGCGTCCGAGCCGCATCAAGAGCGCGCTCGACGAGTACGTGGTCGGGCAGGAGCACGCGAAGCGGGTCCTGTCGGTCGCGGTGTACAGCCACTACCGGCGCATGTTCGCGCGCCAGCTCACGAGCACCGGTGAGCGCGGCGTGGAGATCGACAAGAGCAACATCCTGCTCGTCGGGCCGACCGGTTCGGGCAAGACGCTGCTCGCCCGCACGCTGGCCCAGATCCTGGACGTGCCGTTCGCGATCGCGGACGCCACCACGCTGACCGAAGCGGGGTACGTGGGCGAGGACGTGGAGAACATCGTCCTCAAGCTGGTCCAATCGGCCGGGTACAACATCGAGCGTGCCCAACAGGGCATCATCTTCGTGGACGAGATCGACAAGATCGCACGCACGACGAGCAACGTATCGATCACCCGCGACGTGTCGGGCGAAGGTGTTCAGCAGGCGCTGCTCAAGCTGCTCGAGGGCACCACCGCGAACGTCCCCCCGCAAGGCGGGCGCAAGCACCCCGAGCAGCAGTACATCCAGGTCGACACCCGGGACATCCTGTTCGTGTGTGGCGGGACCTTCTCCGGTGTCGAGGAGATCGTCGCGCGCCGCCTCGGACGTGGCTCGATCGGCTTCCACGATGGGCGCGACGGTGACGCGGAGTACATCGCGGCCGACGAGACGAACACCCTGATCGCCAAGATCACCACCGAGGACCTGGTGGAGTACGGCCTGATCCCGGAGTTCGTCGGACGTCTCCCCGTGATCGCGCCGCTCGCATCGCTGAGCACCGAAGAACTCGTGCGCACGCTCACCGCGCCGCGCAACGCGCTGGTCAAGCAGTACCAGTCGCTGTTCGAGCTCGAGGATTGCGAGCTGGAGTTCACCGACGAGGCCCTCACGGCGATCGCCACGCGAGCGCTCAAGCTGAAGACGGGAGTCCGCGCGGCGCGCTCGATCATCGAGTCGCTGATGCTCGACATCTCGTATCACCTGCCCGATCGCGGACCGAACCTGCGCTACATCCTCAACGAGGATTTCGCCAAGGGCGAGGGGCCGGCGACGATGGTTCCGATCGAGCCGGACATCCAGCGCGAATCGGCCTGACACCGTGGCGGCCACGCCCCCCCCGCGCGATGGCTTGCTGCCCGCGCTGACCGACCTCGACGTGGAAGGCTACCGGGCGCTCGCCGAGACCCCCGGGGCCCGACCGTTCACACCGGGCCAGGTGCGGCGTTGGGTGCTCGACCGCGGCGCCTCGGACTTCGCGGCCATGACGGACCTGTCGCGTCCGCTGAGGGCCGAACTCGCGACCCGTTGGCGCGTCCGGCGGGGTGCGCTCGAACGCACGTACTCGAGCCGCGACGGCACGCTCGGGCTGCTCACCCGTCTCGAGGACGGTCAACTCCTGGAGTCCGTGCGCATCCCGGACGGAGAGCGGCACACGCTGTGCATCTCGAGTCAGGTCGGCTGCGCCGTCGCCTGCCGTTTCTGTGCCAGCGGGCTCGAGGGCGTCGTGCGCAACCTGAGCAGCGGGGAGATCATCGAGCAGGTGCTGATGGCCCGAGAGATGGCGCCCGAGACCCCGCTGTCGAACTACGTCTTCATGGGCTCGGGCGAACCGACACACAACATGGAGGCTGTGCTCAGGGCGATCGCGGTGATGAACTCCCCCGACGGACTGGGGATCGGCGCGCGCCGTATCACCGTGTCGACCATCGGCCACCCCAGCGCCCTTCAGCGCCTGGCCCAGGTGGAGATCCCCTTCCATGTGGCGCTCTCGATCCACATGCCCACGGACTCCGGCCGCGAGCAACTCATGCCGGGGCTGGGACGATCCCAACTGCAGGCGACCCTGGCTGCGGCACGAGAGCGATTCGAGCGCACCGGACGCCGCATCACGATCGAGGTCGTCGTCCTGGCCGGGGTCAACGACGGCGACGAGGACGCCCGGGCCTTCGCTCGACTGCTGAGCGGCTACCCGGCCCTCGTGAACATCATCCCCTGGAACCCGGTCGATGCGATCGACCTGCGCGCCCCCGACCCGCAGCGCATCGACGCCCTGCAACGCATCCTGAACGCAGCCGGCGTCAACACGACCGTACGCCGACCCCGAGGGCAGGACGTGGGTGTGGCCTGCGGACAACTCCGCCGCAGGGCCGACGCGAACTCGGAGTCAGCAGGGAACTGACGTGGCTCCGCGGTCAGGGCCGGCGCGGACGAGGAGCATCGCGCTGCACTTCGCGCAGCGCTCCGCGGTCGAACTCTTCCACGCCGATGATGCTTGTCGGGCGGCCGTGGCCATGGGCCTCACGCAGGGCCTGCTCGGCCTGGCGCAACAGCTCTTCGGGCAACTCACCGAACCACAGTCCGACGCGGCCGACCTGCTGCCCCCCCAACCCGGAGTTGGGCGACGGCAGGCTCGAAGCCTGGTTCCCGGGTGCACCGAAGCTCACCGGCTGCTCGCTGCCCACGCCGGGGCCGGACCGCAATCCGGGTGCGGGCCAACCGACGGTCGGTCGCTCATCACGTTCGACCACCGGCAGATCGGTCGCCGCTATGGGCTGCCCCGCCCCTATGGGCTGCCCCGTCGTCATGGGCTGCCCCGCCGTCATCTCCTTGATCGGTTCGACACCGATCCCCTCGAGGGCGATGCGCACGCCGAGACTGACGGCGAGCAGCAAGGCGGCAGCGGCCGCCAGCCGCGGCAGCGTCACCAGCCGCACGACCCGTCCCGGAGGGGGGGCGGCGGGACCCGGCTCCCCCACCGCGATGCGTGCCATGACCTCATCGGTGAATCCATCGAGAACTCCCCGCGGCAGGGGTTCCTCGGCGAGCACGCCGAGCCGACCGCGCAAGGTGGCCAGTTCGCGGAACTCGCGGAAGCAGCTGAGACACCCGTGGAGGTGTTCGTCCACGGCGGTCACGTGCTTGGGGTCGAGGTCGCCGCCAACATGCAGTGGAAGCATGTCGCGCACGGTTCGGCAGGTGTAGCGTCGGAAGGTCACGGAAGACTAGTCCTCGAGGATCCTGGGTGTGGTCGTTGCTGTCTCCCCCGGCTGCTCGGCATCCCGCTCGGCCATCCGAGCCCGGGCCGCCTTGGCGCGCCGCGTCTCGAACCGATCCCAGGCTTCACGAAACTGCTTGCGGGCCACGTGCAAGCGCCAGCGAACCGTCGCGTGGGTGATGCCGGTGATGTCCGAGATCTGTTTGGAGGAGAGTCCCTCGAGATCACGTAGAGCGATCACGGTGCGGTACTTCTCATCAAGAGTCGACAAGACCGCGCGGACGGCCTCGGCCAACTCGTTGGCCTGTTGGTTGTGATCGGGCGCCTGCTCGCGGCTGTCGTCGGCGAGGCGCTCCTGGAGCACGTCGATGTCGACTCCCTTGTGGCGCTTGTTGCGCCGCAGGTGATCGATGGCCAGATTCACCGTGATGCGGTACAGCCAGGTCGTGAACGCCATCGAGAAGTCGAAACGGTCCAGCGCCCGCCAGACCCTGACGAAGGCCTCCTGGGCGACGTCCCGGGAGGCCTCGCTGTCGCCGAGCACGCGGTAGGCGGCCCAGAAGGCCCGCTCCTCGTGCCGCTTCACGAGTACGGCGAAGGCTTCCTGCTGGCCCTCGAGGCACGCGCGGATGACCTCGTGATCGTCCCGGGTCGGAGTCGTCATGGTGACCGAGCGAGGGGATCGAAGGGCGGGAGCGGACATGCCCCACCTACGGGCCCAGACTTACCCCTGATTGGCGCTACGAGCAACTTTTTGGGGCTCTCCGCCGCGGAATCGTCCCACGGCCCGGTAGCGCGCCCGGCGGCGGGCCAGGAGCTGATCGGCGTCCAGGGCCACGAGTTCGGCCAGGTACCGCTCCAGGGCCTCGGCCACGGTCTCCGCCATGGCCCGCTTGTCCCGGTGGGCGCCCCCGACCGGCTCGGCCAGCACCTCGTCCGCGATCCCCACCTCGAGCAGGAAGTCACTGCCCAGCTTGAGCGCGGACGCGGCCTCTTCCGCCCGGCCGCCGTCCTTCCACAGGATCGAGGCACAGCCCTCCGGCGAGATGACTGAGTAGTAGGAGTTCTCGAGCACCAGCAGCCGGTCACACACGCCGATGCCCAACGCCCCGCCACTGCCACCCTCGCCGATGACGATGCTGACCACCGGGACGCGCAGGCGCGACATCTCCAGGATGTTCCAGGCGATGGCGGACGCCTGCCCGCGCTCTTCCGCCCCGACGCCCGGGTAGGCCCCAGGCGTGTTGATCAGGGTCACGATCGGGAGGCCGAGCTTCTCGGCCAGCTGCATGCAGCGCAGGGCCTTGCGGTAGCCCTCCGGATGAGCGCAGCCCCAGTTGCACTCGATGCGCTCGCTCGTCGTGCGTCCCTTGCGGTGTGCCACGAGGAGGATGCGGCGCCCCGAGGTGAGCGTCGCCAGGCCCACGAAGATCGCCTTGTCGTCGGCGTAGTGCCGATCGCCGTGGAGCTCGAGGACCTCGGTGCAGAGCAACTCGGCGTAGTCCCCGGCCACCGGGCGATCGACGTGCCGACTGATCTGGATCCGCTGCCAGACCGAGAGGCCGGCCTGCACCTCCGCCAGGAGTTCGTCCCGCTGAGCCACGAGTTCGGCCAGCCGGCCGTGCCCCTCGTCGGACTCGTCCTTGCCGTCCAGCTCCGCGGTGAGCGCGGCGATCTTGAGGTCCAGCTCCCACACCGGGCGCTCGAAGGCGAGCGCGTTCTTGAGTGGGTCGTGCTTCGATTTGGACAAGGCCATGCGGGCATGATACCGGTTCGGGCGACCACGGCATCGACCCGAAGCCGGGAGCCGTCGCCGGGGCGGACTGGGTCCACATCGCCCCGTTCGCTAGCATGAGCCGCGGGTAGACACTCACGGCCGGCGGTCGAGCCGCCGCGCCCGGGTACCCAGTGGCGCCGGCTTCCGCCCACGCCGGGACCGTGCGCCGACACCTCCGGTGCGGTTCGTTCGCCTGACGGGCCGCTCCCACACGACGCCCCCGCCGACTCCGTCGAACCGGCGACCTTCGAGAAGACACTCCGCTGACCACGACCGCGCCATCCACGACCGAGGCCCCCACGGCATTCTGCATCGAGGTCGGCATCCGCGCCGACCGCCCCGACGTGCGAGCGATGCGCCTGCGCGCCGAGGCACGCGAGGCAGGCATCCGCCTGGGAGACGGTTTCTCGACGCGCTGCGGCTACTCCCTGCGCATCGTCGGCGGGACCGAGGCCGTCCGACAACTGGCCGACGAACTGCTCGTCGACCCGGTCCTGAACACCGTGCGCATCTATCGCCCGGAGGAAGACCCGCGCGCCGACGACGCCCACCGCGTGGAGGTGGTCAGGCTTCCCGGCGTGATGGACCCCACCAGTCAGAGCGTGCTGCGCGCCACCGCCGCACTGGGGCTCGAGGTGCGGGACGTGCGCAGCTGGAACGCCTACTTGTTCCCCCCCGACACCACGCCCGACGTGCTGTCGCGAATCAGCACCCAACTGCTCGCCAACAGCGCGATCGAACAGGTGCGGATCGACCCCGCTCAGGGCATCGCCCCGCTCGAGCCGCTGGACGACGTCCCCTTCCGGCTCGTGCACGTGCCGCTGCGCGATGCAGGACCGGACGAGCTCACGCGCATCAGCGCCGATGGCTGCCTAGCGCTCGACGCCGTCGAGATGACGGCCATCCGCGAGCACTTCATCGACGCCGGCCGCGACCCGACGGACATCGAACTCGAAACGCTGGCACAGACCTGGTCGGAGCACTGCAAGCACAAGACCCTGACGGGACTCGTCGACTACGAAGGCGAAACGCTCGACAACCTGCTCAAGTCGACCATCGCCCGCGCCACGCACGAACTCGACCGTCCTTTCTGCGCCTCGGTCTTCGTCGACAATGCGGGCGTGGTCGACTTCGACGAGGCCAACCTGCTCACCTTCAAGGTCGAGACCCACAACCACCCTTCCGCCATCGAGCCCTATGGCGGAGCGGGGACGGGCCTGGGCGGCGTCCTGCGCGACACGCTCGGCACCGGCCTCGGCGCCCGCCCGGTCGCCTCCACCGATGTGTTCTGCTTCGGGCCGCCTGACTTGCCCGCCGGCGAACTCCCGAAGGGCTGCATGCACCCCCGGCGCATCATGCGCGGCGTCGTGTCCGGCGTTCGCGACTACGGCAACCGGATGGGCATCCCCACGGTGAACGGGACGGTCTTCTTCGACGAGCGCTACGTCGGGAACCCCTTGGTCTACTGCGGCAGCGTGGGCATCCTCCCGCGTGACCGGCTCGAGAAGCACGTGGCGCCCGGTGATCTCGTCCTGGTGTGCGGCGGGCGAACAGGACGCGACGGCATCCATGGCGCGACCTTCTCCTCGCTCGAGTTGCACGACGAGAGCGAGACGGTCTCCTCCGGCGCCGTGCAGATCGGCAACGCGATCGAGGAGAAGAAGGTCATGGACGCGCTCCTCGCTGCGCGTGACCAGGGCCTCTACCGGGGCGTGACCGATTGCGGCGCGGGCGGGCTGTCCTCCGCCGTCGGTGAGATGGGTGAAGCGTGCGGTGCGCACGTCATCCTGGACCGCGTCCCGCTCAAGTACCACGGGCTGACCTACGCCGAGATCTGGATCTCGGAGGCACAGGAGCGCATGGTGCTGGCCGTGCCGCCCGAGCACGAGCAGGCGATCCTGCAGGTCTTCGCCGCCGAGGACGTGGAAGCCACGATCATCGGGACCTTCAACGACAGCGGGCGACTCACGGCGGAGTTCGCCGGCGAGCAGGTCATGGACCTGCCCATGGACTTCCTGCACCAGGGACTCCCGCGCCAGACACGCCGCGCAACCCGCCGTCGGCGCGACCTGCAGGACCCGGCCCCGCTGCCGGCGGCCGAGTGCCAGTCCATGCTGGTGCAACTGCTCTCCCACCCGAACATCGCCTCCAAGCACTGGGTCGTGCGGCAGTACGACCACGAGGTCCAGGCCGGCAGCGTGGTCAAGCCGTTCGTCGGCCCGCAACACGACGGCCCCTCCGATGCTGCGGTCATCGCGCCGGTCCTCGGATCGCGCCGAGCCTTCGCACTGGGTTGCGGCCTCGCGCCGTGGGTCGGCGACGTCGATCCCTACCAGATGGCACTCACGGCGATCGACGAGGCGCTGCGCAACGTCGTGGCCGTGGGCGGCGACCCCGAGCAGACCTCGATCCTGGACAACTTCTCGTGGGGCAACTGCGAGAAGCCGGACAACCTCGGCGACCTCGTGGAGGCCTGCAAGGCCTGCTACGACGGTGCGATGGCCTACCGCACGCCGTTCATCTCGGGCAAGGACAGCCTCAACAACGACTACCGTGTCGGCGACGAGAGCCGTTCGATCCCACCGACACTGCTGATCTCCGCGCTGTCGATCGTCCCGGACGCGGCCCACGCCTGCACCATGGACCTCAAGGCGCCGGGACACGCGCTCGTGCTGGTCGGCGCCACCGGGCCGGAGCTCGGGGGGAGTCACCTGGCCCGTCTGCAGGGCACCCTCGGAGCCCAGGCGCCGCGAGTGGACCTCAGTTCGGCACCGCGCGTGCTGGCCACCCTGCACCGGGCGATCAGCAACGGACTGATCGCCGCCTGCCACGACCTGTCCGAAGGGGGACTGGCGGTGGCCGCCGCCGAGATGGCGTTCGCGGGCGACATCGGCGCATCGATCGATGTCACCCGCATCCCCACGACGGGCGATGTGGACCTGGGACGGCGACTGTTCGCCGAAGCGCCCACACGCCTGCTGCTCGAGGTCGACAAGACGCACCTCGCGGCCTTGCAGGAACTCCTGGGTGAGCAGGCGCACGCCATCATCGGCGAGACGATCGAAGCGAGCCACATGGCCGTGCGCGAGGGCGACCGCGAGGTGTTCCGCGCCGACCTGGCGAGCCTGCGCGCCGCCTTCAACGGCGCCCTGCAACTCGACCCCGACCTGGAGGCCGGCACGTGAGCACCACTCCCTCCGTGCTGGTCCTGCGTGCCGCCGGCACCAACTGCGACCCCGAGACGGCCTACGCCTTCGAACTGTTCGACGCGCGCACCGAGACCCTGCACGTCAACCAGCTGTTGGCGGAGCCGGAGCGCCTGGCCCGGCATCACGTGCTCGCCTTTCCCGGTGGCTTCGCCTATGGCGACGACGTCGCGGCCGGCGCCGTGTGGGCCTGCGAACTGCGCAGTCGACTGGCCGACGCCCTGGGCCGTTTCGTCGACGATGGCGGCCTGGTCCTCGGGATCTGCAACGGGTTCCAGGCGCTCGTGCGCCTCGGCCTGCTGCCCGGGCTGACGAACACGCTCGGGACCCAGGAGGTCAGCCTCACCGACAACGTCTCCCTGAAGTACGAGGATCGTTGGGTGCGGCTGCAGGTGACCAGTCGGCGCTGTGTGTTCGTGGGCGACATGCCGGCACCGGAGCTTCCCCTCGCGCACGCGGAGGGGCGCATGGTCTGCCTCGACGACTCCGTGCGCCGCCGTCTCGCGGACGATGACCGGATCGTCTTCCGGTACGCGAACGCCGACGGCCAACCGACCCAGGACTACCCCGCCAACCCCAACGGGAGCATCGACGCCATCGCCGGCCTGACCGACGGCACCGGCCGGGTGCTGGGTCTCATGCCCCACCCGGAGCGGGCCTTGCTGGGTCTGCATCGGCCCACCTGGAGCCGGCGACCCTGGCGCGGGGAGGCGCCCGAGGATCTCGGGCCCGGAGCAGCGCTCTTCCGCAACGCCTGCGACTGGGTGCGCGCCAACCGCTGAGCGCGGTCGGCGGGCCACCGAACTCAGGTGCAGAAGGCGTCGATGGCGTCGGCGTAGAGCGCGACACCGGCCTCGAGTTCATCGAAGCGAATCGACTCGTCCACCCGGTGCGCGTTGGCGATCGAGCCCGGACCGCAGACGATGGTCGGGACATCGAGCGCACGACGATACAGTTCGCCCTCGGTGTAGAACGCCACGACCCCCGGCGCGTGACCGGTGCGCGCGCAGATCCAATCCACCGCATGGGCCCCGTCCGCCTGGGCGAACGCCGGCAGCGGATCGGGCCAGTCCAGGGTCCCGGTGACCCCCGGGGCCGCGGCGCACGCGGCGTCGAGGGCGGCCTGGACGGCTGCTCGGATCCCGTCGGCATCCGCACCCGGCAGCGGACGCCACTCGACGGCGACCTCAGCCCGGTCCGGAACCACGTTGGTGGCCGAGCCGGCGTTCACGACCCCGGTGTTGATCGTCGTGCAGGGAGGCTGGTGGCGTGTCCCCGGCGCCCCGACCGCGAGCCAGCGGTCGCGCAGGGTGTGCAGCTCGCGCAACAGGACACCGAGCGCGACCGACGCGTCGCACCCCGCCCAGGGATCGCTCGAGTGGGCCGGCTCCCCCGCGAGGGTGATGCGCGCCACGGCGTAGCCCTTGTGTTCGGTGATCGGCACGAGGCCGGTGGGCTCGCCGACGATGCACGGGCCGTCCACGACGCCGAACACGCTGGGATCGGCCGCCAGCCGTCGCGCTCCGTGACACCCGACCTCCTCGGCGTACGTGTAGGCCAGCACCACCGGGCGCACGAGCCGCTCGGCGCGCATGGCCAGGGCCTCGAGCTGCGCGGCGATGGGGCCCTTCATGTCACAGCTACCCCGTCCGTAGAGCGTCCGGCCATCGCGCTCGGGCCGGTTGGTGGCGCGACAAGCCGACGACCAGGGGACGGTGTCCAGATGACCGGCGAGCACGAGGCCGGCCGGGCCGTCACCGCCCAACCGGGCGATCAGGTTGCGCTGCGGCACCCCGGCGTGCTCCGCCTCCTGGACGCAGAGTTGCGCCCCCAGGCGAGTCAGCTGCTCGGCGATCAGGCCCGCCAACGGGTCGACCGATCGGCCCGGAGCCGTGTCCACCTCGATCAGCCGTTCGGTGCGGGTGACGACGTCGTGTAGCACGGGCTCGATTCTACGGATCGGGCGGGTACCGTGTCTCAGGTGAACGTCGTCGTCGTCATCGTCAACTACCGCACGGCGGACATGACCATCGACTGCCTGGGTGCGCTCTCGGCCGAGATGGCGGCGTGGCCCGAGGCGCGCGCCATCATCGTGGACAACGGTTCGGACGACGGATCGGCCACGCGCATCCAGGAGGCGATCGAGGGGCACGCGTGGACCTGGGCTTCGGTGCTGGCGCTCGAGGAGAACGGCGGCTTCGCCAAGGGCAACAACGCGGCCCTGCGCGGCCGGATGGCCGGCCCGGACGCCCCTGACTTCGTCTGGTTGCTCAACCCGGACACCCTGGTCCAGCCCGACGCCCTGGGGGCCCTGCTCCGGTTCATGCAGGCCCATCCCGAGATCGGGCTCGCCGGCAGCTGCCTGCTCGACCCGGACCGCAGCAGCGTGCAGCGCTCGGCGTTCCGCTTCCCGACGTTGGCCAGCGAGCTCGACGACGGGCTGCGCTTCGGCCCCGTGTCGCGCCTGCTGTCGAGGCAACGCATCGCCCCCGAGCCACCGACAGGCGACTGCCCCACCGGGTGGGTCGCCGGCGCCAGCCTGCTCGTGCGCGGCGCCGTGTTCGAGGACGTCGGTCTGATGGACGAGGAGTACTTCCTCTACTACGAGGAGGTCGACTTCTGTCTCGCCGCGCACCGCAAGGGCTGGAGCTGCTGGTACGTCCCGGAGAGCCGCGTCGTGCACCTCGTGGGCCAGGCCTCGGGCATCACCACGGACCCGACGCGCGAACGCAAGCGCCGCCCTCGCTACTGGTTCGAGTCGCGTCGGCGCTACTTCGTGAAGAACCACGGCATCTTCTACGCCGCCCTGACCGACATGGTCTGGATCGGCAGCCACCTGATCTGGCGCCTGCGCTGGGCGCTGCAGCGCGGACGCCCCTTCGACCCGCCCCATTTCCTGGGTGACTTCATCCGCAACAGCGTCCTCGTCCGGGGACGCTGACGTGGCATCGCCAGGGCACGACGAGCGCACGCCTGATCACGAGGCCCCTGCCTCGGGGCCCGTCGGACTGGTGGCCATCGGGCGCAACGAGGGGGAACGCCTGCGGCGCTGCCTCGAGTCGGCTGTGGGACACGCCACCGCGATCGTCTACGTCGACTCGGGCTCCGACGATGACAGCCTCGAGATCGCCCGCGAACTCCGGGTCGACGTGATCGAACTCGACCTCTCGGTGCCCTTCACTGCGGCCCGGGCGCGCAATGCCGGCTGGCGGCGACTGCTGGACGAGCACCCCGAAGTGGCCCTGATCCAGTTCGTCGACGGCGACTGCGAGATCGCCGCAGACTGGCTCGAGATCGCGGCTCGAACGCTCGGCGAACAGCGTGACGTCGGGATCGTCTGTGGACGCCGGCGCGAACGTTTCCCCGAACGCACGGTCTACAACAAGCTGTGCGACATCGAGTGGGACACGCCGTTGGGCGACGCCTGGTTCTGCGGCGGCGATGCACTCATGCGCGCCACGGTCCTGCGCGAGGCGGACGGCTTCGACCCCGCCCTGATCGCCGGCGAAGAGCCGGAGCTGTGTTTCCGCGTGCGTCACAGCGGCTGGCGCATCCTGCGACTCGATGCCGAGATGACCCACCACGATGCCGCCATGACGCGCGGCATCCAGTGGTGGCGGCGCAACCTGCGAGCCGGGCACGCCTACGCGGAGAACGCCTGGATGCACGCGCCGGCGCCGGACCGCCTGGGCGCCCGCGAGACGCGCAGCAACTGGTTCTGGGGCGTCGCGTTACCCGCGGTCGCCGTGGGGCTGGCGTGGCCCTCGAGCGGCCTCAGCGCCCTCCTGCTGCTGGCCTACCCCGTGCTGTACGCACGCGTGCAGCGCCACACCCGGGGGCGCGGCTACGACGGACGCGCGGCGCACCTGTACGCGGCATCGTGCGTGTTCGGCAAGCTGCCTCAGGCACTGGGGCAGCTGAAGTTCCACGTCGACCGCCGGCGCGGCGGACGGCGCCGACTGATCGAGTACAAGTAGAGGCCTGAACGCACGCCGCGCCGGCACCGCAGGAGCGGGGCCGACGCGGCGCATGCTGCACGAGACGTCGTCCGTGCAGTCGGTGACCTACTTCATCACCTGGCTGATGGCGAACATCGGCATGATCAGGCTGGCCACGATGAGCGCGACCACGGCGCCCATGATGATCGTCATCATGGGCTCGATGACGCTCACGAACGCCTTGATGGCCGAGTCGACCTTCTTGTCGTGGTGCTTGCTGATCTTGCCGAGCACCTCGGGCAGCGTACCCGAACGCTCACCCAGCGAGATCATCGCCGTCTCCGCCGCGGGGACGAGCGGGTTGTCCGCCAGGGTGGCCGAGAGGTCGCCGCCGTTCTCGACGTCGTCGCAGGTCTGGGACCACAGCTTGCCGTACTCGAAGTTGCCCGACACGGCGCCTGCGAGCTGCAACGCCTCGAGCACGTTCAGCCCCGCGTTGAGCATGACGCCCAACACGTGGAACGCGCGGGAGAGCGCCACGGCTTTGATCAGGTTCCCGAACGCGGGCATCTTCAGGTAGAACGGGTCGAAGATCTCACGACCCTTGCGCGAACGCATGCCGATGATGAACAGCGCGAAGCCGAGCAGACCGGCCGGCAGCAGCCACGCGCCGTGCGCGATGAGGAAGTCCGACAGGTTCATGAAGAACCGGGTCGGGCCGGGCAGCTTGCTCGGGTCCTTCTCGAACAACACCGCGAACTTCGGGAACACGTTGACGAGCAGGAAGATGACGACGCAGACGGCCAGGATCGCCATGAAGGCGGGGTAGGCCATGGCCCCCTTGACCTTCTTGCGCGTCGAGATGTCGCGCTCCATGAAGTCGGCCACCTTGTTGAGCATCGAGCCGAGGTCGCCGGTCATCTCACCAGCGCGCACGAGCGCCAGAGCGACGGGCGAGAAAGCCCACTCGTGGCGGCGCATGGCGTCGGACAGCGGGTTACCCGCCTCGACCGAGCGCCGGATGTCCCCGACGAACTTGCCGAGGTGCGGCGTGGAGCACTGCTTCTCCAACACCTCGAGAGCCGTGGACAGGTTGAGTCCCGTCTCGAACATGATCGCGAGCTGTTCCACGAGCTCGAGCACCTGATCCGGAGGCACCTGCAGCTTCTTGACCGCGAGTTGCACGGACTGCTGCATGCGCTTGACGGCGGAGTTCGAGTCCGGCTTCGCCATGCTGGCGTTGTCGGCGGCGGCATGCATCAGGACAGCTCCGTGATTCGGGTGACTTCTTCGAGAGTGGTGACGCCCTGGGACACCTTCTGAAGGGCGTCATGGGACAGTGATGCATGGCCTTGCTTGTGCGCTTCACGCTTCAGGGGTGCCAACGACGGGTTCTTCGTGATCAGGTCACGCAACGCGTCGTCGATCGAGAACAGCTCGTAGACGCCCGCGCGCCCCGCGTAGCCGGTCTGCCCGCAGTGGGCGCAGCCTTCGCCGCGAGACAGGTTCTCGAGCGCGATCTCCTGCACCTCGAACAACGCCCGCTCGCGTTCGGTCGGCTCCACCGCCACCTTGCAGGACTTGCAGATCCGACGCACGAGCCGCTGGGCCAACACGCCGTTGAGCGCGGCAGCGAGCAGGTAGGACTCGATCCCCATGTTCACCAGACGCGGCACGGCGCTGATGGCGTCGTTGGTGTGCAACGTGGAGAACACGAGGTGACCGGTGAGGGCCGCCTCGATGGCGATCATGGCCGTCTCGCGGTCGCGGATCTCACCGACCATGATGACGTCGGGGTCCTGACGCAGGAGCGCGCGCAGGGCCGAAGAGAACGTGAGGTTGGCCCGCTCGTTCACCTGGACCTGGTTGACCATGTTCAGGTTGTATTCGGTCGGGTTCTCGACGGTGCAGATGTTGCGCTCGATCGAGTTGATCGTGGCCAGCGCCGCGTAGAGCGTGGTCGTCTTGCCCGATCCGGTGGGCCCCGTCACCAGCATGACGCCGTTCGGACGCCCGACCAGATCGCGCAGCCCGTCGAGAATTCGGTCGGAGAGCCCCAGACTCGAGAGGTCGCCCATCATCGAGTTGCGGTCCAGGATTCGAATCACGACCTTCTCGCCGTGATACGTGGGCAGCGTGGACACGCGCAGGTCCACGCTACGGTTGTCCAACATCACCTGCATGCGACCATCCTGCGGCGCGCGGCGTTCGGCGATGTCGAGACTGCTCATGATCTTCACGCGCGAGACGATCGCGGGAGCCATACGCACGGGCGGACGAAGCGACTCACGCAACACACCGTCGATGCGGTAGCGCACGCGCAGGACACCCTCGTCGGGCTCGATGTGGATGTCGGATGCTCCCTCGCGGATCGCCTTGGCGATGAAGAAGTTCACCAGACGCACGACCGGGGAGAGCCCGGCGACTTCCTCGATGTTGTCGAGTTCGTCGATCGCCTCTTCGACGATCCGGATGTCCTGTTCGCCCATGTCGTCGATGATGTCGTCGACGGCGAAACCGGACTGGGACTCCGCGGCCTGCGCGATACCCCGAGCGATCTCGTTCGCCTGGGCGACGACCAGGCGCAGCTTCATTCCCGTGAGGCGCCGCAAGGCGTCGAGCGTGAAGACGTCCGTGGGATCCGAGATCGCCACGGTGAGTTCGCCGTGCACTTGATAGAGCGGCAACACGGCGTGGCTGCGGGACCAGTCGCTGTCCAGCAGATCCGTGAGATTCGGATCACCCAGCCCCGGGAGCAGGTGGACGTAGGTCATCCCATTCTGGATGGCCATCGCCTGGGTGAGCATCCCCTCGTCGACCACACCGATGCGCTGCAGGCGCTCGCTGAGCCGTTCGCTGGGCGAGTCCGGGGGCGCGTCCATGCCCCGTGCGAGCTCTTCCTCGCTGACGAGACCGTGCTCACGCAAGGTGTTGGCCAGCGTGCTCTGTTCCAAACCGACGAAACTCATGACGCCGCCACCTCCGGCGCTTCGAGCGGAGCCACTTCGAGCCGCTCGTCGAGACCCGTGATCTGCAGGGCCGTCAGCAGCAACTCTGACGGCTCGGAGATCACGAAGCTGAGGTCACGTGAACGCGCGAGCTCGTCGAACTCCAGCAGCGACTCGAGTGTCTGCGAATCGAACTCGACGACCTGCGATGCGTCCATGTGGACCGCGGTGACCCCGCGGCCGATCTGCTCGGAGATGGTGGCTCCGAGATCCGAGATCATCCCCTGGTTCAGGTTCCGACCTGCTTCCACGCGTTGAATCATCTGTCCCTAGCTCCCTTTGTGCGTCTTGCCGACCCGGCCCCGCCCAGGGCAGGGGGGATTACTCCCCGCGTGCCTGGACGGCGGCGTCGATGGCGTCGGAGAGATCGATCGCGCCGTCGTGCAGCGGATCGACCATCAGAGCGCGGTCGCAGAGCATGCGCGCCTCGTCGAGGTGACCGTTCTCGAGCGCGACCTGCGCGTCCTCGATCAGGCGACCCGCGTACACGCTGCGCGACGTGGCACCGAAGCTCTCGCGGAACACGGCTTCGTCACGGTTGGCCTTGGCGGCCACCTCGGCACCGGTCTCGCCGTTCTCGTCGACGTACTGCTCGCCCGGATCGAGAACCGTGGGCGTGAGCAGGACGACGATCTCGCTGCGCTCCACCTCGGACTCCTCGGAGCTGAACAACCAGCTCAGACCGGGGATGTAGCCGAGCACGGGAACACGACTGATCGTGGTCACGTCGCGCGTCTCGATCAGGCCACCGATGGCGACCGTGTCGCCGTCGCGGACCATGACGTTGGTCGTGACTTCCGAGGTCTTCTCGGTCGGCAGGCCCGTGTTCGGGTCCACGACGCCGCTGCTGCGCTGCGGGTGGATCTCGAGGCGCACCATCCCATCGTCACCGATGAAGGGGCGGAAGCGGAGCTGGGTGCCGACCTCGAGGAACTCGACGGTCTGCTGGCTGATGCCATCACTCACCGTCGTCCCGCCGAAGTAGCCCAGACGACCACCGATGATGATCTCGGCGCGCTGCTTGTTGAGCGCCAGGACCTTCGTGTTGGCCAACACGTTCGTGTCCGCCACCTCCTGCACGGCCTGGATGAAGAGCGAGGTGTTGTTGCCGACGTACCCGATGCGCAGACCACCGTCCGCGGGATCGGTGAAGCCGGTCTGCGAACCGGAGTAGGTCCCGCTCGGCGTGAGGAACGGCGCGCCGGCCGAGGCACTGCCCGGGCCCAGTCCACCGTCCACCAGCGTCGTCGGGTCGGAGAAGACCTCCGACGCGGCGCCCAGGCTCTCGAAGTCGCCGAACTCGCCGTTGAGGATGAAGGCGAAGTCGACGCCGAACTTGTTCGTCTCGTCGAGGAAGACCTCGATGATCGTGGCCTGCACCATCACCTGGCGCGGCGCCGCGTCGAACTCGGCGGTCATCTGCCGCATGTTCTCGATCACGGCATCGGTATCGATGACGAGCAGGGTCTCCTGCATCGTCGAGTTGATCCCGCCAGCCTCGTCACCACCGCTCGGGATGCCGACCTGCGGCGTCTCGGACCGGATGATCCGCCCCTGGGGCGAGAGCAGCGGTACGAGGAAGGACTCGAGTTCGGAGGCCGAGCGATAGTTCGGCTGGAAGATGTGCTGACCGAGCGGCTGCTCGATCTGCTCCAGGTCGGTGATCGACATGACCGTGTAGACGCGGCCGTCGAACGTCCAGCCCAGCCCCATCGGGGTCAGGATCCAGTCGAGTGCGTCTTCCAGCGACGCCTCGTAGAAGTTCGCGGTGACGGGGGTGCTGACATCCACGCCGGCAACGATGTTGACTCGTTGCTGGACGGAGATCATCTCGAGCACCTGACCCAGCGTCGTGCCACGCACGTTCAGGTCGATGCCGCCATCCTCATCCGGCTGTTGGGCCGTCGGGGACGTGGTCAGGAAGGAGAGTGAGAGTGCAACAGCGATGAACGAGCGAAACATGAGTATGGGTCCGTGTCGGTCCGGGTCAGTCATTCCGGGCTATCGTCACGAGGCGGTGGCGCTCTTTAGCACCACACCCCTAGGTGATGACACCGCGAGGTGGATTACCGCTGGCCTGCTTCGGGAAGCGAGGCTGCGGTGCCAGTGTTCTGGGGTTGGGCTACGGGAAGCGGCTGTGGGACGTCGATGCGGCCGTACAACAGCGGCATGTCGACGGTCACCCACTCGTCGTTCGGGGCGCGCAGCACGATGGCCCGCGAGCGGACCTCGTCCAGCTTCCACCCCTGCACGAGATCGCCGATGAAGTGCAGACGCCCATCGATGATGGCGACGGGCTGGTCGGCGTCCGGCATGGTCGCGTTGAGCGTCACCGTCGGGGCCTGGAGCTGCGTCTCCTCGACGTGGTCGACGGAGGTGCTCCAGAAGGCCGAGAAGGGGTTCGAGTCCAGCTCCTCCTTGGGAGCCTCGCTCAACACCGGGTTGTCGGTGCCGGCCTCGACAGCGTCGTCTTCCTCGGAGGCACCAGCGTCCTCGGCCGGATCTTCCATGGCCGAAGCACTCGACAGCTTGGCCACGCTGTAGGACTCGTCGCCGCCGAGTTGGGAGAACACCAGTCCGCCCAGCACCAGGCTCAGCACGCCGAGCACGACGAGCTGCCGCTTCTGCTTCCGCTTGCCCGCCTTCTGGGCGTCGTTGAGTTCGTCTTCGTTGCTCATGACTTCGACTCCAGCATCACGGCGATCTGGAGCGAGATGCGACGCGTGTCGTCACCCTGCTCCACCGACAGCCGCAGCACGCGGGTGACCCAGGGCATCGTCTCGAGATCGACGAGGAAGGACCTGAGCGCGTTGGCATCGCCCTCGACCACCAGGTCGAACGTGCGATAGGGGAAGGGACCTGTGCGCACCTCGGCTCCGCTGTCCATGCGGATGCTGTCGAGGCCCGCGTTCATGACGTGATCCATGACCGTCCGCTCGAGCTCCTGCTGCGCCTCGGGCGTGCTGGGGCAGAGGTGGTAGGCGCGGCCCTGGATCCGATCGCGCATGGCCATGACGCGGTCATGAGCGTCCTTGACGAGCATGGGGACCGGCTCGTCGGCCTCACGCTGCTGGTCGAGCTGCGCGACCTCGTCCTCGAGCGTCGAGATCTTCCCGTGGATCGGGTAGAGGATGCCGGCCGAGACGATCAAGAGGATCACCGCGACGATGGCGACACGACTGGTTGGAACTCTCATCACCGGGTCTCCGCCTTGGCGCTGATACGGAAGCGTTCGCCTTCGGTGCCCACACCGATGAGGACACGTTCACTGGCCTCGACCTTCACGTCGGCGAAGGCCTTCGTGGAGAGGAGGTTCTGCGCGAACTCGCGCACGGCCGCGTTGTTCTCGGCCAGCCCGTTGAGCCGCACCTCGAGCACGCGCGGACGCGGGCCCTCGGAATCGTCCTTGAAGCGACGGCTGTCCTCAGCGTCCTGGACGTGCACCGTCTCGAGCGTCATGAAGTTCGTCGCCGAGGAGGCGACCACGTCGAACAGTGTCGACATGCGATGGCCAGGTCGCGCCTGCGAGATGACCTCGTCGTTCGCCTCTTCCTGGGACAGCTCGGCTTCGAGCGTCGACAGCTCCGCCTTGGCGATGGCGAGCATCGCGAGGCGCTGTTCGAGATCGGCCTTCTTCTGTTCCAGCTCGCTCGTGCGCTGACCACCGAGCACGCCGGCGACCAGGACGAGCACGCCGCAGGCGGCGGCCATCGTCATGGAGACCTTGCGCATGCGGCGCTTCTCGCGCATCACGCGTTCCTCGGGCGGCGTGAAGTCGATCAGTGCCTGACCGTCGCCCGCGAGGCCGAGCGCCACCGGGTCGGTGACGGCCTCGATCGCATCGTCGACGCGCACGTCGAGATCGCGTGCGAAGCCCTCGCGGTCGTCATCCTCGACGCCTGCCGTGACCACGCCCTCGAAGCTGTCGGCGCCCATGGCGGCGACGGCGCGAGTCAACGTGGCCTTCAGCTCCGGCGAACTGACCGGCGCATCGACGATGCGGCAGAACATCAGCCTCTCGTCGCGGCCCGCCAGGATCATGTCGCGGTTGCCAGAGCGCACGAGGCGCATCTGGAGACCTTCGCCCGACCAGGCGCGCCAGACGGCCAGCGCCGAGCACTCGACGGTCTCGACGTCCATCTCGAGCTCACGACAAACCTGCATGAGCTGCTCGAGGCGCTCCCGGTTGATCGCGGCCATGATGACCGGCGTCCCGCTGTCGCTCGACGGCGGACCGTCGATCGCCAGCCCCATCATCGCCTTGTCGTTGTTGAACAACGGATCGCCCTTGAGGCGATCGGCGCACGAGGCCTTGGGGTTCTTCGTGTTCGGAGGAAGCACCAGCGATTCGATCAGAACCGCCTGCCCTTCGAGACCGATCGCGACGGCCTTGCCTGCGAACGGAGCGGACGACAGCAGCTGCCGAACGCTCTTCTTGAGGTTCTCGCCCAGCGGCACCGACGCCGTCACGAGCTGACCGTCCACCTTCTGGACGGCCCGCAGCGCGTCGTCGGCCACGACGAGCCCGATCTTGCCTGACTTACGCTTCACCACTTTCCTCCCGGGTGGATTGGGGGCTGCTCCCGCGAGGCGGGTTTTAGCCGTCTATCGGCAGCTCGAGGAGCTGAGCCGTAGCCGTATTCATGACGAGCCGGCGCACGGTGTCGCCGGAGCTGATGCGGATCTCGCCGCCCTTTGCGGGGTGCCCCTTGGCGTTGAATCCGGCGGTCGGGCGGCCATCGAAAGCGGCTGAGTCGATCCGGCAGCCCGAGGGCTGGCCCGGGTGACTCAGATCGATCACGTACTGACCGTGGCTCAGGGGGTCTTCCATCGGGGTTCCCACCTGGTTGACCACGGCGAACCAACCGCTGCTCGGAGCGAACTTGACGCCGAACGGGATGCCCTTGTGGTAGGCCAGCGACTGCGCGTACAGCAGCGCGTCCTGGATCTGCAGCTGGACCGTGTCGAGCTTGCGCTTCGAGCTCATGCTCGCGCTGGGAATGGCGATGCCGGCGAGCAGCACGAGCACCACCACGACCACCAGCATCTCCACGAGCGTGAAGCCGGCGCGACGTCGGGTCGCAACATCTGCGGAGGAGTTCTTCATCAGTTGACCTCGAAGCTGTCCATGGCATCGAGGATCGCGTCGGTGAGGTCCTCGACCGGGAACGACAGCCGACGCACGTCTTCGCTCTCGGCGAAGATCTCGTTCGGCCAGCTCTGCAGGCCCCGACCGTGGCCGGGACGACGCATGTCGTCGCCGAGGCTCTGCGAGCTCCGGGTCACGACCATGCCGCGCAGACCGCCGCGCCCAGGCAAGTCGAGCTCATCAGCCACGACCATGCCGCGCACATCGACACGCGAAGCCACGTCGCTGACCACCCTCAGGTCGGGACCCACGACGGCGATCTCGTCCAGCAGGGCCGGATCGGAGAGGATCCGCACATCACCGGTGAGGGTCAGCCGCGGTCGCGAGCCACCCTCGACGAGCGCGTTGCTGTCGCAGAGCCCCGCCTCGGTGAGGATCGCACCGTGCAACACGACGTGCTGCAGGATCAGGTGCCCACCCTCTTCGATCAGGTAGAAGCCATTGAGGTTGGTGTTCGACAACGTCACCTCGCTGTCGATCACGTAGAAGTTGGGGTCGCCCATGATCCCGGCCATCAGGTCGCAATCGAGGCGCGTGCCATCGATGTCGCTGCCGCCGCCCGGAGTGATCACGGCGGTGGCGCGCAGGTCGGCCTCGTCATCGTCGAGCGTGGCCTGGGCGTGAACACGCAGCCGGCGACGGTCGTGACCGGTCACTTCGCGTTCGCTGGTGACGATCTCACCGGAGGGCGTCTCCACGACGTCCTCGGTGCCGGCTGCGATGGTCCCCGGGAGGCTGCCGTTGCGCATGCACTCGCGAACGCGAGACAAGCCCGAGCGGCTGGCCTCTTCGGCCTCGCTGGCGCCCTTGGCGGTCTCGAGGCTCTTCTTGGCGAGCACCGCGTGGCGAGCGTACGTCACGGTCACCGACACGAGGATGGAGGAGAGGATCAGGGTGGCGAAGAGCACCCAGCCGCCTTCGTTGCCTGCGCGGCGCGCGGCGCCGGGGCGGCGGGAGGGTTGTGTCATTGGTGCAGAAGTCATCGGTGTCTCGG
>JAJDEQ010000037.1 GCA_029259695.1 Planctomycetota bacterium
CCCCGTTGACGAGTCCACCCGCTATGAGAGTCGGGTGATGGTGTTGCGGGTGGTGGAGCTGGGCACCTGGAGGCGGATACGGAGATCGCGCTGTCGCTGTCTGATGCGCTCGAGAACGCACCGGCGTTCCTGGCGGTCGGGTTCGCGGAGCTGAACGCATCGCCGTTCTTCGGCGGCACGCTCGTCCCCGATATCGTCAGTTCGGGACTGATCATCCCCCTCGGCACCGACATCAACGGCGAGCTGGGGATCACCGCGACCTGGCCCGGCGGTCTTCCCTCGGGCATCGAGTTGTACCTGCAGTACTGGATCAAGGACGCGGCGGGGCCGTTCGGGTCCTCGTCGAGCAACGGGCTGCGAGGCGTGACGCCGTCGGTGACGTCAGTCGGACGGCCCTGCTGACCAGTGGTCGGTGGGGCCCTCGGCCTATCGCCAGTCTCCGTCGAGCACGAATGCTCCCCACGTGCGAGGGAGAGGATCGCCGTCGAACTGACGGCGGTTGGCCGCGAGGATCTCGAGTTGGGCGGCGCGCAGGGCTTCGGCCTTGCCCATGCCGTGCTCCCAGAGGTTCTCGTAGAAGCGGTCCATGAGCGCGGCCGTGGCCTGATCGGGAACGGACCAGAGTGAGCTGATGACAGTGTTCGCACCGGCGAGTAAGAAGGAGCGGCGAAGGCCGAGCAGGCCCTCGCCCGACTGGGGGCGGCCCAGGCCGGTGTCGCACGCGGAGAGCACGGCGAGATCGCAGGCCGATAGGTCGAGCCAGCCTACTTCCTCCGCGGTGAGGTAGCCGTTGTCGCGATCGTCGGGGAGGTGCTGATTAGCGCCAGCGCAGACGAGCCCAGAGAGAAGGCCGGGTTGCAAGCCACCCAGGCGTTGGACCACTGCATGGGAACCGCTGCCCCTTGAGATGGCGTGTGCGAAGTCGCTTGTCTCTGGCGTCGGTGCCAGTTCGCCCTCCGATCGCACGTATCCATGTGTGGCCAGATGTACCACCCTCGCTGTCGGCATCAGGCGTTTGAGGGCCTCCTCGCTGACATGCTTGCCCCGCAGCACTTGCTGGTTTCCGCGTCCAAACGATTGCTCGTGTCTTGCCGCCACCTGGAGTGCTTCGCCGTCGCTCGCCTCCAGAAGAGGCCACGGATTGGGCAGTGCTCCCCGCGCCCTTTGCTCTGGGGTGCCACTCTCAGTTTGGCGTGCGTCGGTGTCGGGAGTGCCAGCCGTTGGCCTCTCGACGGTGGAATAATCGACGCCGCCTACTGCCAGAAGGCTGTGCCCATTCTGGACCGCTGACTGAGCAGAAGTCTCGGTCAGCATCGTTGGGTCCGTGAGGTAGACGAAGTCCCGCCCTTCTAAGAGGAAGTCGCCGTTCTCCCTCTGCAGCACTCCCCACGAGAGCGTGGCGACGACGCCGTCCGGAGAGATGATGACCGTCTCCGCGTCAGCAAGATGCGTTGCTATGGGTTCCCACAGTAGCTTCCTCACTGACTCGTTGGCCTGCTGGAGCTCCGCTGAACGTTGCGAGCGCCGGAGCAAGAGATCCAGAAACGTCCACATGGCTTGCTCGACGAGCGCCGCCGGTCCGAGATCGAAGTGTCTTGGGTGGTGGTCTTCCGGCAGCGTGACCCAAGCGCTTATGCGATTATCCGTCCAGTCACCGGGCTCGACCATGCGATCGTTCTCCCAACGCGCAGGCTCGTACGCGGGGTGGACGATGATGTCAACGAGTGCGGACCGGGCGGGCAGGGCCTTCTGAAGCCGCGCCCAGGATGGAGCGCTTGCGGGCTCCTCGTCGGTTTCGTGACCAAGTTCGCGCTCTAGCTGCTCCCTCTCCTTGATGAGTATCTCGAGTCGTTTGTAGTCCTCGCCACGCATGCTGGTCGCCGCCGTCATGGCCTGGGAGAGTTTGCTCTGAATGCTCTGGAGGCGGCTCAGGCGCTCTCGATGCGCTGGAGGCATGTCTCGCTGGAGTCGTTCCCGCCCCTGGCTAACGATACGGAGCGCATGTCCCTTCCACGCCAAGAGGCTCTCGTATGCCGTGGTCCGATGCCCGGGAGGCCATAAGGATGGACTGCACAGTAGCGCCTGCTGACCGCTCAGCGCGGTGAGGTAGAGGTAGAGTTCACCCTCCGTCAAGAGGTGGATGTTCCGCCTCAGTTGAGTAGACAGACTGCTCGCTAGTCTCGGATACAGCGCTTGCAACTCGTCAGGCTCACCCAGGTCTGCGTGTGTTCTCGCCAGGTTGCTGACGCTTGCTACAAGTTCTGGGTGATCACGTCCCATTACGTCCTCGTAGATCCCCAGCGATCGTTCCAACAGTTGTCGCGCCCGATGAAGCTCACCTTGAGCTCGAAGTAGCGTGCCCAGATTGTTTAGTGTCTTAGCGGTGAGAATGGGATACCCGGGATGCTGCTCATTGATGGACAGGGCGCGCTCAAGCAGTGGGCGCGCCCCCTCCAGGTCTCCCTCGGCCTGTAGGAGCGATCCGAGGTTGTTCAGGCTCCTGGCGAGGATCGGGCTATCTCCGGGAGGGGACCGCTCGTTGATCGCCAGTGAAAGCTCCAGGAACTGGCGCGAGCGCGCGTACTCGCCGCGGGCCATGAACAGCAGGCCAAGTTCATTTACGGCCCTTGACAGGGTCGGGTGATCGGGCGTGTGGATCGCCTTTTCAATCGCGAGTGCTCGCTCCAAGTACTGCTGTGAACCCTTGAAGTCGCCGAGAATGCGGAGCGTTGATCCAAGGTTGACCATGGTGGCCGACACATGCGGATGGTTGGAGGGAAGCTCTGATTCGAAGATGGTAAGGGCGCGCTCGCAGAGTTCTCGCGCGCGAGTAGGATCGCCCTGATCAGACAACAAGCTGCCAAGGTTGTTCAGGGCGACGGCCGCAAAGGCGGAGTCTTGCCCAATCCTGGCTTCCGCGATAGCGAGGGCATTTTCGTAGAGCGGTAGTGCGGCCTCGTAGTCTCCTAGGCCCTTGTGCACCGCCGCCAAGTTCAGGAGTACTGACGCCACGCGCTCATGATCGGATCCCAGCTCATTCTCGAAAATGTTCCTCGAGCGTTGGAGCAATGGCAGGGCGCGAACCAGATCTCCCTGGACCTGCAAGAGCGACCCGAGGCTGTTGAGGCTGTAGGCGACTTGCTGGTGAGCCGGGCCGTAGTGTCGCTCGCGAATGGCCAAGGACCGTTCGTACAGAGGTCGTGCCGCAGCGTAGTTGCCCTGTCGATCGTAGAGCTCACCGAGTTCGCTCATGGCCGTGGCTAGCAGCGGGTCGTCGGGCCCCAGCCGGACCTCAAGGGCCTCGATCTGACGATGGCGATCATTGATGTCGGCGGCGTTTCGTTGCTGCGGGCTGAGATGTGGTGGCGTGCCACGGTTCAGCGTTAGTGCGAAGGGCCCGCGCTTGCCGTGAAGCGCGCAGACCTCGACCGAACCGGGCATGGTCGGGGTGAGTGGGCTGACGATCCGCGAATGAACGCTGATCAGTCCGTCATCGTCCTCAGCGATGACGATTCCTCGGGCGTCTCGAAGGACCAAGTAGGAATCGAAGGCATAGGACCGAAGATCGATGTGGTAGGTCCCCGGCTCGTCGACGTCGAGGCGGTAGGTCTTGCCGACAACCGTGTGCTGTCGCGTGTAGCCTCCGGAGAGGAGGGTCTCCGTCTCAACGATGGGGTCGCCGTCCGCTACGGCGGCTTCTATCTTCTCGCCCGGACGCAGCACGGGATGGGGACTGGCCGGCCTGGTATTGGCGTCGCCCACCTGGAGCAAGATCGCTGCAAGCAGCATTCGAGGCGTAAGCATGTGGGTCCCCACTCTTCGATCTGGTCAGTGTACTGGGGTGTCACCAGTTCTTGCAGAGCTCTGAAATCACCAAGTGTTTCTCTCCTCTTGTCCAGCGAAGGCGGGCGATCCGCCAGCCTTCGCCACCCAAGCGCCACCTTGGGAATCACGTGGCTCCCTCGGGAGGGAGCACTCAGGCGGCGCAGGATCATGTCGAGGAGGTCATCATGTTCGCACTAGCCGTTGTCTCTGCACTTGTTCTGGCCAGCAACGCTGCGCCCGGGACGGACGATGTCGATACCCGGGGACGACCCGGAAGCCAGCTGGCGCCTGTGGCGGCGGCTGTTGGGGCATTCGGGTCGAGTGTCGCGCGGCCGTCCGGCTCGCTCGATACGGTGAACCCCGTGCTCGCGCCTACGGTGTTTGGGAATGGCGTGCCCGGGGCACTGGCGCTATGGCTGGATGCCAAGACCCTCGGTCAGAGCAGCCTCCATCAGCTCTCAGGGAACGTCGGCATCGGGACGGAGTCACCCGCCTCGGATCTCGATGTCGTTGGCAACCTCTCCCGGCAGCTCAGCGGGACCGTGACCGCCAACGGCACCCTCGTCGTGGGTGACGGTCAGACGCAGTTCCTCACGGAGATCGAATCGGGAGACGCGTTCATGGCCGACGGCAAGATTCGCACCGTCGTGTCCGTGGATGCACAGGACATCCTGCTCGTCGATGAGCCGATTGGGCCGATGGCGGGAGTCCCGGCCTTCACAGACAGCGCCTTGCTCTCGATTGACAACGGGGCTGGCGGACCGGCCATGCTGGTGGACAAGTCCGGTCGTGTCGGTCTTGGTGTCGGCGTGCCGTTGGGGCGCTTGCATGTTGGCGGAGAGCCCGGGACCGACGGCATCGTGTTCCCTGATGGAAGCCTGCAGACGACTGCCGATCGCCGCGCTCGAGCGGCCTTCGTGGAGGGTGGAGCACAGGGTCTCTCCCAGGTACCCAACTGGACGGTGCTCTTGACGGTGGCCATCGAAGCCGACGGTCCCGGCACCGTCGTTCTGCAGGGAACGATGCAGACCTTCCATGTCTTCGACTTGAGGGGTTTCGCACAGTTTGGCATTGCGCATGGGGGAGGCGAGACGGATGCAGCCCCCGACAACATGATCCAGAGCCTCGGAGTGGGTCTGTTGGCCGATGACGTGGCGCTCGTTGGAACGACGCAGGCTTCGGTGAACGTCACCCAAGCCGGCACCTACGAGTACAAGCTCGTGGCTCTCCGCGATCCGTTCTCGCCGACGGGCTCCGTTTCCGTGCAGGCATCCAGCCTGCTGGCGAACTTCTACCCCGATTGACCCTCGATAGTCATCGATCGAGTTGAGGAGCCTGACCCTCCTCCGGTTCGGCGCGAGCTTCAGCCAGGGTTGAAGACGGTCGCGGCAGGCCGGGGGAGGGTCGACACGGTGTGGGACCGTGGCAACCGATACGCGCATGCGCTGGGGGGGGGGCGAGCCTACGCCTAGTTGCTTCGCTCTGCCGCCTGCGCACCGACGCGAGGCAGGGCTGAGGGGGGTGCGGCCGACACTCGCGGTGCCGCACGTCGAGCGCAACCCACCGTGGCGAGAGGCCCGTGGGGTCCCCCGGGGTTGGTTGAGCGCCCGAAGGAGCGTCGCGTGGTGGGCTCTGTTGGCCGCCCGCCGACAGTGGAGTCGTAGGCTCCCCAAGGTGCTCCTCGCAGCGGACGCCGGTCGTCGGGGTCGGCTGGTGTGAGTGGTTGGGGAGGCAAGCCCCTCTCGAAGAGGGGTGACAGAATGTCACGGTCCAGGTAGTGCGGCACACGGTTCATAGAACGCGGGCTACCAAGGCACCCGAGAGGGTGCCAGGGCAGGGTGTTGTCCTAGGAGCGAAGGCTAGCGAAGTGCGACCGCATACAGAAAACAGGTGGTGGAGCGCAATCCAGTGCTCTCGCCACGTTATCCCTTGAGCTCGAAAGCTCCGCGCGGCGTTTTCGCCACAGGCTGCTATGGGCCCATCGAGTCGACGATGGCGGTTCGAGCCGGTGGGCCTTGAGGTGCCTTAGCCCCTCAGTCGGCTGATACTCTATGCCTGTGGGCCGAGAGATGGGGGCTTCGCCGGGGGGCGTCGCGCTTTCGGTCGAACGACCGAGCCGGTGGGGGATTGATGAGTTCGCCAGAGGGTGGCGGTTACCCGTCGAAGAACGAGCGGCACGATACGGCATGGCTCGATCTCACGATCAGTGAGGTGTTCGAGGTGCTGGAGCGGCGGGCCGAGCGATTGCTGGGCTGTCGGCCGGGACACAGGAGTCGCGAAGCCAGTGATCTAGTCGGCGAGTTGTACCGCCGCTTGCGGGAGATCCCGAACCCCAAGGCTGAGAGCCGGGGCCACCTGATCTTGCTCTCAATCCAAGTAATGAAGAGTGTTCTTGCGGATTGGGCCCGCGAGCGTGGTGCTCAGAAACGCGGTGGTGCGGGCCGTCGGGCGCCCGGTGAGGCGGCGCGGGAGCCGGTAGCTCGGGAACGAATCACGCTTTCCGTCCTGGCGGATCCGCGTACGTACTCGTTGGATGACTACCTCGATCTCCACGAAACGCTGGAGTCGCTGGGGCGACAGCATCTGCAGTCTGCTCAGGTGATCGACATGCACATCTTCGGTGGACTCACCGTGCGCGAGACGGCGGCAGTGCTCGGGCTCAAGAAGAGTACGGTCGCAAGTCGGCTGGCGCTTGCTCGTGGCTTCATCCTGCGTCGGATGGGTGAGGGTGGGCAGTGATGGGGCGGGTCGAAGCCACGGCGGGTGAAGTGTTGCTCGAGTCGGCCCTTGCGCTGCCTCCCGATGAACGCGAGGCGTTTCTGGTTGATCGCTGTTCGCAAGGTGCTCTCCTGGAGGACCTTCTCTTCGCTGCGAGGGCCGTGGCGGCAGCACCCACCGTCATGCGGCCTCCCCTGCTTGACCTGGCTGCCGCCGTGTTGCCGATGGTGGATCGGTACGAAGTTCTGGATGAGCTGGGAAGGGGAGGAATGGGAGAGGTCTACCTCGCTCGCCAGGTATGGACAGGGCAAGAGGTTGCGCTGAAGGTCGTGTCTTTCCTCGGCCACGCCGGCCCAGCATTGCGCCGATTCCGTCGGGAGATCCGGGTGCTCGGGGAGCTTCGGCACGACGCGATCGTCAAGATCTTCGATGCGGGGATGGAAGAAGACGGGCGCCCCTGGTTCGCGATGGAGTACATCCCAGACGCAGTCACTCTGGATCGTTGGCTCGCCCAGATGCCGCGCGAACCACGAGCAATCTTGATGTTGTTCGTACGGCTATGCCTGGGGGTCGAGGCGGCGCACGCGGAGGGCGTGACCCACCGGGACCTCAAGCCGGAGAACGTCCTCGTTACGACAGAGGGGCATCCGAAGCTGATCGACTTCGGGATCGCCCAGGACGACTCGCGCGAGACAGAGGGGATCACCGGGGCGGGCGTGCCTCCGGGAACGCTGGCATACATGAGCCCTGAGGCTCTCATCGGCGACAGCCGGCTTGCGGAGTATCAGGTCTCCCGTGATGTGTACGCCCTCGGCGTCATGCTCTACGAAGCGCTCGCCGGGTCGCTTCCGCACATAGTCGACGGGTGCACAGCCGAAACCGCCGCGCGGCGGAAGGGGAGTCTGCCCCGACCGTTGAGTCGGGCTCGCCCCGACCTCGGCCGGCGGTACGATGTTCTCATCGAGCTGGCGCTGTGGCCGCGCGTGGAGGAGCGCTACTCCTCCGTCGAGAGCCTACGCGTCGACATTGAGCGGCTTATCGCTCGGCACCCGCCGCAGGGGACACGACCTCGGTTTCGTCGTCGGGCGCACCTCTGGGTCAGCATGCATCGAAGGCTCGTCGGCGGCGTTGTGGCGTCCATGGGTGTCTTCCTGATCGCTGCGGCCGTCGTGGTCTACCAGGGGGGGGAGGCCAATCGGCTGGCTGCGCGCCAGGGCAACTTCCTCGAAGCGATCGGCGAGGAGGCGTACGGACTGAGAGGCCGAGGGAGCGCGGAAGACCACGCGGCCGCCATCATCCACCTTTCCGAGCAGTTTTTCTCACCATACGAGCCAGACCGATACGCAGCTCTCGCGGTCGCTGGCGAGCTCGTTGTCGCGACAGGCGAGATCGCGCTGGGCACGTCGCTCCTTGCAGCAAGTATGGAGGGTCTCGCGGCGCTCGACGTTCCGGAAATGCAGGCTCCGGTAACGGTTTCCCTCCTCGACGCGTTCGAGGTCGCCCGTGAGTGGGGTCGTGTGGCAGCGATCACCGAAGAGCTTGCTACTCTCCTGGAGCGTCTCGGACCTGAGCACGAGCTGGTTTCGCGCCTGCGCTTGGCGCAGGCCAAGGCCGCCGTAAGCGCCCAGGACTACGAGAGGGCGAACTCGTTGCTGGAGTTGCTTGTCCGTGAGGATTCGGGGGTGCTCTCGCAACCTCCATTTGTGCAGGCGATCCCGCTCCTCCGAGCGAAGGTGAAGCTCGGGCTCGGTGTAGGCGATGTCGCGCAGGACGCCAAGGTGGCGATCGAGGCCGCACGCCGATACGGCAGCGAGTACGACGCTCTCGACGCCCGAGCCGTCCAGGTGGAGGTGTTGCTCGGTGCGAGTGACGCGGAGGGGGCCGCCAGGCTGCGGGAGGCGTTGCTCTCCGAATCCGAGGGCATCCTCCGCGCTCCGGACATGCTGCTCCTGAAGTTGCTGAACGAGCAGGCGTGGTACTACGCCAATCGCAACGAAGATGAAGATGCTCTTCAACTGCTGCCGAGATGCCTCGAATCCGCGCGCCTTGTCGGGAACCAGGGACATGGCCAGGTCCTCACGGCCCATGCCCTCGAGGCCACGTACATCGTGAGGAACATGCGCCCCGGCAACGTCGAGCATTCGTTCAAACTGCTTGAGAAGGCAGACCGACTCCAACAGGCCGCTGGTGATCCGCCCGTCTTCGCCAAGATCCTCGGACGACTCTACTGTGCCCGGCAACGGTGGGGCGAGGCGGTGGAGCCATTGAGCCGGGCATTCCCAGCGACCGCCGCCCAGCTCCCGATAGAAAACATCGAACGACGCTTGGTCCAGACGAACTACGCGATGGCTCTGCTGAAGACTGGGCGCTACGCAGAGGGCTTCCCCCTCGCGCGGGAGCTGGTGGAGTACCTCAGTCAGCATGAGGAGCTCGACAACGCCGCAATGAGCTGGTTGAAGCTCGGAAACAAGATCGAGCCGGGCAAGTCGCCGGCAGAAGATGAGCTGATTCCTCAGTGGGTTCATGACTACCACGCCGACCGCCTGACCTGGCCCGAGACTCCCGCTGAGCTCCAGGTGTACATGGGGGCAGCCCACGCCTGGAGGTCCGCTGCCGTAGCCGAGCAGCGCTTTGTGTTTGCCGACCTCGTTCCCGATCCACGCAAACGCGACTTCGAATCGGGCAACGAGGTGCGCATCCCGATGGAAGAGGGGAGCATCACCGTGGTCTCGGCTGCGACGAATGCCCTCGGTCCGGTTTGGAAAATGATGGAATCGTGGAGCCTGATGTTCTCGGGCAGTGGCTGCACTTGGGAGTTCAGCTCGCCTATCCACGGTTTCTACACGTATGTGGGGGGCGTCGATTTGACGGTGCGTGAGGTCAGCATGCACCTCTATTCGGATTCGGAGCGAGTGGCTGTCCTCGTCGTGCCGCTGAGTGAGGACGACATCACGAGCAAGGGTCTCGGCTTCCACTCGCCCCATCCGATCAACCGGATCGAATTGAAGATCGACGGAATCGACATTGTGTCCATCGGGACCTACAACGGGCTGGCCGCAGACGAAGAGGGGTTGGGGAGTAAGCAGTATCCGCCGCGCGAGGATGGACAAATGCGCTATCGAGAGCGCGTTGTTGGCGTGACTCCCTATGACTTCGCGCTGACCACCGAGCCTCCCTCCGGTCGCTGAGATCTATCGGTGGCTACGAGGTGTGCCCGGCGACCGGGTCTCGCCCACGGGTTGTGACCGAGTTATCGGCAGGCGTGGTGCGCCTTCGGCAAGGAGCGCATCGCCGCCGAATCTCGTGGGCCGCGAAGAATCTTAGTATCTCTCTCGGACAGGTCGGCGCGGATGACGGGAAAGGAAGTAGCGCCCATCCAGTGATCTCGCGTCGAGGTGTCGCGGCTGGGTCGGTGCTGCCCGAGGGCGAACCAGCAGGTTCCTCTCGGGGCACTTCCTTCCATCTGGAATCCTCGTCATGTTCCGCAAGATCCTCTTCGGTACGGCGCTTCTAGCGCTCTCTTCGTCCTCGCTCGTCGCCGCGCCTGACTGCTTCGTCCTGGACGCGACCAGCATTCGCCTGCTTCACATCGATGGCGTGACGGGCGACAAGACCATCATCTCGGACAACGACAGCAGCGGCCCTGACTTCGTGCGGCCGCTGGGTTTGGCGTTGCTCTCTGAGACCCAGGCATACGTCTCCGATCAGCAGTTCCCCGCGATCTTCCTGGTCGACCTGATCACGGGCGCCCGCACGATCGTCTCGAGCCCGGCCGACGGCAGTGGGCCGCCGTTGATCTTGCCGCGGGACCTGGCGATCAGGGACGACGGCATGCTTCTGCTCGCAGACCAAGGCGCCGGTGCGATCTTCTTGATCGATCCCAGCAACGGCGACCGGAGCATCCACTCGGGTTCGGGTGTGGGCTCGGGCGCGGCCTTCATCGATCCCACTGACCTGGTCATCCAGTCGGACGGCGATTACGTCGTGACGGACTTCACCGGTGACCTGCTCATCGAGGTGGACGGTGTCACGGGTAACCGTGCGCCGCTGAGTGGGGGTGGCGTTGGTACGGGGCCGGCCCTGGATCAGCCTGAGGGCGTCGCGTTGCTCGCGGACGGTACTCTGGTCGTGACCGAGTCGGCCACGGATCACGTGCTGCTCGTCGATCCCGGCAACGGCAACCGCACGATCCTGGTGAGCTCGGGCCTGACCGGTCCGACCGACATCACGATCGACGCAGCCGGTCTGCTGTTCCTCACCGACTCGATCCAGCGTGCGGTGTACCAGGTCGACCCCTTCGACGGTGCGCTGACGCTTGTATCGAACAACGGCATGGGCGCCGGTCCCAGCATCGTTGGGCTGCGTGGTATCGCCTGCGAACGCCTGCCCGTGAACCTGGATCCCTACATCGTGCTCGACTCGACGTCTCGCAATGTCGTTCTGGTGGACCCGAGTTCCGGGCAGCGGGCGATCCTCTCGGGCGACAGCGTTGGCCAAGGCACGGCCTTCGTGTCGCCTATCGGCCTCGGCGTCACCTGCGATGGCCGCGTGCTCGTCGCCGATCGCAACCTGGACGCGTTGGTGATGGTCGACGTGGCCACTGGCGACCGGACCATCGTCGTGTCGAACTCGATTGGCACGGGCCCGTCGTTCAGCCAGCCGCGCGACTTCCTGTTCGAGGATGCCAACACGGTGTTGCTGGCCGACGCGACGGCCGGCGTGGTCTTTCGCGTGGACCTCAGCACTGGAGACCGCACGGTGGCCGTCGGTCCGGGTGTGGGCACGGGCCCAGCGCTGCAGAGCCCGACGGACCTCGTCGAGCAGGCTGACGGGAGTGTGCTGTTGGTTGACTTCGCCGCCTCCGCCGTGCTGCTGATCGACCCTGCCACCGGTGACCGCACGCTCTTCGCTCAGGGAAACCTCGGCAACGGTGTGGTCGTCAACCAGCCGGAGGGCATCGCGATCGATGCCAATGGCGACGTGATTCTGTCGGAGTCGGCCACCGATCAGGTGTTTCGCATCCCGGTCGTTGGCACGCCTTCCGTGATCACTGGCGGCGGTGTTGGCTCGGGCCCCGCGCTGTCCGGCCCGACCGATCTGCAGATCAACGAGCACGGCATCATCGTGTTGACTGACTCGATCAGTCGCGAGGTGTTCGAGGTTCATCCCATCACCGGCGCTCGCACCAAGATCTCTGGTTCGGGCACCGGCGCGGGTCCTGGCTTCGTCAGCCTGCGCGGCGTGGCGCTCTTGCCCATGCCTTTCGTGGGCTCGTGGTGCGATCTCGGCCAGGGCCTTGCGGGAACGCTTGGTGAGCCGCGGCTCGACGGTAGTGGGTCGCAATTCCCCGCCACTCAGACGCTGGTGATGCTGACTGACGCGGCGCCTGGCGCGACGGCCTGGTTCGTTGTGGGCCTCTCGGCGCTCGAGGCCAGCTTCAAGGGTGGAACCCTGGTGCCGAGCCCCGACATCCTCGTGCCGTTGCCCACCAGTCTCTCGGGCACCGTGTCATTGCCTTTCAGTTGGCCGTCGCTCGGTCTTCCGGGCCTCTCGCTGTTCTGGCAGGTCTGGGTGAGTGATGCGGGCGCTCCTGCGGGCTTCGCCGCCAGCAACGGGTTGCACTCAACCTCTCCTTGAGCTGGTGGATCGGGAGCACACAGCGCGTGCTTGAAGCGGGGCGAGTGCATGCTCCTTCAGCCTGAGTTGTTGTTCGACCCCCAGGGAGGGGGCGCAGTACCGACCCCGCTCCGAGATCACTTCTCGGGGCGGGGTTTTCCACTTCAGCTCGCTCACGTGGCGCCGGCTCTGGCGTTGTCGTTGGGCACCTAGGGCGAGGCACCGGAGTTGACTGGGTCCGACTTGGCGGGCTGCGAGTGCAGCAAGAGGTGCCCGGGGCGCCCCTGCGGACGCCCCGGGCTGAGTGACTCGCAACCCAGATGGGCTTGCGGGCCGTCAGTTGGCGTCCCGCCGGGCAGCGGCCCAGCGGTCGAACACGGTGTTCATGTGGTCGGCGTAGCTGCCCCAGACGCTGACGTACTCGGTCGCGGTGTCCAGGTGTTGCTCGGCATCGGTCGCCCGTTCGAAGGCCGCGTTGGCCCAGTCCGCGCGAGGGCGGCGGTGGTGGAAGTCGTGGACGTGCAGGTCGGGGCCGACCAGGATCCAGAGTCGCGCCGGGAGGTGCATGAACAGCACCCGTGCCCACCAGCGGCCCCTTGCGCGGAGTGACGCATTGACGCCAGGGTAGCGCTCTCCCAGATGTCGTCCGAAAGTGATCTTCGTGCCACCCTTGCCGCGGTCGGCCAGGTCCATGAACCAGTGGTGCTCGCTCATCATCTGGGTCAGCGAGTTCTGCTGGTACAGGACCGTCAGCGGGAACACCCAGGACATCAGGAAAGGCACCCAAGTGCCCGTAGCTGCCACGGCTCCCAGCAGAGCGCCGTTCCACCCGATGGCCATCGCGATCCGGTAGGGGGGCGCGTCGATGAAGTTGGTGACGACTCGCTGCTTGAAGTAGGCCAGGTGATACTCGGGGTTGAACATCGTCCGCCAGTACGAACGCCATGCTTGGCGGCGAGTGATTCCGGGCCCGAAGCCGAAGAGCTTCAGGAACTGGGCGTCGGGGTCCTCCGGCGTGGCCAGGCGCGTGCCGTGGTGCCAGCGGGCGTGGTCCCGGCGGAACGGGTCGTACGCGTTCACGAAGAGGATCGTCGACCCGATCTCGGCCACCCAGCGGTTGATCCATGACGCCAGCTTCCGCGAGAGTCGCCCGCCGGGCAGCACGAACGCGTCGTGCACCGCGTTGTGCAGTACCGCCATGTACAGCGTGCGCTGAGTGCCCGACGTGAGAAACCAGCCGATCGGCAGCGCGAGCAGGGCCACGCCGCTGGCGGCGAGACTGGCGGCCGATGTGGCCACGCCCGCCGCGAGCATGGCGAGGTAGACGGACAGGCGGGCCCAAGGCGACCAGCGGATCTTGGGCTGCTCGCCGGGCAACGGCATGCCGGTGAGCCAGGTGAGGAAGGGCTGCTGGAAGCCCGGGAGATCGACCATGCTCTCCCGGATGGAGGGGGAGCGAGAGTGAGGAGCGCGCATTGTGACGCCTCCGGCCGGGAGGCGTTGCGGTCCCGGCGGCCGGCTCAGCCCGTCGTGGGCAAGCGCGGTGTCCCGGGAAGTTCCCCCGAGGAAGGCGTGATGAAATTTGAGTTCTTGGGGAGGGCTGCTCGTGCCCCTCGCCAACGTAGCGAGCTGGTAGTCTGTGACGCCCGTGGTCTACGGAGCCGTCGCGATGGGGAGCAACGTTTACGACGAGGCCATCTTCACGATCTGGGGTCGGAAGGGGGCGAACGGCGACATGACGCGGTGGGGCACGTGCTTCGCCGTCGGTCCCCGGCACGTGATGACGGCCTGGCACGTGGTGTCCTGGGAGTCTTCCGGGAAGGGAGAGGTGGTCGATCCTCTCAAGGACGTCTATGTCGTCCCCGGCAGCGTCGATCCGACGGGGTTGGCCGAGGCTCGAGAGCAGCTCATTACCAAGGGCGCCTACCCGGACGCGGAGCTCGTGTGGCCGCCGGGTCCTCTCGCCTGGGACGATGGCCCGGATCTGGCTGTCCTGAAGCTCGGTGACAGCGCGCCCGAGTTCGCGAGCTGGTTCGGCCTGGACTTCTGGGGCGGCTGGCCGGCGGGAGCCCGCGTCACGACGGAGGGCTATCCAAGCGACGTCAAGAAAAGAAAGAGCAGCAGCGGCACGCTTGGGAACCGAGCCGGGGACGCCCGGGGGTTCGACAACCCACCGCGTGACAAGACTCCCGGCGGGAAGCAGGGGAGAGGTTGGGCGGGCTTCTCGGGCTCACCGATCTGCACCGTGACCAACGAAGTTATCGGTCTCTTGATCCTGCAATCCGTCGATCGTTCACGCGAGCTCGAGGTCGAACCGTTCTCAGAGCTGTCGCGGGAGCAGCGCGCTGACATCGCTTCGATCCTCGGCTTGCGCGTGGAGGACCGGTTCGCGTCGATGGTCACGACCCTTCTCGCGACCGAGCACCTCAGGAACCTGTGGGACGAGGTGAGCGGTGTGTCGGGGTGCGGTTCCGCACAATCGGCCGCAGACGAGCTGCTCAAACACCCGGGGCGGGAGAAGGCGCTCGTGGCAGTACGCCGCATCGCGGCGGTGGGGCGGAGCCAAACCGAGCGCCCAACGAGAGAGGCCCTGAGGGATCTGCTTCTGCTGCTGGCCGCCGCCCTGCGTCACTATTCGTTCGAGACGCTGAACATCAACGTGGGCCGAACCGAGACGTACTCGGAGGTCGCGGCCGAGATGATCGCCTCCTATCTCCAGGTCCGTTCCCCGAAGCTGGGGTTGGAGAAGGGTGTCAGGGCGTACGCCCGCAACATGATCCCGGCACCGCCCGACAAGTGGATCGATGCCAGCGTCCTCGACAAGGCGGCCCGGCATGTCGCGGATCAGATGGGGCTCTCGGCGGCGACCGGACCGGCCGACTTGAACAACGACTTGCTGAGCCTCCAGCAGGACGGAGTCTTCTACTGCGCGATCCTCCACCAAGGCACGGTAGCGGGGCACGATCTGTCCGACCTGAGGCAGCTTTCTGCTGTGGCCTTCGTCGTCAACCAGCAGCCTGGCGACGGGGAACAGAGCGAGTTCGAGAGAGAGATCAACAGCGCATTGCGGCTGTGGACACCGCCGTCGCCGAGGAGGGACCAGACCTGAATACGAACCGGCCACGCCTGGAGAAGGCCCTGCAGGGCAAGAACGAGATGCAATGGGACTCGCGCGGGGATCGCCGGGTTCATCTCTTCACGCCGGACGAGGTCCTGGCGGTCGACACGGCTCTGGGAGCCGAACGACCGCTGCTGGTACTAGGCGAACCGGGGTCGGGGAAGACCCAGCTTGGGGCCGCCGTCGCCGCTGCCCTCGGCTGTCCCTTTGCACCCTACACAGTGGACGCTCGCACCGAGCCCGGGGACCTGCTCTATCGCATCGACTACGTTTCCCGGTTGGCGAAGGCGCAGGTGATCCGCGAGATCCCTACCGGCGAGCGGGACACGGCCCTCGACGAGGAGGGCTTCCTGATCCCGGGGCCGTTGTGGTGGGCGCTCGACTTCGAGGGAGCCCGCGGATTCGATCGCGGTATGAAGCCGGAACGGAGTGACTGCTTTCGACCCGATATGCCGGTCGTCGTTCTGATCGACGAGATCGACAAGGCGGAGCCCGACGTTCCCAACAGTCTCCTCGAAGTCCTCGGGGAAGAACGGTTCCGGGCCCCCTCGCGGATGGTCGAGCGCGAGCCAGAGAGACAGGTGGCGCCCCTCGTGATCATCGCGTCGAACGACGAGCGGGACCTGCCCGACGCCTTCCTTCGCCGCTGCGTAGTGATGGTCATCTCCTTCGAGGAGGGGGATTCCGACTTCCTGCCGGACCGAGGCAAGCTGCACTTCCCGGAACTGCACCCCGATGTCGTTGCCGCGGCGGCGCTCGATCTGCTGGAGGACCGGCGCCACATCGTCGATGGGCCGCGCCCCGGTCTCGCGGAGTACCTCGACATGCTGCGGGTGCTGGCGCGATCACCTGAACCCGCGAACGACTCGGTCGCCAAGCGGCGAGAGCGTCAGCTTGATCTCCTCAAGCAAGTGCGGCGCTTCACATTTCAGAAGTTTGCGGAGATCCACAGGGTCAAGCAGGGGCGGGGCGGGTGAAGGGGCGCGTTGGACGGGCCGACCTGCTCCAGGCCTGGGTGGCTGGGGGTGAAGCGGTCGCGTCCGATCTCGCGCGTCGCTTGGGGATGAGCGAGAAGCCTCTGGAAGAGGCCTCGCGCGACGTAGAGGTCGAGCCACACGGCGTCGCTCTGGACGTGCAGGTGATGCCCGTCACGGTGAGCACCGGGGAACGCGAGCAGATGCCGACGATCCCGATGTTGAAGGTTACGGGGCACGTGACAGTCGGGAGGCCGTCCGACAGCGACGATCCAGCGCGGGCCCCCCTGCTCCCCGCCGATCTGGAACCGACCGGCCCCGAACCGACCTCGCCCGCGGCGGTGGGGTGGACGGCCGTCCAGGCCACCCTGGACCGACTGCTCGCGAGGCCGGTACGACTCCGAGCGTTGCCGGTGAGGCGCTTGATCGAGGACCTCGCTCGCTGCCGTCCGATCGGTGCGCGCCGAACGCCGGTCGCTCGGAGGTGGCCGCGCGAACTCGTGCTCGTCATGGATCGTGATGATCGCCTTGTCCCCGTGTGGACCGACCAGGACCGGGTTTGTGCCCGGCTTCGTCGTCGCTTGGGGCGCAGCGCGTTGTTGGTCGAGCGGGTCGGTGACGCATGGTCGGTCCCTGGGAACTCCTCTCGTTGCCGGGGGCTGTCGCCGGCGGCTCCCACCCTGTTGCTGTCCGGGTGGCCGGACCTGGTGGACGCCCAGGATCGTGTAGAGCGCTTCACGCGGCGGGAGGCCGGGCGTGGATTGCGCGGCCGCACGATCGCGGTGCTGTCGGCGGGGCGTGTTCCAGGTCGGCGACTCGTGCACACGAGGACGTGCATTCTGGTGCCCTGGGATCCGCGAGACGGGCGGGAGGCCACGGCATGGGAGCGGTTCGTCACCTGGGTGCTGGAGCGTGTCCTCTCGGTGCCGGTGTTTTTCGAGGCCGGGTTGTTGCGGGAGGTTCGCCTCGCTCTCGGAGTGGACAGCTCGGGGCTGGGCGACGAGGTCACCGTCTGGTCGGGTGTGGAGCACCGACACTCGGGCGGTGGCACCCTGTCCCACGAGCGGCGGAGCAAGCTCCAAGAGGAGCTTACCGATGCCCTCGATCCATCCATCGGACTGGCGCGGGTCCTGAGTGACGACGCCGACATGCGCGCCGCGCTGGCGAGTCACGGACTTCCCCCGATCGCGGACATGGACCACTTGCTCCGACAGGCCTGCGCCGCGCTCTTCGCGGTGCTGGCCCGCTGGCGTGTGGCGGCAGCGCCGGTCATTCGCGACGAGGAGCTGTTCACCTTCGACGCCTGCTTCGCTCCGGGGGAGAGTCCTGTGGACACCGATTCGCTCGCGCAAGCGAGGTTGCTGATCGAGCAAGCGCTGGCCACGAAGGACCCTGGTTTGGCGTTCCACGTCCGTGGCTGGTTGGCCCGCTGTCGGGACCGCGCCCACGCGAGAATACGAAGCGGCGAGCGACACGAGTTCCTGCGAGATGCCTGGCAGGTGTTGGGGGCCCACGAAACGACGTGGGTCATCCATCAGGAACGCGGAGGCCTGCAAGCTCGACGACGCTCGACCGCATGGCGGCGGATCGCAGTCGTCAAGACTTCGGACGGGGTGCTCGACCTCACGAGCGAGCGCGGCAATCGTTCGATCATCCTGCGTGAAAAGAGGCGAGTTCCTTGGCCTCACGGGCCGACGACCTGGGCCACCGACTTCGAGCAGGTTCAGGTCGAACCGTTCCGGCGGGAAGGATGGATGTCAGCGTGGGGCGCCCATGAGGGCGAGCGCGGATTCTGGGTGGAGGTCGGTGAACGCACCGAGCGCATCCGCTTTCACTGGCGCCCCCCGCCGGCGGTTTCGGAAGCAGCCGACGGCTCTCAGGAAGGCCGATTCCAGGTCGTCGAGTCGACGCTGCCCTCGTGGGCTGCCCGTGCGGGGATCGACGAGTACGGTGCGTGGACGGATGTCGAGGTGAAGGGCCAGGTGCAGCGCATGCGCTGGGTGCCGCCAGGGACCTTCTTGATGGGTTCGCCCGCTGAGGAGGAAGGGCGCTACGCCAACGAGAGTCAACACGAGGTCGAGATCACGGCCGGGTTCTGGCTGGGCGAGACGCCGTGCACCCAGGCGTTCTACGAGGTCGTCACGGAGGCGAGCCCGAGCCGTTTCGAGGGTGGCCGGCGACCTGTGGAGAGAGTCCCTTGGGATGATGTTCAGCAGATGTTGACGTCGCTGGAGCGCCTCGTTCCGGGGTTCGAGGGGCGGCTGCCAACGGAGGCTGAGTGGGAGTACGCCTGCAGGGCCGGCGCCACGGATGCGGTCTACTCGTTGCCGCTCGCGGACATCGCGTGGTACTCGGAGAACAGTGCGCACCGGTCCCACGATGTCGGCGGCAAGCTACCGAACCCATGGGGGCTCCGCGATATGCTCGGCAACGTGTACGAGTGGTGTGAGGATTGGCTGGGGGACTACCCAAAGGGACGGGCGGTCGACCCACACGGTCCTGCGGACGGCGTGCTCCGCGTGCTCCGCGGCGGGTCCTGGTTCCGCGGCGCCCGCCGCTGTCGGGCGGCGCTCCGCCGCGGCAGCCCGCCGGGCCGCCGGAACGGGTACATCGGCTTCCGCCTCTCCCGAGGTCAGGGTTTTCAGTCCGATCGCGGCGGAGCCCGAGAGCAAGGTCAGGCCAAGCCGAAGGCGGGGCGGGACGCCCGCCCGAGGCGCGGCCGGGCGAGCAGGCGTCGTCGATGAAGCTGCGCTTCTTCAGGATTCCGCTACACGGTGGCGAGGAGGAGGGTGAGCTGAATCGCCTGCTCGCCAGCGAGCGCGTGGCCGAGTTCCAGAAGCACTTGGTGACGGACGCCGGTACGCCGTGCTGGGCCATCGCGGTCACGCTCGTGTCCGGGGAAGGCGAGGTCCGCGGTAGGGTTTCCGCCAAGGCTGGCGTCGACTACAAGGCGCTCCTGCCCGAGGACGAGTTCGCGGTGTTCGCCAAGCTGCGAGAGGCACGGAAGCAGCTCAGCCACGCACACGGCGTCGCGACGTACACGGTGGCCACCAACCAGCAGCTCGCCGAGATGGTTCAGGGACGCGTGACTTCCCGGGAGGCGATGGCGCGCATCCGGGGCGTCGGGGAGGCACGCATGGAACGGTACGGAGACTCGTTGCTGGCGATCCTCGGAGAGGAGATCCCCAAGTTGGGGCCGGCGGCTGATGCGTCGTGAGATCGTGCGCATCGAGGACGTCGCGGACGTTCGGAATCTCGCATGGGCCTATCATCGAGCTGCCCGGGGCAAGCGGCGCAGGCCAGACGTGGTGCGCTTCTCCCAGGATCTCGACGCCCAGCTCAACGAGCTGTCGTGCGAGATCCTGGACGGTTCCGTCCCCGTCGGCTCGTGGAGGCGCTTCGTCATCCACGATCCCAAGCGTCGGACGATCCATGCCCCCGTCTTCCACGAGCGCGTTCTGCACCATGCGCTCATGAGGTTTGTCGATCCACCGCTCGAACGTGCCCTCGTCGACGACTCGTACGCGTGCCGTCGGGGTCGCGGGAGCCTGGCGTGTGTTCAGCGGGCGCGTGTCCACCTCCGGCGCCATCCCTGGCTTGTAAAAGTCGATGTGCGTCGGTTCTTCGACAGCGTGGATCAGCTCGTGCTGATGGACCTGCTCGCGCGCCGTATCCGGGGTCGCCGTGTTCTCGATCTGTGCCGCCGCATCGTCGCCAGCTACTGCACGAATCCAGGAAGAGGGCTGCCGATCGGAGCCCTGACTTCTCAGCTCTTCGCGAATACATACCTCGCTCCACTTGATCGGTTCTTGCTCGAGACTGTGCACGTGCGCGGCATGGTGAGGTATATGGACGATGTCATCTGGTGGAGCGGGAGCCGATCCGAGTGCGAGATGGTCCTGGCGTCCGTGCGAGGCTTCCTGGCGGAGCGCCTCCAGCTCAGGTTGAAGACGAGTGTCCAGGTACGCCCGAGTTCCCGCGGTGTCACGATCTGCGGATACCAGCTCCGTCGTGAAGGCGGGATGCGCCTGACGCGGCGAAGGCGGACGCGCTCCGAGCGGGTAAGGGCCCGGGCCGAACGCTTGTTCCACGATGGCCGGATCGACGCGCGCGACCTCCAGCGCGAGGGCGACGTGGCCCTGGCCATCACTCTCCACACAGACGCGGTGCGCTGGCGGCGGTCCCGCCTGACCAGGTCGCCGCCCCCCGAAGCGTAGCGGGGCTCGCGCCGCGGATCACCAGGCGACACGGCTCCCATCGGTATGAGGTCCCGCGGTATCATGAATCGCGTGACGCATCAGAACGGCGAGAACCGCGTGCTCCGCGGCGGGTCCTGGATCAACGACGCCCGCAACTGTCGGGCGGCGAACCGCAACGGCAACCCGCCGGGCAACCGGAACGAGAACATCGGCTTCCGCCTCTCCCGAGCTCACGATGGCGGCTGGATGGCCGCGACCCTGACCCGGTGCGTGACACGCCTGGCCTGCGTGCCAGCGAACATCCCTGGGCGTCGGCGTGGTCGTAGGGGCGGCGGAACCGCTCGCGAGGCCTCGCCGGCGCCCTTTTTCGCGTGGTACACGCCGTGACGCAGGCACAGGAGCACGCCCTTGGCGATGCGTGGCACCCGATCGCGGATGGTGAGGCCCCGGCGTGGGCTTCCGTGTGGGGACAGGATCGCTTCGGGGTGTTCGCGGGCTTCGATGTGGACGGTGTCGAGTGCCGCATGCGCTGGATCCGGCCGGGCTCGTACATGCTCGGGTCCCCCGCGGACGAGCCCGGTCGATGGGAAGGCGAGGATCAGGTCGAGATCGAGCTCGGAGGCTTCTGGGTCGCCGAGTTCCCGTGTACCCAGGCCCTGTACGAAGTCGTCGTCGGAGAGAACCCGAGCCGGTTCGTGCACCCGCAACGTCCCGTCGAGCGCGTGTCGTGGATCGATGCCTGGCATATGATCCGTGCGCTGAACGAGCGCGTCCCTGGTCTCGACGCACGGTTGCCGTACGAGGCCGAGTGGGAGGCAGCATGCCGAGCGGGGACGACAACCGCGACGTACGCTGGCCCGATCGAGATTCTCGGTGAGAACAACGCCCCGGTACTCGACACCATCGCATGGTATGGAGGCAACAGCGGGGTCGGTTTTGAGCTGGAGGACGGCGGGGACAGCTCCGCGTGGCTCGCGAAACAATTCGTGCACACGAAGGCCGGCACTCGTGTGGTGGGGCTGAAGCGCCCGAACCCGTGGGGTTTGTACGACACGCTCGGGAACGTCTGGGAGTGGTGCACGGACCGTAGAGGCCAGCAGATGGCCGGACCCTCGCTCGACGAGGAGTTCGCCGACGGCATCCCAGTGGATCTCGAGGCGGCAGGCGGCGAGAACCGCGTGCTCCGCGGCGGGTCCTGGTTCAGCGTCGCCCGCTACTGTCGGGCGGCGTGCCGCGGCGGCTTCCCGCCGGGCTACCGGGGCGGGTACATCGGCTTCCGCCTCTCCCGAGGTCAGGACTAGCATGCCGGAGGCGCGGGGAGGCGGGTCGATCCGGGCGAGGCGGAGCCGCCCGGATCGTAACCGCCGCGAGCGCACCCGCCTCGCGGAGACCAAGCCGCGTCCTCGGCGAGAGGGCCGGATCATGGGGGGAGTGAGATGGGCGCCTTCGATCTAGCGGAGCTGGAAGCCTACACGGACACGGACGATGTGGCGCGCTATGCGCCGAGTAGCAAGGTCGGTTCGGTATCGGCCCACCGCGACGCCGAGGTGATGCGGATCGGTGTCGGTGACGACGGCGAACCGTTTTTCGAGGGGGAGGAGACTGTCGACCTCTACGCGCTCGAGCACAACATCGGGCCCCACGCGTGGTGGCGACTGGAGATGCGCGCCCGGCCGGACGCCCCACCCACGCCCAACGAACGAGACGATCTGGTCTTCACCGAGTACCCGTGGCGGGGTTCGGCCAGCTTCGTCCCGTTTCGCAAGGGGCGGAACCGGGGCGAGCACGAGCGGTACGAGCACCTGATCCAGGACGATCTCGCGACGACGCTCGCGGCGATCGAGGCATCCGATTACGAGCCCTTCCAATCCAGCGGCCGGCTCGCCGTGGCCGGGATCTCGTCTCCGACGATGAGCTACGACATCCGCAACCGCCAGACCAAGCGGATCGCCTACGTGTTCGGCGTCCTCGAGCGTGCGCGGCGCGAGGCAGTCACCGAGCACCTGATGTCGTTCGTGCGTCGGACACTGCTTCCCGCCGCCAAGGCCGGGAAGCTCGTGAATCCGTACACGCACGGCTCCTACCGCAAGATCGAGGACGACGAGCTGTTGGAGGAGCTGGCGAACGACTCCGTTCGCGAGGCGCTCGCAGGGCCGGCCACCCCCAGGAAGAGCGAGAAGTACGCAGGGCAGCCGGTGTCACTTCTCGTGGACGACATCTTCCGCTACCACGTGCAGCGCAACCTCGATGCACGTCGCCAGCGCGAACAAGCCATGGCGAAGCTCATGTCGCAATCTAAGGATGGGGACGTGATGACGCTCCCGGTCGAGGGCGGCGCCGAGGCCATCGAAGCCCTGCTGCGCGAGCGCAAAGACGACGTTCGCTTCCGCCGGAAGCTTGCCGCGCTGTTGTCCAGGATGGTGTGACGCGCGAGGGCCCCGGTCTCACGCGTGCCCATTCGATGAGTGGATCCTTGCTACCGCGGTGCTGCCGGGCACTCGACTCGTCGCGGAGCGCCGGTTGATGCGCAAGACGCGTCCAGGCCACAGCGTGCCGAAGTTCGCAGTCCGAAGCGAACGGTAGGAAGCATACTGTCCCGGTGCTGCGCCGTGTGACGTGCTGGCTGCCGTCGAGTCAGGATCCGGGATTGGGGTCGAGTGGAGCGGGGTCGGATACCGGGTCCTGCTTGGGGTCGTCGTCCGACCACTTGTTCTCTGTGCCTGCCCGCGCGACTCCCTTCCAGTGCCCACAATCCTCGTCGGTATAGACGAAGGCGTACTGACCGGGCTTTGGCTGCCCGCAAACGTGGTCCTTCTGGCTGCCGCCCAGGTTGTTCGCGATGCCGCAATCAGAGTCTTCCGAGACACCCGCTGTTGCTCCCGTGCCGACCGGCTTGCCACAGTCGTTGTCCCGCCAGCCGCTGAGCGACACCCCGATGTTGTCCTGGATGCCGCAGTCTTGGTCTTCGTAGTACGCGCCGTTGGTGCCGGAGGTCACGCCACAATCTTCGTCGGGCCCCCAACCACCGGCCTGCTGGGTCTCGCTCCCGCAGTCGCTGTCAGACTGCGGAAACGCGTGTCCGGGCGGCTGGAAGTTGCATGCGCCGTCGGGGTTGGGGTCGAGGGGCGGCAGGTCCGGGTCCCCCTTTTGTGCCGGGTCGGACTCTTGTGCAGCGCGTGCCTCTCGAGCCGCATGCGCAGAGAGGCCAGCCGCCACCAGCCCGATGTGGCTCAGCCTGTGGGCTGCCTGACGAAGAAACTCGCGGCGACTCGGGTTCACGGGCACGTCGTCATGCTTGTCTTTCAACGTTCAGCTCCTGACTTGGCTTGATCGTGAGCCGCATTGTCCGTTGGTGGATGCGGTGACCCGACGAGAGCTGCCAGCCTCTCGGGCGCACGCCTGCCGAGCTGCATGTAGAGCCAAATGGCTCGTTCCCAGCTCGCGCGGATGCCATCACATTGCTTCGCCGGCGGCGGCTGGAGCGTACCGCTCGGGTCGGCGAGGTACCAGGTGCACAAGCCTCCGCAACGGAACCGCGCCCAGCACTTGCCGCAGTGGTTCTCGAAGAGCTCCAAGATCTTGCGGTACAGCGTGCGCGCCCTACCCTGCTCATGTTCCTCGGGCTCCTCGAAGCCGTCCCGAAGCCGATACTCGTCCATTCCAACGAACCGATGACACGGGTAGACATCGCCGCTTGGAGTGACGGCACGCATGTTGCGACCCAGGCCACACAGCTTCGGCTCAGCCATCGTCGGTGGTGGTGAGAGCTGAATGGCCTCATGGATATCCCTCAGCTGGCCAGCGAACGCCGCGACGATGTGGTTGTTCGCTCCGCGCAGAATCGCTTCGAGCGCGTCCTGCGCCTTGGTCTCCAGGTCGTCCTGGAGGTCAGGTCTCTCGCTCCAGTCGACATCCGCTCTCGTCGCCGAAGAAACCGCCTCGGTGGTGACTCCTATCTCCTGCCGCGCGCCCTTGAAGGACTCGAAGTACTCCCGGACGGGCTCCGCATCCGCGTTCTCCCGGGTCAGTGTGGCGCGCAGCTTGAGTGGTAGCACACCTGCCTTCAGCTGTCGTTCAAGCAGCCGTCGGACGTTGGTGGTGATGACGTCGTGAGTGCCGTTGCCGCCGAGGTCTCGGCGGTAACGGTCGTGCGCTTCTTCCTCGCCATCCAGCGAGACCATGACACCGAACTCGTTGTCGACGAGGAACTCGTCGATCTCTTCCGTCAGGAGCGTCCCGTTTGTCGTCAGCGTGAAGTACACGCTCTTGCCGGCCTGCCGCGCAGCCTCTCTTGCATACGCCACTGCTTCGCGGATGAGGTCGAAGTTCAGGAGCGCCTCCCCGCCGAAGAACGTGATCTTGAGGTCCTTGCGCGGGCCCGATCGCGCGATGAACTCATCGACGGCCACGCGCATGTCAGTGGCCCGCATCCTGTCGCCAGGGCGGTGCCACTCATGGACGACTTCGTAGCAGTAGGTGCACTTCAGGTTGCACGATCGGGAGACCAACAACATCATCGATCTGGGATGGTGCCGGTTCAACGACTCGACGCGTCGTTGGAGTGCATCCGGAGTCGACAGGGTCTCGAGCTGAAAGAACCCCAGCTGGTCTCGGAGGACGATCAGGTCCTCGATGGCTTGACTCACCGCCTCTTCGCCGAATCGTGTCGCTGAGATCGTGCCCGCTTCGTCGAGGGACATCCCCTCCTCGACGAGCTGGAGGAGTTCGTAGATCAGGTGATCTACGAAGACCGCTTGGCTGGTCCGGGCGTCCAGGAGGATGATGTCGCCGTGGAGAGAGAACACGTGGAAGACGGGCCGACCACCGGTCAAGTCTGAATGGAGCATCTCGCCTCCCCGCTCACGGTAGTTCGACGGTCTGCCCCTCCGGCGCGTTGCCAACCGCGAAGCGACCGGTCACGACTCGCGCGCTTTCCTGTGGAAGGCTGTTCCCCGGGCCGCGATCTACCAGCGAATAGGAGTATACCCCGAGCGGTAACCAAACATCGGGTATGCCATTGGGCGGTACGTCGAGGCGCCGATCCAGGTGTTCATGTTCGTGACGTAGCCAGAGCCGGTACCAATCGCCGGTCGTGTTGACCAAGGTGATGCGCGCAGAATCGCCTTGTCGTGACATGCCGATGGCCACGTCGACGACGTTGCCTGCGATCACGTTCGCTTCACTCGAGCCGCACGCGCTGAGCGCCCCGTCCGGCCGTGTGACCCATGCTGAGATCGTGTGGAGGCCGGCGGGCAGGCTGGCGATCTCGAACGCGCCCCTCGCGTCGACCCATGGGCGGTGTTCGATCGGTGTCCAAGGCGTCCCCGCCGGGCTGACGAACAGCTCAACGAGCTCGCCAGCTCGCGGAGGTGGGACCAGTGCGCCTCGAACGACGCCTCCCTCGGAGAACACGACGTCGATGACCCGGCCATGATCGGCCGGGGCCACAGTGATCTGCTGCTGTACAGGCGCGTATCCGCCGAGAGCCCGGGCGGAGATCGCGTAGTCCCCCGGTGTGACGAGAACAGGTGCCGCGGCTGGGGGAGGCTCCAGCAGGAGCAGTCGTAACTCCCCGGTCGAGATGCTGCGCAGTTGCAGCAGCGGGGCGGGGACCCACCGACCGACCGAGTCGACGGTTCGGAAGGTGATGCCTGGGCGCAGCTCTTCGTCGCGTACTTGCAGCTCGACGACATCGTCAGGCGAGATGATTGTCTCGATGAGCCCGTGGCGAGCGAGCCCGATGTTCGCGCGAACCGGTGGAAGCACGGTCATGTGAACCGTGCCCGTGGCCTCCGGCCCGACGCACTCCAGGACGAAGGGCTGCTCAGCTGTTTCACTGAGCGACTCGGCGTACCCCGAGCCCACCTGGGACCCCATGACGTCGAGCCGGGCGATCAGTTCCGGGAGCGAGAGAGTCCGACCCTCAGCAGAGACTGCCCGCCACGAGAAGCTCCACTTGATCGGAGGTGGGGCCGCCCAGGGAGGGTCTTGGTCCAGTTCGGGGATGTCGTACTGCAGGACGGAGTCACGTGGCTCGAGGACGACCGATGAGGCGAGCTGCGCCGTTGCGTAGCCCGGGACGTCCAGCTCGACGCGGTAGGGAATCGAGGGGTCGACGTCGAGGAGTCGGGCCGAGCCGCGCTCGAGCTGGGCTTGCGCGATGAACTCCGGGTTGGCTGATGCGAGCCAGAGCCGGACGAGTGACTCTTCGAGGAGATCTCGGTCGAGGTCGAGGTTCCTCGCCGGGTCATCGCGGAGCTGCACCAGCAGGTTGACGGGGCGCGGAATGACGATCGCCCACTCTTGCTCTGGCGCTGAGGAGACGAAGCGGGTCTGGTCGGCGAAGGGCGAGTGCGTCCCGTTGACGATGCGAAGGCGGACGATCTGGTCCATGCCGAGACGGAGCCCGCGGAACGTACCGTTCTGGTCGCAGCGAGCGGTCGAGAGTGGCGCTCGCAGTTGTTGAGCGGCCTGATCCGATGGGACCCCAAGACGAAGCACGGCGAGTTCTGCGTTCGAGCAGGGACGCCCGTCCTCCCAGGTGATCCGGCCGCTGATCTCCGCGGCTCGCGTGAGGTGGAAGTCGACTCTCGAGCGTCCGCTGGAGTCATCACGGCGGGGTAGGGGGACTTGATCGGGGGCGAGAGTCGGACCGCTGGCGATGAGCATGCCGGCGCGCGCGGGCCCAGCGATGACGAGGTCGTAGCTGCCGGTCTCGCCCGTCGTCGTACGCGCGAGGATGCTGTGTGGGGAGCGCGCGTCACGCGCGATGACCTCGACGTCCGAAAGAGGCTCCCCGAGCGAGTCGAAGGCATGACCGTGATACGACCAGGCAGCGCTCGAGCTCACGTCCGGAAGCGCCCCACTTGGCTCGGTGAGCGCGACCGGTGGAGGCGATAGTCCCGCACCGGTCGTGGGCAATGAGTGCCCGGTGATCTCGAGTGCCGGTGGATCGAGCGGGTCATCCTGATGTGCGTTGCCGCGCTGGGACAGAGCGAGCCAGGTGCCACCGATGAGGAGGAGCGCGATGCCCGCGAGTGCTCTGGTGCTCACAGCGAACTCAGCTCTTCGCATTGGCTTCGGCTGCTTTCTCGAGGGCTCTCATCCACGCCGTTTGCCGTCACAGCGTCACGGTTGAATAGGTCGTTGTGTGTCCCGCCGTGACGGTGTCAGCGTGCGTTGCGCTCATCTCGGTAGTGTCCCATTGCCGCGCAAGGTGCGAAACGGTGTCCGCCATCCTGAGCCAGCGTTCAGCCCGAGCCGGATTCGCATCGCGTGATCCCTGGCCTCTGGTGGAGGCGGGGTGCGGCGATTCGCTGCATGCGACGGTGCCCATGTATGGCCGACGGGCCCTTGCGCCCTCGGATTCGCCCCTTTCGACTCCGGCTCTCTCGCTGGTATTCCAGGTTCGATGTCAGAGGGGGGCTTCGGGGAGCCAACGCGCGGGGGGCGCGGAAGCCGCCTGTCGGAGCCGGGTTAGGGAGTTCGCGGCAACTGCCGGACCGGTGGCCGATCGGGGCAACTGCGAACTCTGAGCCCAGGGGCGTGGGGCTCTCGGGTATGCGCGAAGCAGGTGGTCTTGGCCCGGGTCGATCTCTGGCTCTCGATGCGCTGACGCGTTGCTGAGCTTCCAAACCTCTGTTGGAATGAGCCCTCCAGGGGCCTGAGTGGGCCGCGCAGAGGGGGCCTGGGGCCGAGAATCAGCAAGGGGGAAGCCGTGTCAGCGTGCTCGAGGATCCTGGAACTAGTCGGGATTTGGCTGCTCATGGTGGCCGCCGCATCAGGGCAGTCGATCATCTACGTCGACCAGGCGGCATCCGGAGTGGGGGATGGTTCAAGCTGGGCCGACGCTTTCGCCTCGTTACACGACGCGCTGGATCTCGGGGTATCTGGCGATGTGGTAAGGGTGGCGGTGGGCGAGTACGTCCCGAGTCGAGAGACGATACCGGGTGACCCGAGGTCGGCGACGTTCGCGCTGGCAGCGGGCGTCTCTGTCGAGGGCGGGTACGCGGGAGTCGCTGGCGCGGATCCAAACGAACTCGTCGGACTTACGCATGTCAGCGGTGACATAGGGGTTGCTGGGCAGACCACCGACAACGTCTACCACGTCTTGACCGCTGCGTTCGTTGGGGAGGCCCGCATCGACCGTTTCGCAGTTCGGGATGGTTGGGCTGCATTCTCCTCGTCATTCCCATTTGGTTACGGAGCCGGCCTCCTAGCCGACGGGAGCGACCTACATCTCACCAACTGTTCGTTCTACGACAACCTCTCGGCCGAGGATGGTGCGGCGATCTACCAGCTTGGGTCTCGGTTGCACCTTGACGACTGCTCTTTCTCCTCGAACCAAGCTGGAGACGGTAGTGGGGGCGCTGTCTGTTCCTCCTCTACGCACGTGACGATCGAGTCCTGCTCGTTCTCCGGCAATATCGCCGGATCAGAGGGTGGTGGCTTGTGGCTGAGCGGGGCCGCACCGGATGTGACGTTGCGCAACTGCAACTTCAACGGGAACGAGGCCCGCGCTTGGCATGGTGGGGGCGCGAGTATCAGTGGCGGGACGACCGTCGTCTCGGACTGCGCATTCTCTGACAACGAGAGCCTGACAGGCTTCGGCGCGGGGCTAGCGCAACTCGACGGGGCGCTGTCGCTCGACAAGTGCATCGTAGAAGGCAACTCCACGCAGTTCGGTTGGGCGGGAGGCATCTACTGCCCGGAAGTTCAGCTCACGTTGACAGAGTGCGAGATTCGGGACAATGACGCACCGTATGGGGGAGGCGTCTATGCCGGCGGAAGCACGGTTCTCGTAGATCGGTGCACGTTCTCTGACAACGGGGGCGCAGTGTTTGCTGGCGGGCTACATGCGGCGGGTGGATTCGTGACCGTGTTGCGGTCCGTGTTCCGTGGCAACTTCTCAGGGACGGATCAGTTCCAGTTCGCTGGTAGTGGGGGAGCCATCAGTGGAGACGGTCTGTTCGTGAGTTCGGTCTTCCTCGACAACGGGGCGACCGGGGGTGTTCGAGATGCAGCAGTAGGTGGTGCCATCGCGGGAAGTGGCCTGTTCCTGAACTGCCTCTTCGGGGGGAACTCGGTTAATACGGGAGGCACGCTCTACCCATCAAACGGAGGGGCAATTGGAGGTTCGGGCCTAGCCGTGAACTGCACGGTCGTTGCGAATAGAGCTGATTCATCTGGGGTAGGTAACGGCTTCGGTGGAGGGCTATCCGGTTTGGCTGCGGTCAACTGCATCCTCTGGGGGAACGAAGACAGCACCGGTGCGGGAGAGTTCGCACAGATCACTGGGGCTGCCAGCTACTCGTGCGTGCAGGGACTTGCGACGCTGCCTGGCCCCGGGAACATCGGTGGTTATCCAGGTTTCGTTTCGCTGGGCCCCGACGGGTTGCTGGGGACTATCGACGACGACCTGAGGTTGGCGTTCGGGTCGCCATGCATCGATGCTGGGGACAATGGCGGGGTCTCGCTGGATGACCTCGATATCGATTGCGACGGGGACCTAGGCGAGACGTTCCCGTGGGACCTCGATGGGATGGTCCGCCTTGCAGACGTTGCGGCGGTCGTCGATTCCGGCGTGGGTTCGCCGCCCGTCGTCGACATGGGGTGCTACGAGTTCGGTTCAACTCCGGCGCGATGGGAGAGCCTGGGCTACGCGCTCGCCGGCTCGACTGGGGAGCCGCTGCTGGCGGCGGAAGGGACGCTCGAAGCAGGAGACCCCATCGACCTTACGCTTGCGGGCGCCTTGCCGGGCGGCGGAGCCTTCTTCGTCGTTGGGGCGACGCAAGTCGGTGCACCCTTCAAAGGTGGGACTCTCGTGCCAGATCCGAATCCGCCCGGGTTGATCCTACCTCTGTTCGTTGGACCTGCGGGTGATCTCTCGATTGGCGCGACGTGGCCAATCGACGTGCCCTGCGGCACCACGCTGTACTTTCAATACTGGATCCAAGATCCAGGAGGCCCCGTCGGGTTCAGCGCGAGCAATGCGATCTCGGGTACGACGCCGTGATATGGGTGGACCCTGTCAAGGTCTGTCGGTGGATGTCATGCCATAGGCGTTGAAGAGTTGGACGACAGGACCAGTCGCGACGGTCGATCAGCCTGATATGCGCGGGTTGGCTACCGCAGTTCCTTCTGT
>JAJDEQ010000038.1 GCA_029259695.1 Planctomycetota bacterium
CGGCGCTCGCGCGACAGCTCGTGGAGCGGCACGGCATCGAGGGTGTCCTGGCCCGGCACGACGGCGCGTTCCGACGACACGAGCAACTCGAAGAGGGTGTGGCGATCCTGGCGGGCGACGTGCCCGACGTGTTTCGCTGGAGCCGGGGCGACGTGCACATCGACGTCGACCTGCGCGGTGGGCAGAAGACCGGCACGTTCCTCGATCAGCGCGAGAACCAGCGTCACGCCCCCGCGCTGCTCCCCACGGGCCGCGCGCTCGACGTGTGCAGCGGCGACGGCGGGTTCGCGCTGCAGCTCGCCGCGGCCGGCTCGGACGTGCTGGCCGTCGACGGGAGCGCATCCGCGTGTGCCCGCCTGGAACGCAACGCGGCGGCGAGCGGCACCGGCGACAGGGTGCGCGCCGTGAACGCCAACGCCTTCGACGACCTGCGTGCGCGCGTCGAAGCCGACGAGTCCTTCGATGCCATCGTGCTCGATCCGCCGGCGCTGGCCAAACGCCGCGCGGCGCTGCCCTCCGCACTGCGCGGCTACAAGGAGCTGAACCTGCGTGCCCTGCGCCTGCTGCGTCCGGGCGGCCGTCTACTGAGCTGCAGTTGCTCCTACCACCTGAGTCGCGACGGATTCCTCGACGTCCTGGCCTCCGCCGCGGCCGACGCCGAGCGCGACGTGATCGTCATCGAGCAGCGGGCGGCCGCGCCGTGCCATCCCCGGCTGCTCACCTTCCCCGAGTCGGACTACCTCAAGGTCGTGCTGCTCGAGGTGCGCTGAGGTCGCGCTCGGCGGCGGTCAGGTCTCGCCGAGCACTTCGCGGAAGCGGCGCAACATCAGCAGCGCGTCGAGTGGGGACACGAGGTCCGGATCGAGCGCGGCGATCTCCTCGAGGATCGCCGCGGCCGGCTTGGGGAACAGGGGTTGTTGTGCCGGCTCGGGTTCGTCGGCGCCCGCGGGGGGCTGCGTGGGGCCGGGCTTGAGGTCCGGGGAGCGCTGCTCGAGGTCGTGCAGGATGCGGCGCGCGCGGTCGATCACCGCACGGGGCACGCCGGCCAGCCGGGCCACGTGCAGCCCGTAGCTCCGGTCGGTGCCGCCCGGCACGATCTTGTGCAGGAAGACGATGTCGTCGCCCCATTCGCGCACGGACACGTTCACGTTGCGCACCGCCTCGAACTCCTCGGCGAGGTCGACCAGCTCGTGGTAGTGCGTGGCGAACAGCGTGCGCGCGCCCACGGCCTTGTAGAGGTACTCGCTCACGGCCCAGGCCAGGGACAGTCCATCCCAGGTGGAGGTGCCGCGACCGACCTCGTCGAGGATCACCAGACTGCGCTCGGTGGCGCCGTTGAGGATCGCCGCGGTCTCGGTCATCTCGACCATGAACGTGGACACGCCGGCCGACAGGTCGTCGGTGGATCCGAGCCGCGTGAAGATGCGGTCGACGACGCCGATGCGCGCGCTCGTGGCGGGCACGAACGAACCGGTCTGGGCCAGCAGCACGAGGATCGCCACCTGCCGGATGTAGGTCGACTTGCCGGCCATGTTGGGGCCGGTGATCAGCACCAGGCGGGCCTCGTCGCGGCTCAGCAGCACGTCGTTGGGGACGAACTCGCCGGCCTTGAGCGTGGCTTCCACGACCGGGTGGCGACCGCCCTGGACGTCGATCACGTCCCCGTCGTCGACCTCCGGGCGCACCCAGTCGTGTTCGCGTGCCACATGGGCGAAGCCGGCCAGCACGTCCACCGCAGCCACGGCGCGGGCCATCTGCCGCACCGGCTCCCCGTCCCGCGCGGCGCGCTCTCGCAGCTCGCCGAACAGTACGGTCTCGATCGACCGGGCCCGCTCGTCGGCGGTCAGGATGCTCGTCTCGAGCTGCTTGAGCTCCGGGGTGATGTAACGCTCGGCCGAGGTCAGCGTCTGCTTGCGTACGTAGTCGTCGGGAATCCGAGCCTGGTGCGCATGGGAGACTTCGATGTAGTAGCCGAAGACACGGTTGTAGCCGACCTTGAGTGATGGAATGCCGGAGCGTTCCGACTCGCTGGCCTGGAAGCGCGCGATGGCGGCCGCGCCGTTCTCGCGCAGGGTGCGCAGCTCGTCGAGTTCCTGGTTCCACCCGGGGGCGATCAGACCGCCTTCGCCCATGGTGGCGGCCGGCTGTTCGGCCAGGCCCCGTTCGAGGACGTCGAGCAGCTCGGGCAAGGGTTCGATGTCGGCGCCCGCGGCAGCGAGGGGGGCGCTGTCGCAGCTGGCCAGGGATGCCTTCAGCTCGGGGATCGTCTGCAGGGCGCGGCGCAAGGCGGCCAGATCCCGGGGTGAGGCGCGGTTGGCCAACAGGCGCGTGGCGACCCGTTCGATGTCGGGCAGCGTGTCGAGGGCGGTGATCACCGCGTCGTGGATGCGGCGGTTCTGGGTCAGCTCGGCCACGGCGCTCTGGCGACGGCGGATGCTCTCGGGGTCCACCAAGGGAGCCACGAGCCACTCGCGCAGGAGGCGCGCGCCCATCGCCGTGCGGGTGGCGTCCACCGCGCTCAGCAACGAACCGGCGCGACGGCCCTCGCGGTGGGTGGCCAGCACTTCCAGGCAGCTGCGGGTGGCGCGGTCGAGGCCGGCGCTGTGTCGCGGGTCGTGCAGGCGAACCGACGACACGGGGGGCAGCTCGCCCCGTTGGGTCTCGCGCACGTAGGCCAGGGCGGCGCCGGCCGCGGGGATGTAACTCCCGTCATCCTCGAGCCCGAAGCCGGCGAGCGAGCGCACGCCGAGGTGCTCGGTCAGCAGCTCGTGGGCGTTTCGGGCGTCGAAGGTCCACTGGGCGCCGGTGGCGATCGGGGCGTCGGTGACGCGGCGGATGGCGGCGACCGGGTCTTCGCGAGTCGCCTCGCCGGTGCTCGCAGCGCCTGGTTCCCGGGTGTGGGTGTCGCCGGTGGGAGCGTCGCCGTCGAGGGTCGCTTCCATGACCGCCTCGGAGAGCACGATCTCCACGGGGTCGAGCCGGCTGATCTCGTCGGCCAGGCGGGTGCGGGGCACCGAAGCCACCTGGAAGGCGCCGGTCGACACGTCGATCCATGCCAGGCCGCAACGATCGCCGGCCCAGCTCGCGGCGAGCAGGAAGTTGCTGACACGCTGGTCGAGCAGGTCGTCCTCGAACACCGTTCCGGCCGTCACGATGCGGGTCACGCGACGGTCGACGAGGCCCTTGGCTTCCTTGGGGTCCTGCACCTGGTCGCACAGGGCGACGCGATGTCCGGCGCGGATCAGTTTGTGCAGGTAGCCTTCGTAGGCCTTGATCGGCACGCCGGCCATGGGCACGGCGTCATCGCCCTTGCTGCGCGCGGTGAGCGTGATGCCGAGGACGCGCGAGGCCACCTTGGCGTCGTCGTGGAACAACTCGTAGAAGTCGCCCATGCGGAAGAACAGCAAGGCGTCGCCCGCTTCCTTCTTGGCGCGGTAGTACTGCTGCATCATGGGCGAGGGTTGGCCTGCCGGGCGGCTTGCGGCGGAGGAGCGCTTGCTGGCGCCCCGTGCCTTCCGCGGTGCGCGTCGAGTCGGCTTGGTGGGCTCGGCTTCGCGCTCGTTCGATGTGTCGGCGCGCGCGTCGGCGGCTGTCAGGTTGGTGCCGTCAGGCGCCGCGGCTCGATCATCCGTCGGAGTGCCCGGTGCCTCCGCGGGTGCGGACCGGGCCTTGGCCGGCCTCGACGTCTGCGTCTTCTTCTTCGGCGTTGCACCATCGGCCGCGTCGGGGGCGCGGGGCGCGTCGGGGCCACGGGACGGGGCGGGTTCGCGGGGCGCGTCGGGTTCGCGGGGCGCGTCGGGGCCGCGGGACGGGGCGGGTTCGCGCTGCGGTTCGGAGCGCGAGGGGTCGAACAGGGAGGGAATCGAGTCGCCGGCCATGATGGCGGCGATTCTAGCCTGGACGGCCCTCGAGCTCGCGGGGGCCGTGACGGGCGTTCAGCTCAGGCGGCGGCCAGGCCGTTGAAGACGGTCATCGTCACGGCCAGGGCCCAGACCACGGCGCACACCAGGAGCAGGCGGAGCGGCATTCGGCTGGTCCAGCGGGGCATCGATTCCTGGTTCGTCATGGTTCGGCGGCGCGGGGGCCGGGCTTGGGTGAAGGGGCGTTCTTGGAGACGCGCCCGTCGCGGTCAGCTGAATTAGCGAGGGGCGTGGGGGCCGTCACCGCAGCGATCACCACGGAAAACGTGCCGGGGACGCAACCCGTTCCGGTGGCGGACGTTCCGACAGCAACGCGTCGCGCGGGTGCCCGGTCCGCAGATGAGGCCGCCCGTTCGCCGCGAACGGCCCGTCCGCGCGCCGCAGACGGGGTTGTGACGCGTTTTCGACAGTTCATCCACGAGGCTGACACGAGGATCCGGTGCTCGATGTGAGGTGTGTATCCGAGGCGGTCGCGGGGGTCTGCGGGGTGGTGAACCTCTTTCGAGTCGGCCGCCCCCTCATGTTCCCAAGGGGAGAGCGCGGCCGATGCGGCCGTCGTGTCGGAGAAAGTCGTGGGCCGTGCGTGACGCGAGCCCGACCGGAGCGGACGCTGGCGCTGCGGCTGTGCGCCGCGCGGGTGACCGGGCCGGCACCGAGACGGGCCCGCCCGTCGGCCCGGAACGGTCCGCAGCGAGGGCCTCCGGGGCCCGCCGGACGCCTTGCGCCGACACCCCCGCAGGGGGTGGAATTCCTCCCTGGTCCTCATTGTGGGGGCGCTTTGTCGACGATAGAGTCCCCGGGCGGATCGAGGATCGGGACGCGTCTTCCGAGAGGCAGCTCACGGCGGGTTGCTCGCGGGCGCGACCGACCGACGCTCCTTGGTGTTCCGCATGAGAATGGTCCAGGCGATCATCGCTCCCGAACGCTTGACGGAGGTGACCGCCAAGCTTGCCGACGCGGCGATTCATCGCATGACCGTGAGTGAAGTTCACGGGGTGAGCGACATGGCGAGCCTGGCCTTCTCGGAGCTGTCGCCTGAGCCGATGGTGCGCATCGAAGTCGCCGTGAACGAGGACTTCGTGGAGCCTGCCATCACCGCGATCGAGGAGGCGGGGGGCGACCGGGGCCGCATCTTCACCTTCGAACTGCACGACGTCATCCGCATCCGCACCGGAGAAACGGGACCCGAGGCCATATGAGCACCACATTCGACGCACCGACCGGACAGAAGAACATGACCAGCAACGACAGTGACAGCGGTTGGGGTGTGGCGGGCAGCATGACCCCGGCCGACGTCTTGGGCCGCATGCGCGCCGAGGGCATTCGTCTCGTCGACGTCCGCTTCACCGACATGTTCGGTGCCTGGCAGCACTTCACCGTGCCGGCATCGTCCCTCTCCGAGTCCACCTTCACCGAGGGGCTCGGCTTCGACGGGAGCTCGCTGCGCGGGTGGAAGAGCATCGACGAGAGCGACATGCTCGTCGTGCCCGACGCACGCACGGCGACCATCGACCCCTTCTACCGCGACCCGACCCTCGTGCTGATCGGCAACGTGCTCGATCCGATCACGAAGGAGGAGTACACCCGCGACCCGCGCAACATCGCTCGCCGCTGCGAGCAGTACGTGCAGTCCACGGGCATCGCCGACACGGTGTTCATCGGCCCCGAGGCCGAGTTCTTCGTCTTCGACTCGGTGCACTTCCACAACGTGCCGAACAGCAGCTACTTCCAGATCGAATCGGAAGAGGGCATCTGGAACAGCGGCATCGAGGGGCCCAACACGGGCCACCGGCCGCGCACCAAGGGCGGCTACTTCCCCGTGCCGCCGGTCGATCGCCTGCAGGACCTGCGCTCCGAGATGATCCTCACCATGGAGGACGCCGGGATCGAGATGGAGTGCCAGCACCACGAAGTGGCCACGGCCGGTCAGGGCGAGATCGACATGCGCTTCGACAAGCTGCTGCAGATGGGCGACAAGCTGCAGTGGTACAAGTACATCGTCAAGAACGTTGCCGTGCGCTCGGGCAAGACCGCGACGTTCATGCCCAAGCCGCTCTACGACGACAACGGCAGCGGCATGCACGTCCACAGCTCGTTCTGGAAGGACGGCAAGAACCTGTTCGCGGGTGACGGCTATGCGGGTGTGTCCGACCTCTGCAAGTGGGCCATGGGCGGCGTCCTGCGCCACGCCGACGCGATCATCGCCTTCACCAATCCCACCACGAACAGCTTCAAGCGCCTCGTGCCGCACTTCGAGGCCCCGATCAAGCTGGCCTACAGCAGCCGCAACCGCAGCGCGGCCTTGCGCATCCCGATGTTCAGCAGCGAGCCCAAGGCCAAGCGCTTCGAGTTCCGGTGTCCCGATCCGATGGCCAACGGCTACCTCGCCTTCACGGCGATCACCATGGCCATGGTCGATGGCGTGCAGAACCGGATCGATCCGGGCGAGCCGCTCGACAAGAACATCTACGACCTTCCGGCCGAGGAGATGGCCCAGGTGCGCGATGCGCCCACGTCGCTCGCGGCCGCGCTCGACGGGCTCGAGAACGATCACGAGTTCCTGCTGCGCGGCGACGTCTTCGCCGCCGACTTCGTGCGCGCCTACCTCACGCACAAGCGCGAAGAGGTGCTGCTGCTGCAGACGCGCCCGCATCCGCAGGAGTTCGAGATGTACTTCGACGGCTGATCGCCGCGGCCGACACACCCGGTACGACGACCGACGTCCCGCCCGCGCCATCGCGAGGAATCGCGGCGGCGCGGTGCGTTCGAAGGCCTCCGGCAGCCCCGCGTTCGCGTGGGGACACGTCCGTCGCTAGCTCTCCTTGCCGAACGCCGTCTCCAAGCGTGAGCGGAAGCCGCGCAGGCGCAGCGCATTGGTCACGACGAGCAACGAGCTGGCCGACATCGCGGCGGCGGCGAAGGGCGGGCTGACCACGCCGGTGGCCGCCAGCGGGAGGGCGACGACGTTGTAGGCGAAGGCCAGGACCAGGTTCTGGATGATCACACGCCGCGTGGCGCGCGCCAGCTCCAGGGCTGACGTGGCCCGGGCGAGGTCGCCGCGCACCAGCACGATCGGTGCCGAGCTGCGCGCGATCTCACTGGCGCCGCCCACCGCGATGCCCACGTCGGCGGCGGCCAGCGCCGGCGCGTCGTTGCTGCCGTCGCCGACCATGCCGACCACGTGACCAGCGCTTTGCAGCGCGCTCACCCGAGCGGCCTTGTCGGCCGGCGTCTCGGCCGCGTGCACCTCGTCGATGCCGGCCAGGGCGGCGATGGCGCGCGCGGCGCCGGCGTGGTCGCCGGTGGACATGATCGTGCGCACGCCCAGCTGCGACAGGATGCGCATGGCGCGCGTACTGGTGGGCCGGATGCGATCGGCGATCCCGATCACGAGGTGCACGCGGCCGCCCAGGGCGACCACCGCCAGCGTCCAGCCACGGCGGGTGGACTCGGCCAGCGCGTCGGCTGCTGCGTCGAGTGCCACGCCGTGCTGCTCGAGGAACGCCGGCGCACCGACCACCACCGCCGTCCCGTCCGCCAGGCGACCCACGACTCCGCCGCCGCCCACCTCCACCGACTCGGCATCGAGGGCGAGCGGTTGCAGTCCCCGCCGCTCCATCTCGGTGCGCACCGCGCTGGCGAGGGGGTGACCGCTGGCGATCTCGAGCGCCCCCGCCGCGGCCAGGGCGGTGCCCACGTCGTGGTCGTCGATGGCGCTGAGCGCCTCCACCAGGGGCTCGCCCATGGTCAGCGTTCCGGTCTTGTCGACGACGAGCACGTCGAGCCGGGCCGCGGCCTCCAGCGCGCCGGCGTCTCGCACCAGCACGCCGAGCTGCGCCGCGCGCCCTGTGGCCACCTGCACGGCGGTGGGCGTGGCCAACCCGAGTGCGCAAGGACACGCCACGACCAGCACGGCGACCGCTGCCATGGGGCCCGGTCCCCAGAACCAGACGCCCAGCGCGATCAACAGCACGAGCGGCACGAACACGCCGGCGACCCGATCGACCATGCGCTGCACCGGCGGCTTGCTGCCCTGCGCTTCGCTCACCAGGCGCACGAGGCGCGCCAGCGTGGCATCGGCACCGACCGCCGTGGCGCGCAGCTTGACGAGCTGTGCGCCCACGTTGGTGGTGCCTCCGATCACCGTCTTGCCCGGCACGAGGAAGCGCGGCATGGGTTCGCCGGTGAGCAACGACTCGTCGAAACCCGAGCTGCCCTCCTGCACCACACCGTCGGCCGGCGCGGACTCGCCCGGCGAGACGAGGCACACGTCGCCCACCTGGACCTGGTCCGCGGGGACTTCTGATTCGCGGCCGTAGTACACGACGCGCGCACGCGGCACGGCGCGATCCACCAGGCTGCGCAATGCGGCACCGGCTCGGGCCCGGGCGGACGCCTCGAGCGCCCGCCCGACGAGCACGAAGGTGACGATCATCACGGCCGGAGCGAAGTGCGCTGCGCCGCCGGTGAAGAGCCCGAACACCGCCCGGCCGAAGGCCGCGCCTGCTCCGAGCGCGACGAGCGTGTCCATGGTGGCGTGCCACGACAAGGCGCGCCGGACAGCCGTGGCGAAGATCGAACGTCCCGGTCCGGCGAGCACGGCGAGGGTGAGCAGCGCCGAGACCCAACCTGTCTCGCCGCCCGCCCAGGCCAGGGCGAGCACGGCGACGCACAGCACCGCGGCCAGCACGGCGGCACGCAGGGCGTCTTGCTGTTCGTCGGCCCCGTCGCCCGCCGCGTCCGCCGGCAACGCCTGGTAGCCGAGGCGCGCCACGGCTTCGATCAGCTCCGCCTCGCTGACCTCGCCGGTCACGGCAGCGGTCCGGGTGGCGAAGCTCACCTGGGCCTGGCTCACGCCGGGCAGGCCGGCCAGCCCCTTCTCGATCGACGACGCACAGGCCCCGCACGTCATGCCGCGCACGGGGAGCACCAGGGTTCGGGTCATGGCGTCGCGACTAGCGCGTGTCCTCTTCGCGAGCGTTCGACTCGGAGCCGGTGAAGACCATCGTGCCCATGGCGTCGGGGTTCGACAGCTCCGGGTTGAGGAAGATCGGCAGCTCGATCTCGAGCATCGAGGTGGCCTCGACGGCGCGCTCCATGTCCGAGGCCAGCGCGATCCGCGCCGCGTCGAGCACCCCCTGGGGGTAGCCGTCCTCGGGCCCGATCATCTCGTCGAGCGGCGGCAGCTCCTTGTTCGCTTCGAAGGACCGATCGTAGATCTCGCTCAGGGCGCTGTAGCGGTCGCGCAGCGGGTCGAACTCCGGTCCGCCGGTGCCGCTGTCCAGCTCGCGCAACACGGTCCACAGCACGTGGGAGTGGTAGGAGAACTCGCTGGGGCCCATGCGCGCCTGCTCGAAGGCGTTGCCCACGGCGGTGGCCAGCGGTGCGATGCCGCGCAGCGTGCGCGAGAGGATCTCGCTGAAGCCGGCCTCCTCGTCGTCTTCGCCGGCTTCGATCTCCGACTCGAGGTCCCGCAGGGAGCCGACGAGCGCGGCGCGCAGCTCGAGGTGCGACGCGAAACGGCCGGGGTCGAGGTCGGTCTCCGCGTCGAAGGGGAAGCTCTGCTCGAGGGTCTGGAGTCGTTCGCCGGTCTGCTCCCAGGCCGCCTGGGCCGCCCGGATGTCGGGCATGAGTTGCCAGACGAACGCAGCCAGGACGCCGATCAGGACGAGCAGGACGACACCGCAACCGATGAACAGTTTCTTCATGGGGAGCCGAGGTTAGCCGAGAGCAGAGAGGAGCCACAAGCCGGGGTTTGATGTCCGTGGCGAGCGGTCCGGTCCCGATCGAGGAGCGGGGCTGAGCGCCGACGGGGGTGTGGCGGCGGGAGGGCGACGGTCAGCGGATATAGCCCATCTGACGCAAGCGCTCCTCCGTCTCCGGATCGAGCTGCTGGTTGCGGCTGAACTCGCGGAAGATGTCGTTCTCGCGGGACTGCTTGAGGTACTCGAGCAGTTGCCGGGCCTCGTCGTCGAGGGGCAGGGGGCGCCGTTCGCCCGGGTCCTGCTTCAGGTCGAACAGCTCCGGGCGGTGGCCGTACTGGTACTGCATGTCGTCGAGCGGGCGCACGACCTTGCGCCCGTCGGGTGTCTTCACCGCCGCGTTCTCGTAGCAGGCGCTCACGGCGAACTCGCTCGACGGCACCGACCCGGCGCTGCGCAGTGGCGACGCCAGGGAACGACCGCGCACCCGGTTCATGGGCGGCAGCCCTGCCAGTTCGAGCACGGTCGGCGCTACGTCGATGTTGCTGACGAGGGCTTCGATGCGCTGGCCCGGCGCCACGCCCGGCCCGGCGATGATGAACGGTGTGCGCACCAGCGCCTCGGACATCCAGTAGCCGTGCTCGCCCTGCAGGTACTCCGAGAGGTGCATGGGCTGCCCCTGCTTCTCGTTGTACTGGCGGACCTCGGCCAGCTTCTTGGGGTGCTCGGGACGGCCGTAGAGTCCTTCGCCGTGGTCGGAGACGATCACGACCAGGGTCTGTTCCAGCTCGTCGTCGCGCTCGAGGCGATCGAGCAGGTCGCCGATGCGTCGATCGGTGAAGGCGATCTCGCCGTCGTAGCCATCGATGTCGTGAGCGAGCTGCTCGCGCTGGCCGGCGAGCCGCAGCCGCTCTTCCGGGGGCAGCCCGTCGAGCGTGCGTTCGATGGTGCGTTGCTCGGCTTCGTCGAACACCGTCTTCACGTCCCGTGTCCAGGGGCGCTCGGGCGGGGAGTACGGCTTGTGCGGATCGAGGAAGTGCAGCCACAGGAAGAACGGCTGCTCGGCGTTCTCGTCGCGGCGTTGGTCGAGGAAGGCGTCGGCGCGTCTCGCCACATCGTCCGCCGTCCACTTCGGGCCCTCGGACTGGATCTCCCACGACTGCAGGCCCCGCGCGAAACCCGCGTCCGCGTGCAGCAACTGGTTGGCCGCGAACCCGCCGGTGCGGTACCCGGCCTGCTCGAACTGCTCGCTGAGCATGGGCATCTTGTCCGGGATGCGCCAGATCGAGTGGAAGATCGGATGGCCCGTCATGAGCGAGATCATCGACGGCATGGTCCACGATGACTGGGCCGTGCAGTCGAGGAACACGGCGCCGCGTTCAGCCAGCGCATCGATGCGCGGTGATGTCTCCCATTCGTACCCGTACGTCGACAGGTGATCGGCGCGCAGCGTGTCGATCACGATGAACAGCACGTTAGGTTGGCGAGCTGCGTCGTCGCCGCAGGTTGCCAGCGCAAACGGCAAGGCCAGCAGCAGCAGGATCCTGGAGAGGCTCGTCATCGGGCAACGCTCGTCATGGCGCGTGGTCGGTCGGGGGGCGGGCTATCGAAGGGCGGGGCAAGCGCCGGAGTCGCGAAGGGTCGCACGCCGGCGCGGTCTCGTCATCGGCCTTCGGGGGGCGGTGGCCGGAATCGATCGGGTGCGCCTACGGCTGTCTCGCCGTGGCGTTGTTCCAGGGACAGCAGGTAGGGCTGCCACCAGTGCCACGAGTCGGCGCCGAAGCGGGTGGGCTCGCTCGAGTTCTCGGTCAAGAAGCGGTAGTAGGGATAGACCGCATCCACGGGTGCGTGATCCCCGGTGACGAAGGCGGCCGCGCCGATGGCCCCGGGCACCCACTGGGACGTCCCGGTGGGGTGGTGCACCTCGCCGCCGGTGGCCGGACCACCGATCGGGATGTCGGCCACGAAGCCGTTGTCGCGCAGGCCCGACAGACAGAACGCCGTGAGGTCGGCGAGCATCGGCGGCACCCGTTCGTCGCCGGTCACGTCGTAGTACGCGCACAGACCGTGCATGGCCACCGCCACCATCCACGGCGACTCCGACTCCTGGTCCTCGATGTGCCGCTTGTCCTTCTTGTTGCTCTTGCGCAGGTACTTCACCTCTCCCTTGCCGCGCTCGGCCTCGGCCATGGTGACCATCTTGCGCGCCGCTTCGATGTAGCGCGGGTCGCCGGTGGCACGGTGCACCTGGACGAGCGCGCGCAGCGTCCAGCCGAAGGCGCGCGAGCTGTGCAGGTAGTCCTTCACCCAGCGCCAGGTGAGCATGGCCTCGCCCGCCGAGCGCAGCGCGTCGAGCGCGATCCACGAGCCGGTCAGCAGGTAGCATTCGTACACGTCGTCGAGCGTCATGTGCTCGGGGTCGAAGCCGTTGTAGCCGTGCCCCTTGCTCGGCAGGTCACGTTTGTAATCCGGGTAGAGGCCCTTCATCCCCTTGCGGCCCAGGCTGCGTTCGGGCTTCTCGTTGGGGTGGGGCACGCCCTCGAACAGGTTGGCGCCCGGATACTCGTCGGCCGAGAAACCGATGATGTGGTAGGGCCGCAGGTCCATGGCGTGATAGGCGCGCAGGCGTGCCAGCTCGTACAGCTCCTGGCGCCCCGACTGCACGGCTTCGAGGTAGACGCTGAGCCGGTTGCGCGGCGAGCCGGTGGAGTGCGTGTTGCGCGCACGCCACTCGCCCAGGTCGGCCCAGCCGGAGGGCGGGTCGCGCGGCGGCGGGACCGGACGGGAACGCTCGCCCGGCCGCGGCACGTAGAACAGGCCGCTGTCGCCCCAGGCCTTGCTGCGGGCCACGTCGCGCGCGTCGAGTGTCACGTGGGTGGGACGGGTGGCGCCCAGCATGGCGGCGCGGCCGGCGCGGTTGACGTTCCAGGCCACGTCGAGCCGGAACGTCTTGCGCGAGGCGTCGTCGAGGAAGTACTCGTCGCCGGGTGCGGGCGGCAGCAGACCCAGCACGAGTTCGCCGCTGGGCGCGTAGCTCAGCTCGCTGGGGTGGTTGCCGGCCGAGTCGACCATGTGCACGTACGTGCCGCGCGGCGCCTTGCGATCGCGTTCGTCGAGCACGCCGGCCCAGAGGTCTCCGCCGCGGCCCTTGGGGATGTCGCGCCCGTTCACCTCGTAGTCGTAGTTCGTCGGCAGCGGTCCGTCCTGGCGCAGGCGGAACGGCACCGGGTCGTGGGACGGGTGGCCGCTCACGTCGATGCCGTCGGGTACGCGACTGGGGTCGATCACGAGATCGTAGCTGCGGAAGGCGAGGCGGCCCGGCGGGTCCTCCAACGGACCGTTCTCGAGCGACCACTCCACGCGCACCAGCGGCTTGCCGGCCAGGTAGTGCACGTAGGCCGTGAAGCTGTAGAAGTCGATCGGCAGGCCTTCGTCGTCGACGGCGCGGTGGCCGCCGCGGATGCGCGCGGTGGCGCGTAACGGGCCCCACTCGAGCCATTCGACACCCCATGCTTCGTTGCTGCGCTCGTCGCCCTCGGTCTCGATCGCCAGGGCCGGGACGTCGGCCACCGAGAGGGGTTCGCCGGGCCCGATCAGCGGCGCGTCTCGAGCGACGTCGGCGCGGTACTCGTGGCCGAAGCGGTCGACCAGACGGGCGCGCAGGCCGCCCACGGCGTCGCCACGCAGGCCGCGGGTGAGCACCGGGCGCTGGCGCGGGCCGTCGCGCAGGACCAGCCCGCCGTTGCTGTCGTCGACGGCGAGGGACCAGGGGCTGTCGTCGGCGGCGATGTCGTCCGCCAGGCCGACGGCCACCACGAGTTGGACACGGGCCTGCAGCTCGAGCTGCGTGTCCACCAGGGCCCAGCGCACGCTGCCGTCGGGCCAGCTCGACAGGCTGCGCGCCTGGATCGGCAGCGCGCCGTCGTCATCCAGGCGCCAGGCGCGCAGGCGCGAGACGTCGGCGACCCGGCCGCGGGCCAGGGGCACGCCGAAGGTCAGGTGTTCGCGGGCGTGGTAGATCCCGGCGCCCTCGTCGACCGCGACGCGGACGAGCGCGACGCGCTTGGCGGCAGCGCGCGCCGTCCCCGGCCACGCGCCCGCCCGAGCGGGCACGCCGGTCAGGCCGACGGCCAGCGCGACCAGGAGCAGCGCGCAGAGCCGGCGTGCGTGGGATCCCGGTTGCCGCGGGCCCTCGAGATCGGCACGGCATTCGCGACCGGGGCGCCCGCCCGAGGCCTGCGGCGGGAGGGCCGGGCGTGATCTGGTAGGGGAGCGGGTGGTCACGCCAACCTCGACGAGGGATCGGGGGACGGGTGGCGCGGTTCGCGCCGGCGGCCGGGTCGTGTAGGGTCGGTCCGTCCGCGTCGTGGCCCTGCGCGGCCCGGTGGAGGTGAACAGACATCCTGCGTTCCCGGCGCCCGCTCGTCCACGCCGTGTCGACGGCCGTGCTCCTGGTCGCGCTGGCCGTTGGAGCGGCCTGCGGCCAGGACGAGCCGGCCCGGACCTCAACCACGGTGTCCCTCGCAGGTTCCTGGAGCCTGCTCCTCGATCCGGGTGCCGTCGGGCTCGACGAGGACTGGGCCGGCGATCTCTGCGCCGGGCGCACGCCGCCGGCCGCGCCGTCCGAGCCCTTCCCGATCGATGTTCCCGGCCCCCTGGAGGGCGCGGAGGCCACGGCGCTCTTCGACCTGGAGACCGCGACCGGCTACGACGGCGTCGTGTGGTACAGCCGCAGGTTCAGCGCGCCGGCGGAGCTCGGGGGTGCCCGCTCCCGGCTGCGCTTCGAGCAGGTGAACCACTCCTGCCGAGCGTGGTTGGACGGCGTGCCCATCGGCGAGCACGCAGGGGGCTACGATCCGTTCGCCTTCGAGATCACCGAGCCGTTGCGTCCCGGCGCCGAGCACGTGCTGGTGCTGATGGTGCTCGACGCGGGCGCCGTGCCCACGTTGGGCCTGACGCTCGCCACCACGCCGCACGCGAAGGAGAGCTGGTACCACAACTGGGGCGGCATCCTCGGTGACGTCGCGTTGCACGTGGACCACCTGCCGACGGTCGAACGGCTGGCGTTGCAGGTCGACGGGCGTGGCGGGAGCGTGCGCTGGCACGCGCACTGTGAACTGCCGCCGGGCTGGCGCAGCGCGGACTTCGCATTTCGCGTCGACGTGCGCGGGCCGTCGGCCGAGCGGGGCGACGCGCCGACGCTGATCGTGAGCACAGCCTGCGAACCCATCGCGAGCGGCGACACGAGCGTCAGCCTCGAAGGCGAACTGGTGCTTCCCGACCCGCGCTGGTGGTCGCCCGAGAGTCCTGCCCTGTACGAACTGGAGATCGTGGCTATCGAGGGCGGCGTGGCGAGCGGCGAGCCGTCCACGCTGAAGCTCGGCGGGCGCCCGTCCCGCAGCTTCGGCTTGCGCACCTTCGAGTTCCGCGACGGCGACGTGTTCCTCAATGGCGAGCGACGCCGCCTGCACGGCGTGCTGTATCAACCGCACTTCGCCGGCACGGGCGGAGTCACGCCGAGCGCCGAGGAGCTCGAGCGGGTCGTGGCGGAGATCAAGGCCACCGGCTTCGACCTGGTGCGTGCCCACGTGCGCCCGGCGCCGGAGGCGTTCCTCGACGCCTGTGACCGCCAGGGCCTGCTCGTGCTGCAGGAGCCCGCCATCGGCTGGGTGGAGGACGACCCGGGGCTGCGCGCGCGGCTGGAGCGGGAGATCGACTGGATGGTGGCGCGCGATCGGCATCACCCGTCGATCGTCATGTGGGGCGTGCTCAACGAGATGAGCGGCAAGGGCTACCGCTACGGCCACGACCTCACGCGCCGGCTCGCCCGCCTCGACCCCACGCGGCCGGTGCTGGTGGACTCGGGAGGCTTCCTCGACGGAGGGCGTTACGCGCCGGCGCGCCCCGACGCCGCGCTGTTGCTCGACCCGGCCGCCGCCCTCGCCGCGCACGAACCCGTGCCCCTGGCCCCCATGCGCGACGAGCACGTCTACCCGCCCTATCCGCTGCCGCTCGACGAACGGGAGCGCATGCGCACGCTGGGCGCCGACGAGCCGGGCCCGGTGTTCGTGAGCGAGTTCGGCTACGGCACGGTGATGGACACCGCGGCAGCGTTCGCCGGCTACCGCGAGCGGGGCGTGCGCGACGAGGAGTTCGCGCTGTTCAAGGGCTACGACGGCAACGCGCGACGCGCCCGCGAGCGCGGCGAGACGTGGCGCGCCGAGAGCTGGCACCCCGAAGCCCACGAACTCCAGGCCGACGCCGCCGAGGACATGATCGAAGCCCTGCGCGCCAACCCGGCCCTGGACCTGCTCTGCTACACCCAATGGCAGGCCGTGTCGTCCGAGCCGAGCGCCGGCGTGCTCGACGCCTGGGGCAACCCGCGTCCCGTGCGCGAGCGCATCCGCCACGCGTTGCGCCCGCTCACGGTGAGCCTGTTCCCCGAAAGCGGGGCGTTCCTCCTCGGCGACCGGACCGGCCGTGTCGACGTGGTGATCGTGAATGACACGGGCACGGCGGTGTCGGCGAGCGTCGAGTTGTGGGCCACTCCGGTCCATTGGTCGGGGCGGCTCGATACCTACGCCATGGGGCAGGCATTCGATCGGCGCATGTTCGCCCCGGGCGTGACCGTACTGCGGGCCGAACTCCCGCGTCCGCGGTTCTCGCCCGACGTTCCGACCTCCCTGATCCGGCTCGATGCGAGCCTGCGAGACGGAGGTCGCGTGCTCGACACGGCGACACCGCGGGACGTTCGCCGCAAGATCCGGGCGGAGCGCGTCCAGGAGGGGCTCTACGGTCCCGGTACGGGCATGGTCGACGGCTCGACCGGCGACGTGGTGGGGCCGCATGTCCCGCTCCGGGTGTGGGTCCCTCCCGGGCACGAGTCGGTGCACGAGGAGTTGGACGCCTGGGGTGTGGGACTGGCCGAGACCCCCGAGACCGCCACCGGCGGTGTCCTGTTGTCGCGTCCCGAGCGCTTCGCCGCCGACGTATCGCTGGCCGAACAGTTGCGCGTGTGGCAGCTCGTGCACGCCGGGAGCACCGCCGTCGTGCTGCTCCCGGACCCGATCGAGGACGACGTGGCGCGACTGCTGGGCATGGGCCGCGGTGTGCTCACGGTGCCGGCTCTCCCGGTGTCACTGCCGGTGGCCCGTGCCACCGGCAACTTCATGGGCCGCGTGCACGTGGCGCGGCGTTGGGTGGAGGAGCGGGCCGACTACGCGCGGGACACATTCGACCGGCCGACGCCGCACTTCTACGACCGCGCCGTCCCGCCCTCCCTGCTGGGTCGTGGCGACGAGAGTCTGTCGCCGGTGGCCATGGTGCGCGGCCCGTTGCCGGAAGGTTCGGAGGAACTGCTGGTGACCCTGGGGCACAACGAGTTGCGCGCCGGCACGCCCTGGGTGCGCGTCCCCTTCGGCGACGGCTGGATCGTGTGCGTGGGTTTCGCGCGGGTGGAGGACGGCGCACCGCGGGATCTTCGGCGCAGCGGGCTGCTCGGCCGGCTGCTGAGTCACGAGTCCTACCTCGCGGCGGTGTCCTGGGCCGAGCGGCACGTGGGCGCAGACGAGCCGTGGCCGCCCCCGTGGCAGGCCCCGACCGCTGAGCAGCTCGCTCGCCTGGACCAGGCGCTGCAACGGGTGCGTCGTTACGCCACCTTGTGCGAGCGGGCCAGCCCGTTCGTCATGGGACCGCGGCGCACCGCGCTGCCGGGCAACCTGCAGCCGCTGCTCGACGCGAAGAACGCCGCGCTGCTCCAGGTCCTCGAGGGCGACGCGAGCGCCGGGCTGGATGCGCTCACGACCCTGCTCACCGGCCTCTGGAGCGACGAACTGGAGACGTTCCTGGCGCTCGAGCAGCGTGTGCGGGATGGTTTCGCGGCACTCGTCCAGGACGGGGAGCTGGCGCAGGCGACCTCCGCGCACGATGTGCTGGAGCACTGGGCCCGGGGGCTCGTGGCCTGGTTCGACGGAGAACCGTCGCAGGCGCTGGACTGGCTGGGCCAGGCCGAGTCGTTGCTGGAATCGCCCCGATGAGCCGCGGAGCACGCCGGTGGCCGTCGAGTGAGTCCTCGCCGACACCGCTTGCGGGGCGCTCCCGCGCCGTCGAGAATGCGCGCATGCCCGCCTTGCCTGCTGCCACCCGCGCCCCGCGGTTCTCGCGCTCCTGCCTGTTGCTCGCCGTCACGGCGCTGCTCGGCGGTTGCCTGCTGTTCGAGCCGCAGATCGGTTGGCGCAGCTACTCCATCGAAGAGATCGAGTACGACGAGGGGGTCGAGCTGGTGCGTCGGGTGACGACACGCTTCATGACCGAGCGCTTCGGCGGGCTGGGCATGGAGTGGGACCCCGAGTTGGGCAACCTGGAGGTCGACCCGGTCTACGACGACACCCGTCGCCTGCGCCTGCGGATCCACCTCGAGGAGCGCGAGTGGGGCATCGACGTGGAGATGTTCGCGGTGGTGCACCACCTGGTCCCGGGCGCTCCCGGCCAGATCTGGGGCAAGACCCAGCAGGACGTCCCGCTCGAGGAGATGCTCTACGACGCCTTGCTGACCGAGTACCTGGAGCAGCGCAGCCGCAGCGGCGGGGAGGGCTAGTGGCGCCCGGGACTCGCGCGTTGCGTGGCGCCGGCCGGCTGCCCGTGCTGGTGGGTGTGACGATCGCCGTGCTGGGTCTCGCCTGGTTCCTCTGGGACCGGCCGATCCCCGTGGCCATCGACGGCCGGCGCGACATGCTGGCGGACGCGGCCCATGTGGAGTTCCTGGAGGGCTTCGAGGGCCGCACGGAGTTCGAGGTCTGGAACGCGGTCACCGGACTCAACCCGGATCGGGACGAACTGGCCGTGCTGTTCCCGCGGCGCGGGCGATTGCGCTGGTACGTACCCGCCCGTCCGGGGGCCCGCTTCGTGGCCAAGCTGGGGCGACGACAGATGGGGCCGTCCGAAGACCGCACGCCGTGCGCTGTCAGCGTGCGTGTGATCGAACTCCCGGACGGTTCGCCGGCGACGGAACTGCCCTCGGTCGAAGTGCCGCTGCCGGCCATCGGCGAGAACCCCGGCGTGGGTCCCGACGCGCTGCGCGAGAGCACGCTGCGCGATCTGGAGCTGGCACTGCCCGACGGCGCGGCGCTGATCGAGATCGAGACCACGTCGCCGGACGGCATGGCCGCCGGCTCGCTGGCGTTGCTGCTGTCGCCGCGCTTGCTGCAGCCGCCCCGGGAGGTCGACCTGCGCGAGCACACGACGATCGTGCCCGACGGCGAACGCCTGCTGCACCGCTTCGCCCGGGATGACCGGAAGGTCGACTTCGCCCTGCGCATCGACGACAGGGGTGGCGAGACGACGGTCAAGCTGCCCCTGGTGGAGCCGGTGGGCTCCTTCACCGGCAAGCACGCGCGGCCGGCGCTGGCCCTGCTGGCCCGGCCCGCGGCGCAACCCAAGGTCGAGGTGACGATCCACCGCGACACGGTCTTCCGCTGCGCGCTGGCGCTCGACGACCGCATGCCCTCGGGCACGTCGGTGGATCTCCAGTTGCTGATCAACGATCGCGTCGCGGCGGTGGAGCGCATCGACTCGACCGCGTGGCGCGAAGTGGTCGTGCCCCTGGGGGAGTGGGCCGGCACCCACGTGCGGGTGCTCCAGGTGCGCCTCGACAACACGCGCCTCGAGCCCGACAGCGTGCCGCGCACGGACATCGACTTCACCCGCGGCGACCGGGTGCGGGTGTTCTACCGAGCCAAGGTGGTGCGAGCCGGGCTGGCCAACCCGCGGCTGGTGCGCGAACGCGCGGTGCCCCGGCGCCCGGCCACGGCGAAGCGTCCCTCGGTGATCGTGCTGCACGCCGAGACCCTGCGGGCCGACGTGCTGCCCATGTACGGCGGGGAGCAGACCGGGCTCACGCCGCGCCTCGACGCGCTCGCGCCGCGCGCGGTGATCTGGGACAGCGCCTTCGCGCCGAGCCCGTGGACGTTGCCCTCCACGGTGACGTTGTTCACCGGGTTGTTGCCCACGGCCCACGGCGCCGTGGATCACGATCGGGTGGCCATGCCCACCGACGTCACCACGCTGGCCGAGCACATCCGCGCGGCAGGCGCCGCCACAGGTGCCTTCGCGTCCAACGACCTGCTGCTGCCGCGCAAGGGTTTCGGCTGGGGCTTCGAGGAGTACGGGCACATCCCGTACGCCAACGCGCGTCAGGTGAACGACCTCGCCCGGGGCTTCATCGAGGACCACGCGGGCCAGCAGTTCTTCCTGTTCCTGCACTACTTCGACCCGCACCACCCGTTCAACGCGCCGGGTGACCATCGCCTGCGCTACGTCGAGCCGGAGCTGGTCAACCTGGGCATCGCCGGTGCGCCGATCCGCCTCAACAACCGGCTGCGCAAGGGCGAGACGATCCCGCGTGACGACCCCGACGTGCGCATGATGTACCAGCGCTACCTGGGCGAGATCGAGTGGTTCGACTCTCAGGTGGGCGCGCTGATCGACCTGCTCGAGGAACTCGAGCTGGCCGAGAACACGGTGGTGTTGTTCACCGCCGACCACGGCGAGGAGTTCATGGACCACGGGCTGCATGGCCACGGCAGCCAGCTCTTCGACGAGGCGCTGCACGTGCCGTTGGTGGGCTACGCGCCCGGCGGCCAACTCGGGCCCCCGCGCCGCGTGGAGGGCGTGAGGAGCACGGTGGGTCTGTTCGACACGGTGCTCGAGGTGATGGACGTGGAGCACGACTCGACGGTGTTTGAGACGTCCCTGCTGGACGAACCGGCGCAGCGCTTCGCGTTCAGCGAGACGAACAAGGGCATCGTGCTCTCGGGTGGCGGCGACCCGCTGCGACGTTGGATCACCAGCGTGCGCACCGACGACCACCTGCTGATCGCGCGTCACCCCGCCGAGGGCGCCGACGAGACCGAGCTGTCGATGTACGACCTGCGTCTCGACCCCGAGGCGCAACGGCCGTTACCCATCGCGGGGCCCACCGGACGCAGGTTGCAAGAGCACCTGAGTCGCGCCCTGAACTGGTCGAAGCAGCACCTCACGGGCAAGCTCGCGGCCGGCGGTGACAGTCAGGTGCTCGACGCCATCGAGCAGCTCGGCTACGTGGAGAGCGAGAGCGACGACGCCGGGGTCGAGGACACCGAGGCGCCTCCGGAGGGCGGCGGGACCGAGGGGCGCAGTGGTTCCGACCCCGATCGCGACGACTCCGATCGCGACGACGCCGAACCCGGCAAGTCGGGGGACGACAGCTCAGCTCCCGGCGCCTCGGCGGACGACGACGCGGGCCACGCCGACGGTGAGGCCGACGCTCCTGGAACCGATGGTTCCGCTCACGCCGGCAGCGACGAGCCTCGCTGACCGTGCGCGTCCTGGTCGCAAGCCTGCTGGCGTCCTGGCTGCTGACGGGCTGCGGCGACGGGACGTCATCGTCGGGTACGGGGTCATCCGGCACGGGCGGCGAAGCGCGCCTCGACCTGTTGCTCGACACCGAGCACGTGGTCGTCACGGCGGGCGGGCGCCCCCGCCGGCTCGAGACGGGCAACGACCTGTGGGGCGTCAATCCCGATCGGGACGAGCTGCCCGTGCTGCTCGAGCGACCCGGGGAGTTGCAGTGGCGCGTGGCGGACGGGTGGGGCGCGCGCATCGTGGCCGGGCCGGCGCTCTTCCGCATGGACGTGGCCCGGCGTCTGCGCGGCACGGGGACGGATCGCAGCGCCTGCTCGGTGCGCGTCACGGCGCTCACGAGTTCCGACGGGGAGCCGGTGCAGGTCGTCGTCGACGTCCCGGTCATCGAACCCGATCCCGCGGCCGACGACCGGACGCTGCGCGACGGCCCGGTGGTCTCAGTGGAACTGGCGCTGCCCGCCGGCAGCCTGGGCGTGGCGGTGACCGTCGAGGGTGAGCCGGGCCGTGATCCCGACGCGCGGGTGTTGCTGCTCGAACCCCACGTTGCGACGCAGGCGACGTTGCTCACCGACGACGGAACCATCACCTTCGACCAGACGTGGCCGTTGTTGCATCGCATCGATGGCACCGACGGGCGCTTCCATTTCGCCTTCCGCCGTGACGCCGACGATCAGCGCACCAACCACAAGGTGCCTCTGATGTCGGTCGAGGGGGCGTTCCGCGGTCGCGCTGCCGCCGTGCTGCTCGAGGGCCGCGAGGTGCGCCTGCGGACCAGGGTGGACGTGGAGCCCGGTCAGGTGCTCGCGACGGAGGTCGCCATCGACCCGCGCCTGCCGCCCGACACCGCGGTGGACGTGGTCTTCGAGGTGGCCGGGGAGCGCGTGGCGGTGGAGCGCGTGAGCGGCACCGCATGGCACCCTGTCGTCGTGTCGCTCGACCGGTTCGTCGGTTCGGACCAGGTGCTGACGGTCACGCTAGAGCATGCCGACTTCGCGGCGCGCTGGGTCGCGTACCGCGAATACGACGAGCAGGCCGAGGCGATCGTCACAGCCCGCTACCGCGCCAACCGGGCGCGGGTGGGCCTGGCCGACCTGCGCTTGCAACGCTCGCGCTCGGTCGCCCGCCGCACCGAGTCACGCGAACGACCGACCGTGCTGCTGTTGCAGGTGGACACCCTGCGCGCCGACGTGCTCGGGCCCTGGGGCGGGCCCGCCGGTGTCTCACCCCGCCTCGACGAACTCGCCGCGCGTTCGATCGTGTGGGAGCGCGCCTTCGCGCCGAGCAGTTGGACCGCGCCGACCACGGCCAGCCTGCTCACCGGCCTGCCCCCCGGCGCCCACGGGTCGGTGGATCACGACCGCCTGACCATCGCCCATGGAGCCACGACGGTCGCCGAGCGGGCGCGGGAGGCCGGTGTCACCACCGGAGCGCTGGTGGCCAACGGCCTGCTGCGTCCCGAGGCAGGCTTCGCCCGGGGCTTCGAGAGCTACTCGGTGTTGCGCACGGCGAACGCGCGGCAGATGAACGCCCTGACGCGGCGCTGGCTGGACCTGCACGCCGGTTGGCAGCGCCTCCTGTTCGTGCACTACTTCGACACCCACCACCCGTTCAACGCGCCCGAGCCGTGGCGCGAGCGCTTCGTCGACGCGGATCAGCGCGGTCGCGACGTGCCGGCCATCGACGACCGGCGCGCGAGCCAGTTCTTCGCCGGCAGGGAACTCGTCGACGCCGCCGACGACGTGGAGTTCATGCGCCAGCGATACCTGGGTGACGTGGCCTGGTTCGACGACCGGCTCGGCGCCCTGGTGGACGCCATCGAGGCCTCGGGCCGGGCCGACTCCACCGTGCTCGTGCTCACTTCCGATCACGGCGAGGAGTTCCTCGAGCACGGTCGCTACGGTCACGGCAGCCAGTTGTTCGACGAGACGACGCACGTGCCCCTGCTCGTCTGGGCACCGGGGGGGCAGCTCGGCGAGCCCCGGCGTGTGTCCGAGGTCATCAGCCAGATGGGGGTGTGCGCCACGTTGCTCGATCTGCTCGGCGTGGAGTACGAACCCGAGAGCGTGCGACCGTCGCTGCAACGGGGTGTGCGCGAGGGCTTCGCCTTCAGCCAGACGGTGAAGGCCGTGGTGCACGATGACGAGGGTCGGCCCGAACGACGGGGGCTGTCGAGCGTCCGCACTCCGGAACACCTGCTGACGTCCTTGTCCTATCCGCAGAGTGGCGTCGAGTGGGAGCTGTACGACCTGCGCGTCGATCCGGCTTGCCGGATGCCCTTGCAAGCCGAGGGCGACGACTTCGAGCGGCTCCGAGACCTCATGCTCCGGGCCGAATCCTGGAGCATCCAGCACGGGCAACGGGCACCGCGAGCCGGCTGGGACAGCGAGACGCTCGACGTGCTCTCCGAACTCGGCTACGTCGACATCGACGCCGAGCCGGAGCGCGTGGGAGCGGGCGACGGGGCCGGAGCAGACGCCGAGGATCGCTAGCAGCGGGCGGTGTGACTTGCACCACACGCTGCGAGGGGCGGGCCCGGGGCAGCGCTCGGTCCGGTCGGCCCCGGAGGCCACTTGCGAAGGTGTGCGGGCCTGTCTAACCTGCGCCGTTCGCTCCCTCGGAAGCAGAATAGCCATGCCAGCCACGAGCGTTATCGGTGCCCAGTGGGGAGACGAGGGCAAGGGCAAGATCATCGACCTGATCACCGATCAGGCTGACGTCGTCGTGCGCTTCCAGGGCGGGGCGAACGCCGGCCACACGGTGATCGTCGAGGGCAACAAGTTCGTCTTCCACCTGCTGCCCTCGGGCGTGCTGCGCGAAGGCAAGCTGAACGTGCTCGGCGGCGGGCTGGTGATCGATCCGGCCCAGCTCTTGTCGGAGATCGACCAGTTCACCGAGCGCGGGATCGACGTCATGTCGCGCCTCGCGGTGGCGGGCAACGCGCACTGCGTGATGCCCTATCACAAGACGCTCGACGCCCTGCGCGAGGGGCGCAAGGCCGGCGTGCCGATCGGCACAACGGGTCGCGGCATCGGACCGGCGTACGCCGACAAGGCGCACCGGGCCGGCATCCGCATGTACGACCTGATCGACGAGCAACGCCTGCGCGCACGCCTCGAGGCGAACGTCGAGGAGAAGAACCGCTTCATCACCCAGGTCTACGAAGGCGAGGCGCTCGATCTGGAGCAGGTCTTCGCGGACGCTTGGGCCCTGGGCCAACGGCTCGCCCCGCTGGTGACCGACACCGGCCGCGTGTTGCGCGCCGCCCTCGACGACGGCAAGCACGTGTTCTTCGAGGGCGCCCAGGGCGTCATGCTCGACATCGATCACGGCACCTACCCGTTCGTGACCTCGAGCAACTCCGACACGCTCGGCATCGCCGCGGGCGCGGGCGTGAGTCCGCGGCGCATCGGGCACCAGATCGGCGTGGTCAAGGCCTACTGCACGCGGGTCGGCGCCGGGCCCTTCCCGTCGGAGTTGTTCGACGCCCAGGCCGATCACCTGCGCGAAGGCGGCGGCGAGTTCGGTGCCACCACCGGCCGGCCCCGGCGCTGCGGCTGGTTCGACGTCCCCGTGGCCCGTTACGCCGCCCAGCTCTGCGAGTTCGACGGCCTGGCCATCACCAAGCTCGATGTGATGAGCGGCATGCCCGAGGTCGGGCTGGTGACGGCTTACGAGATCGACGGCGAAACCGTGGACGAGTACCCGGTCGATACCACTCTCGTGGAGCGCGCCAAGCCGATCATCGAGATGTTCCCCGGTTGGACCGAGAACGTGTCCGCCGTGCGCGACGTCGCCGACCTGCCCGAGACCTGCCGGGCGTTCGTCGACGAGATCTGCTCGCGCGTCGGGGTGCCCTGGGAGATCCTCTCGGTGGGCCCGGGGCGCGAGTCGACCATGTTCAGGAACCCGGCCAGGCGAACTGCTGATCCGACCCCGGCCGGCGGGGTGAGCTCGTGACCGCAGGGCCCACTCCCGGACGGACCACCCTCGACGGGATCGCCCCCGACAAGCTGCCCCGACACGTCGCCATCATCATGGATGGCAACGGACGCTGGGCCCAGGCGCAGGGATTGCGCCGCACCGCCGGTCACGATCGGGGTGCCGGGACGATCCGCAACATCACCACCGAGTGCGCACGTCTGCACCTGGAGCAGCTCACGCTGTACGCGTTCTCGATCGAGAACTGGAAGCGGCCGCGAGCCGAGATCCAGTACCTGATGCGCCTGCTGCGCAAGTTCCTGATCGACGAGCGCCCCACGCTCGAGGAGAACGATGTGCGGCTCACGGCCATCGGGCGTCTCGACGACCTGCCGAGCAGCGCGCGCAAGGAGCTGGATCGCACCATGGAGCTGAGCGCGGGCAACCGCGGGCTCAACCTCTGCCTCGCTCTGGGGTACGGAGGGCGCACCGAGATCGTCGACGCCGCGCGCAAGCTGGCGGCGCGCGTCGCGGCGGGCGAGCTGGCTCCCGAGGACATCGATGAAGCGGCCATCAGCGCCAACCTGTACCAACCCGGGCGCGACCCCGACCTGCTGGTGCGCACGGCGGGTGAGCTGCGCGTGAGCAACTTCCTGCTCTGGCAGATCTCCTACAGCGAGCTCTACGTCACGCAGGCCTGCTGGCCCGACTTCACGGTGGAGGAGCTGCACGGCGCGCTGCGCAGTTTCGCCACGCGCACGCGCAAGTACGGCGGGTTGGTGGATGCACCCGAAGCCGCGGTTCGTCGGTAGCCCACGCCGGTGCTGAAGCGCGTCCTCGTCGGTGCGACGATCCTGCTGGTGGCGGTGACCTGCTTCATGCTGGACTGCCGCGGTCTGGTGGGCGAGCGCCCGTGGTGCACGGCCGCGCTGGGGGGACTGCTGGCGTTGGGGTCGCTCGCCGAACTGCTCACCATGGGCGGCGCGCGCGGGGCCTTGCGAATGCTGGTCTGGCTGCTCGGCGCCGCGTGGTTCGGCGTGCAAGTGCTGGCCGCGCTGCGTCCGGACGGGCCCTGGCGCACCGCGGGGGACGTGCTCACCGGGGCCAGCATCGTCGCCGGGCTGGTTGCCCTGGCGCGCATTCCCGCCGGCCCGGGCGAAAGTGCGGCTCGGCTGGCGCGGCACCCGCTCTTCGCGTTGGCCTACGCGGGCGGCGTCGCGTGCCTCGTGCGGCTGGCCCTGGGCGGTGCCCTCGAGTTCGCGGTGGGCGTCGTGTTGGTGGCCAAGTCGTCGGATATCGGCGCGTACTTCACCGGCAAGTTCCTCGGGAAGCACCCGCTCGCCCCGCGCATCAGCCCCAAGAAGACGATCGAGGGCGCCGTGGGCGGGCTCGTGCTGCCGGCGCTGCTCGCGCTGCTACTGCTGCGGCCCGGCGTCTGGGGCTGCGACCCGTCCCCCGCGGGACTCCTGACCGGCGCCGGCGCGGCGCTCCTGCTCGGACTGGGCATCGCAGCCATCGCGATCGTGAGCGATCTGTCGGAATCGCTGTTCAAGCGTGCGTGCGGCGTGAAGGACTCGGGCCACATGCTCGGAGAGGCCGGCGGGATGCTCGATCTGGCCGATTCGCTGCTGTTGGTGGGCCCCTTCGCGCTCGCCTATACTGCGCTCCTTGGCTGACGTCGTCGGCGCACCGAATTCCGGTTGAGCCACGACGCGCGTCTGGCGGGCGCCGAGCCCTGGGAGAGTCGTGAGCGAAACCGTTCCTCTGCACTCGCTCGACGAGGAGCGCACGCTGCTGGGTCCGCAGGACGGGCACGCTCGCGCCATCCGCAACCGGTTCGGCGTGGCGCTCACCGTCCACGGCGGCCGCGTGCACATCGAGGGCGGCGAGCCCGAGGACGTGGCGGACGCCATGGCGGTGGTGCGCGAGTTGTTGCAGCACATCCGCAGCAAGGGCGACCTCGACGTCGACGTGGTGAAGAAGCTGCTCGAGAACGGGCATGCGGTCGCCGCGGCGCAGGTCGAGGAGGAAGCCATCAAGGCGGGCGGGCCGGGGCTGCCGCCGGGCGTCACGTCGCGCAGCAAGGGCCAGGAGCGCTACGTGCGCGCCATCGAGAAGGCCACCATCACCGTCGCCATCGGCCCGGCGGGGACGGGCAAGACCTACCTCGCCGCGGCGGTCGCGGTCTCGGCCCTGCGACGCGGCCAGTTCCGCAAGCTGGTGCTCGTGCGCCCCGCGGTGGAGGCCGGCGAGCACCTGGGCTTCCTGCCGGGTGACTTCCAGGCCAAGATCAACCCGTACCTGCGCCCGCTCTCCGACGCACTCAGCGCCCATCTCGAGCCGGGGCGCCTGCAGCACTACATGGAGACCGACGTGATCGAGATCGCGCCGCTCGCCTACATGCGCGGCCGCACGCTCGACGACGCCTTCATCATCCTGGACGAGGGCCAGAACGCCACGATCGGCCAGATGCGCATGTTCCTCACGCGCATGGGCATCAACAGCAAGATCGTGGTGACCGGCGACGACTCCCAGACCGATCTGCCCAGTCCACGCAATTCGGGCCTGCGGCACGCCGAGAGCCTGTTGCGCAACCTGCCTGGAATCGACGTGGTCCGTCTCGGTAACAAGGACATCGTCCGTCACCCCCTGGTGCAGAAGATCGTGACCGCCTACGAGACCGACGAACGGGAACGGGAGGGCCGTCAGGCGACCGGACCACGCGACCGGAGGCAGCGCAAGCCGTGAGTCCGTCGGCGATCATCCCCGTGGCCAACCGGCAGCGCCGGGTGCGCGTGTCGGCGGTCGACGTGCGCGCCGTGGTGGCCGCGACGTTCGCCGAGGAGCAGGCCGGCGCACCCGACATCTCGGTGGCGCTGGTCAACGACGAGACGATCCGGGAGGTGAATGCGCGCTTCCTCGGGCACGACTGGGCCACCGACGCCATCGCCTTCTCGTACGGCGACGACCCGTCCCCCGACGGGCTGCGCGGCGAAGTGGTCGTGTCGGGCGAGACGGCGGCCCGCGAGGCGCAAGCGCGCGGGCTCGACCCGCGCCACGAGCTGCTGCTCTACGTGGTCCACGGCACGCTGCACCTGCTGGGCTGGGACGACGACACCGACGAGCGCCGCAGCGCCATGAACAGTCGGGCGGCCGGCATCCTCGGGGCACTGGGCATCACCGACGAGGCGCGCGACGAGCTGGACCCGGACGCCCCGGGCGACGGCTCCTGATGCTGTTCCAGCGCCGCATCGTCCGCGAGCTGATGTGGAACGCCGTGACCACCATCCTGGTGCTCATGGCGGTGATCATGCTGGTCATGTGCGCCAAGATCGTGCACCAGATCGAAGGCCTGGACATGTCCACCTTCGCCCTCCTGTTGCCGATCTTCGCGACCACGGCGATCAACCTGATGGTGCCGGTGGCCGTGCTGGTGGCCACGGTGCTGACCTACAGCCGCGCGGCAGCCGACAACGAGATCACCACGCTGCGGGCGAGCGGCGTCCACCCCTGGCACATGTACGTGCCCGGCCTGGTCTTCGGTGCGGTGTGGTGCGTGTTCCTGATCTGGTGCATGGACGACGGCATGCCCTTTGCCGAACAGACCAAGCGGCGGCTCACCAAGGAGGTCAACCCGGCCAACATCATCAAGAACAAGTTGAGTTCAGGTGAACCTGTCGAACTCGACGATCGCACGGTGATCGCGGTCGACCTCTTCGATGAGCAGGGCAAGCCCCAAGGCCTGCGCATCCAGTTCTTCACCGAGCCGGAGGATGACGAGCCGCCCGAACTCGAGCGCGAGATCCGGGCCGAGTCGGGCGACATCGTGATCCGGGACCAGACCAACCAGATCGAGCTGCACCTGTTCGACTTCCGCTCCACCAAGGGTTCGCCGATCAGCGGCAAGAAGACGATCCTGCGACGCGCGCTGCCCCGCGGCGCCTGGGAGTACGGCATCGAGGACCTGGGCACGCACCAGCTCGTGGCCTGGCTCACGCGGCCTGAACGGGATCGCAAGGGCTTTGACTCCCCGGAGGTCCAGGCGTCGGTGCACTCGCGGCTGGCGATCGCCCTGGCGTGCGTGGTGTTCGTGCTGATCGGGATCCCGATTGCGCTCATGTTCCGCAGCGGCGATCGCGTGGCCGGCTTCCTGGTCGCGTTCCTCGTGGCGCTGTTCCTCTACTTCCCGTCGATCAAGATCTCCGAAGCGCTGTCGGAGGAGGCGATGTTGCCCGCGGCCTGGGCGGCGTGGTCCGGCAATGCCCTGCTGCTGGTGATCGCCGCGGGGCTCAACTGGCGTGTGTTGCGCCGATGATCACGCGCATCGACCGTTACGTGGCCCGGACCTACCTGTCCTCGTGGTTCTTGAGCACGGTGTTCTTCGTCGGGTTCTTCGGCATCATCGACTTCTTCCAGAACGTCGGTGAGATCATGCAGGCGCAGGAGCGCACGGGTGCGAACCTGCTGCTCATCGCGCGCTTCTACATGTTCCAGATGCCGGGCATCTACCTGAACGTGGCGCCCTTCGTGATGCTCATGGCCGCACTGGTGACGGTCATGCGCCTGCAACGGCACAACGAGTTCATGGCCATGTCGCTGATGGGGCGCAGCAACGCCCGCGTGCTCATGCCGGTGTTCGTGATGACCGCGCTGTTCATCGGCATGCAGGTCTACGTGCAGGAGGCCGTGGCGCCCAAGTGCGCCCGGCAGCGCGACCGACTCGAGTCGCTGCTGCTCGAGCACGAGGACGAGTGGGTGATCAAGACGGTCAGCCTGCGCGATCGCGAACAACGCCTGTTCCAGGCCCGCCGCTACAAGGTGAATACCGAGGAGATCGAACGTCTGATCATCTCGTTCACCGATCAGAACGGGCAGGACGTCCGCATCGAGGGGCGCGACGCCGTGCACGACGCCGAGGCCGGCGGCTGGCGCATGGGCGTGGCCAGCATGACGTTCGTGGATCCGGCCACGCACGTGTCGCGCGAGGAGCCCGTCTCCTTCTTCCGCACGGACATCCGGCCCGCGGACCTGCTGGTGGACTACCTCGACCCGTTCGACATCTCGTACGGCGACATCCTCGAGAAGTCCGAGCGCTACCCGCTCAACCGTTCCTATCGGCTGTTGCGTCACTACCACGTGACCTATCCGGTCTCGGTGATGATGCTCGTACTGCTGGGGCTGCCGTTCGTGTTGAGACACGGCGTGCAGCGCAGCGGGCTGGTGGGGCTCGGCTACTCGCTCGCGCTGTGCTTCGCGTTCATGGTGCTCGACACGACGTCGCGCTCGCTGGGCGTGCGCGGCTTGCTCCCCTATCCGATCCTCGCCGCGTGGATGCCGGTGATCATCGCCGGCAGCCTGGTAGTCGTCTTCTTCGATACGTCGGACTGAGTCCGCCGCGACGGCGTCGGCGTGCAGGGCCGGCCCGGACTCGACTGTCGACGCTGTGACTGGCGGCTGCGGAGGACGAGCGAGTAAGCTCGTCTCGTTCCGCCGGATACGCGAACACCCGGGCCAGCGCGGATGGCGGCCGGGTGGCGCCGGCTCGTCTCGACCCTGGTGGTCGAGGCGCGGTGCCGACGGACCTGCGAGACACCCTGCAGCTGGAGACGTGCGGCATGTTGAAGAACTCGAACATCGTGTGGGTCCTGCTGATCGCGCTGCTGATGGCGCCGGTGGCGTGGGCCGGTGATCCCGAGCCGGCGACCGGTGCTCCGGTGCGTGTGCCGGTCGAGCTGTTCAAGTCGAACAAGAAGGGCAAGCTGTTCCCGTTCAGCAACAAGCTCGGGAAGCTCTTCCGCGTGGACATCCGCCTGTTCCGGCCCGTCGGTGAGGACCTGATGGGGCAACTCGTCCACGAGGAGACCCAGTTCCTGACCATCTCCGTGGTGAAGGGGCAGGCGACGCTCGAGGTGGGCACCGAGGTGCCCCTGGCCGAGGACATCTTCAGTGGCGAGACGTTCCTGACCACCGAGGTGACCCAGCTCAAGCAGCCCAAGGCCGGCCAGGCGCCGTCCGAGGCCCCGGTGAAGAAGGACTTCGCGCCCTCTGATCCCTCGCCATTCGGTGGGGCCGGGTACACCTTCGACAAGATCCTGTTCCCCAGCGCGGTTCACACCCCCGACGGTGTGCCCCTGATCGAGGACGGCGAGTGGGTCGGTCCCCCGTTCGGCGGCGCTGCGGGTCCCACGGGTCCGATCGGCCCCATGGGTCCGTCCGGAGCCACCGGCCCCGTCGGCCCGGCCGGCATCCAGGGCCCGGCTGGTGATCCTGGCGCGGCCGGAGGCCCCGGACTTCCCGGTGAGCAGGGCGTGCCCGGTCCCACCGGCCCGCCCGGTGCCGACGGCATCCCCGGCAGCGAGTTCAACGGCGGCGTCGTGACCTTCATCACGACCACCGATGACGCCGTGTCGATTCGCGCCCTGAACGGCGACATCGAAGCCCGCAAGCGGCTCGTGGCGGGCAGCCGCGTGGAGGTGCGCGGGGGTGTGATCGCGGCCAATGGTGAGACCTGGACGCCCATGCGCCTGCGTGCCAACGGAGGCATGACCTTCGTTCGCGACGCGGACGGCACCGACGTCGGAGCCGACTCGCGCCACTGGACGCGCTGGGTGCGCAGTGGCCTGGCGACGTGCGACGGCGTCCCCGGCACGCTGGTCGGTGAGATCATGCGGCTCGACGACGCCGACCAGGCGAACCTCACCATCGACGGCTCGTTCCAGGCCACCGCCTGTGACGTGGCCGAGTACTTCCCCACGGTCGCGGCCGATCTCGAACCGGGCGACATCGTGGCAGTGGATCCGCAGCGGGCCGAGCACGTCGTGCGGGCCACCAACGACGGCGTCAGCGTGCCGCTGGGTATCGTGCCCGAACGTCCGGGCCTGGTGCTCGGCGACGAGATGAACGGCGGCTTCCCCGACCTGCTGGCCGCGTCGGACGAGGCCTTCGAGCAGGAGCGCATCGACGAGGGCTTCGCCCTGCGCAAGACCTGGGCGGAACTGGTCGCGGCACGCAACGACCGGGTGCTCGTGTCGCTGTCCGGGCGCGTGCCGGTCCGTGTCGATCCGGCCAGCGCGCCGATTGCCATCGGCGATCGGCTGGGCCTGGGCTGGGAGCCCGGGACCGCCGCGCGCCACACCGGCTCCGGGCCGGTCGTCGGCATCGCCATGGCTGCCTGGACCGGCACCACCGACCGGGTGATGACCTTCGTCAACCTGGAGGGGGGGCCCACGGCGTCACCGGGTGCCGCGGTGTCCGGCTCGGCGGTGCTGGACGGGGGAGAGCGGCAGGTGTTCGTGAGCCACCCGGCGCTGACCGAGGATTCCCTGCCCGTGGTCACCTTCTATGGCGACCCCGGAAGCCGCTACTGGATCGGCGAACGAGGGCAGGGCTACTTCGTGCTCGAACTGGCCGAGGTGGCCTCGGGCGCGGCGGACTTCGGCTGGTGGATGACGCCCTAGCCCGGACTTCTCACCAGCACCTGCTGCGGACACGCCAGGCGCTGCAGGGCTGCGTCGATCGACATTTGCGGTGCTCGACGGGGTGTCACCCCGCCTCCGCGCCGAAAGCGACGATGCTCCTTGCCCTCCAGCACCAGTCGCACCCTCGCGACGAAGCTGGTGAGAAGTCCGGGCTAGGCGCCGCGCCTGTCCGAAGGCCGAGGGTGAGCCCGGATCGCGCAGCGGCCGAGCCCGATTCGCCGTCGGAGAGGCGGACTTGGTCGCCTACACGGAGATACACGGGGCCCCGCGACGGCGGCTGCCGGCCTCTCGGCGGTGGCCGAAAGGGGGGCGTCGGGCGTCCCTCGAGGGCCGTGCGGCGTCGATTCGACGGCCCCCATTCTTGCAGATAGACTGCAGAGTCGCCTCGCGGGCGACAAGAGAAGGCTTCCACACCCTCCCCGCCGAGGCTGCCACGGGTGGTCTTGCGCGGTCCCTGCCAGGGGCTCTCTCCGTCGTATCACACACCCCGCATATGTCGGAACAGTCGGTCAGGAGACCAACATGAGCAAGCACCTGGTGAGCGTCGGTCTGACCGTCGCGGTCCTCGCATCCCTGGTCGGCGCCCAGACGCCGGAGTCGCTCCGTTTGCGCGCGCCGGTGCACCGCACGACCGAGAACAAGCAGGGGGTCGTGACCTACAAGCCGTTCAAGCAGAACAAGGGCACGTTCGACGTGACCGTCTGCCTGTATGAGTTCGACGGCCTCACCTTCGTTCCGATCGAAGAGAGCCCGGCTGTGCCGTGGAACGAGACGCTGACGTTCGTGATCGACAAGCAGGGAGACCAGGCCGCAGGCGAGCCGGTCCAGACCCAGCCCGTGAACGGCTTCGTCGATCTGGTGCTCGGCGACAGCAAGGACCTGCCCGACGACCTCTACCTGCGCGAAGCGTGGTTCACCACCAAGGTCTCGGTCACGAAGAAGAACGGCACGGTGACCGAGTTCGCCGAGTCGCCCTTCGTGCCGCTCGGTGTGGCCGGTGCGACAGGCGGCCAGTCGATCAATCCGAAGGACGTCAGCGTCGGCGGGCTGCCGGTGATCGACGAGAACGGCGTGTGGGTCGGCCTGGGCGGCACGGGCGGACCTCCGGGCCCGACCGGCGCATCCGGTGCGACCGGCCCCCAGGGTCCCGCCGGCGCGACGGGGCCCACCGGCCCCTCAGGTGCGGCCGGCCCGACCGGCCCCCAGGGCGTGCCCGGTGCGCCTGGCGTGCCCGGCGCCGATGGAAATGATGGCACCGACGGAGCGGATGGTGCGCCTGGAGCGGCCGGCCCGACCGGCCCGAGCGGAGCCGCCGGCACGGATGGTGCGCCTGGAGCCGCCGGCCCGACTGGCCCGAGTGGAGCCGCCGGCACGGATGGTGCGCCCGGAGCGGCCGGCCCCACCGGCCCGACCGGTGCCGCCGGAGCGGATGGTGCGCCTGGAGCGGCCGGCCCGACCGGCCCGAGCGGAGCCGTCGGCACGGATGGTGCGCCTGGAGCGGCCGGTCCGACCGGCCCGAGCGGAGCCACCGGCCCGACGGGAGCCGCCGGAGCGGATGGTGTGCCTGGAGCGGCCGGCTCGACCGGCCCGCAGGGTCCGACCGGTGCCGATGGTGCGCCGGGAGCCGCGGGTCCCACCGGCAACGATGGCGCGCCTGGTGCGCCCGGTGCGACGGGTCCTGCCGGCTCGACTGGCTCGGCCGGACCGACGGGTCCCCAGGGAACAGCCGGGGCCAACGGCGCGGATGGAGCGACCGGGGCCACCGGTCCCGCGGGAGCTGATGGTGCCGCTGGCCCCACGGGGCCCGCCGGAGCAGACGGTGCCGATGGAGCGACCGGCCTCATGGGTGCGCCCGGCGCCCCCGGGCTGCCCGGAGCCACGGGTCCGGCCGGCGCCGCCGGCGCGCCCGGACCGACCGGTTCCGCAGGCGGTCCCGGCCCGGTCGGCCCGACGGGTCCCACCGGCCCGCTGTTCACCGGCGGTGCGGTGACGGAACTCACGGCGACCGTCGGCGACGTCATCGTCCAGGACGGCACGTTGCAGGCTCGCGACGGCGACTCGACCGCGACGGCCCCACTGGGCATCACCGGGCTGGGCGCGGGCGACATCTACGCCTTCGACGACATCCATGTCGGCGACGACATCCTGATGGGCCCCAACGGCATGATCGGCGTGGGCGAGACCAACCCCAACTCGCTGATCGATGTGGTCGACAACGCGGTCGGCCCGGCCCAAGCGATCGAGACCGTCTCGATCAGTCGTGCCAATGACGTCCAGAGCGGGCACGACCTGCTCTCGTTGCGCTCGACCAGCGGCTCGCCCGCCGACTTCCAGTACATCGAGGCCGTGCGCGGCACGAACAACGTGGTCTTCAGCGTCGGCGGTGCCGGGCAGGTCCTGGCGGACGGGCCCTTCACGGGGCCGGCGGACTTCGCGGAGATGATCCGGGTGACGACCGGTGGGCGTTCGGTCGAGGCCGGCGACGTGCTCGTCATCGACCCCGAACGGCCGCGCGCCGTGGTGGCGTCCCAGAGCGCGCGCTCGACCCTCGTGGCCGGGGTGTACAGCACCAAGCCCGGTTACCTCGGCTCCGAGACGAGCTGGGATCGGGTCGACACCGCGGCCGATGGCACGACGACCATTCGCGGCAACTACAGCCCGGACGAGATGACCGACCTCTACAACGAGGTGCCGGTCGCCGTCGTGGGCATCGTGCCGTGCAAGGTCTCCGCGGAGAACGGTGCGATCCGCCCGGGCGACCTGCTGGTCACGTCGACCATCCCCGGGCACGCGATGCGTGATCAAGACCCGCGGTCGGGGACGATCGTAGGCAAGGCCCTCGGCAGTCTCGACGAAGGAACGGGCGTGATCAGGATCCTGGTCACCCTGCACTGAGCGCGTCCCCGAGCTCCTCTCGGCTGGTATCTTCGGGGCGCAAGCTCAACTCCTCGAGGACCACAGCATGATCTCGCACGCACTCAGGTTCGTACTCGCCGGCGGCATCGCACTCGTCTTGCTCGCGGGGGACGTACGCGCGGACAAACTCGTCGTGCCCAGCGATGCGTGGCCGACGATTCAGTCTGCGGTGGACGGGGCCCTGCCCGGCGACGTGATCGTGGTGGCCGGCGGCAAGTACGCCGAGAACGTCGTCATCTCCGGGGCCAGTGACCTGGTGTTGCGCGGCAAGGGCGGAGCGCGGATCACGGCCGGCGACGGTGTGGGCATCCGCGTGGAGCAGAGTGTCGGCGTGACGCTCCGCAACCTGATCGTCAAGGACGGCAGCGCCGACGGCATCGCAGTGGAGGACTGCTCCGAGGTGCGCGTCGTGTTGTGCGCCGTGCGCGCCGTGGACGGTGACGGCATCCGCGTGGAAGGCGGGACGCTCAATCGGGTGGACAAGAACTTCGTGCGCGACGTGGGCGGCAGCGCCATCGTGCTGACGTCCGCTGGAGGCGACGGCGACGGTGACGCCCAGCGGGTGGCGAGCGTGGCCCGCAACCGCATCGTGGCTCCGGGACGGGACGGTGTCCGCGTGGCCGGTGACGAGCACGTCGTGCGCAAGAACCGCGTGCTCGATGCGGGGCGCGACGCCTTCGCCGTGGAGCAGGGCGACACCGGGACGGGCAATGTGTTCCGCTCGAACGTGGCGCTCCGGCCCGAGCGCTGGGGTCTGCTGGCCGACGGACTGGGCAGCACGTTCGCGCGCAATCGCGTACGGGACTCGGTGCTCGCCGGTGGCGCGGTCTTCGGCGCCGACCACGTGGTGCGCAAGAACCGCATCGATCGGGCGGGCGGCGCGGCGCTCTTCGTCGGAGGCGCGACCAACACGCTGCACCACAACAAGCTGATCAAGGCCGCGGATCGCGGTGTGCTGGTGGAGGGCGACGGCAACACGCTGCGCAAGAACCTGATCATCGCCTCGGGCGCCGACGGGATCGAGGTCACGTCGGCCGGCAACACGTTCGTGCGCAACGTGGTCGCCGGCAGCGGTGGGCTCGACATCAACGATGCCCTGGCCGGCGCCGGGCTCAACGTCTACGTGAAGAACGTGTTCGGCACGAGCAACCTGCCGTAGCGTCGCCAGGTCGGTACGGCGGGGCTGCCGGGCGGGGGCTACCGCGAGCCGCGGCGCACCTCGCGGGCCGGACCCTCAGGGGTCGGCGCCCTGCGCGGCGGCCTCCGCGAGGGCCTGCCTGAAGATCGCGAAGCGTGGTGAGTCCGCCGGCTCGTCGAGGGCGTGCAGGGCGCCCAGTCCGCAGCGGGCCATGTCGGCCAGCAGGCGCGGGTTGGAGGCGGTCCGGGCCAGCTCGAGGCCCCGCGTGGCGTGGTCGTGGGCGTCCCGGGGGCGGCCGAGCGCGGTGAGATCGCGGGCCATGCCGAGCACCGCTCGGGCCCGGGCCGGCGTGTCGTCCAGTCGGTGGGCGAGGTCGGAGGCCCGGGCATGCCACTCGAAGGCGGTGGCCGGGTCGCCGGTGGCCGCCAGGTCGTCACCCAGGCCCTGAGCCACGGCACGGCGCAGGGGCAGGCGCTCGTCATCGGCGAGCACCGAGAGCGAGAGCAGGGCCCGCCGCTCGCTGGGCAGGGCGGCGGCGTGATTGCCATCCCGGCGGTGGGCGGCCGCCTGGAAGTGGAAGGTGAGTGCCCGATATCGGGCGCCGAGGTCCCGGTCGTCCAGCGCCCCGGCCTGGTGCGCGAGCTGCTCCGCCAGCTGGTGGGCGACGAGCAGGGCGCGCTCCGGGTCGCCCAGGTCCATGTAGCCCTCGGCGAGTTCCAGGCGCACGGTCAGCAGGAGCTCCTCGTTGCCGGAGCTGCTCTCGATCAGCGGCTCGGCCAGGGCCAGGCCCTCGATCGACTGATCGATGCGGGCCAGGAGCACCAGGGCCCGGGCCTCGGTCAGGCGATGGCCGGCCTCGAGGGCTTGGAACAGGGCCTGGCGACCGGCCTCGCGGGCTGCGTCGACCTCGCCCCGGCGGTAGAAGTCCTCGGCTCGGGAGATCGAGGCGTCGGCCAGTCGGGCCTCCCAGTCCCCGGGCCGGGGGGCCTCGGCGGCGGGGTCGGCGGGGGACCGGCATGCGCCGGAGAGGGCGAGCAGGGTCGCCAGGCAGAGGGTCGGTAGTGGCTGGGTGAGCTTCATGTGGTCGGGCGAATTCCGTGTGATGCCGGATTCTTCCTGGCAACGGTCCCCGAATGGCGTCATAATTCGCGGCGGAAAGAGGTCACCGGGTCGAGCCCGTCGCTGACCGCCGCTCAGCGCAGCGACACGTTGTGACGCCGCCGCCGTCCCCATGACGTGCAGCCAGGCGTTCCCAGGCACTCGAGGTCCTCGAACTCGGCAAAGAGCAAGCGCTCGGCCGATACCTCCGCAAGCCGGAAGCCGGGCGAAGTCCGCCCCGAGCCGGCAGGAAATATTCTTCATGGCAGAACAGACGAAACCACGCACCCGCAGAGGGCGTCGCCGCCGAGGTCGTGGCCGCCGAGGAGGCGGGGCGCCGGGTGGTTTCCAGCAGCAGCAGCATCATCAGCAGCGCCAACAGCAGGACGACGTGCCTTTCGGCCCCCAACCGCGCATCGATGCGCGGGGGGTGCTCGAACTGCTGCCCGACGGCCAGGGCTGGTTGCGCGACATCGCGTCCTCCTTCGTCCCCGAGGACACGGACCCCTACGTGCCCGTGGCCCTGGCCAAGAGCCAGAACCTGCGGCCGGGGAGCTTTGTCGTGGGCTGGGCCGAGCGCGTCAAGGGCCGCCCCACGGTGGTCGGCATCGAGTCAGTGGACGGGCTGCAGGTCGAAGAGGCCAATGCCCTGCCGCTGTTCAAGCAGCTCACCTCGGTGGACCCGACCGACGCCTTCGTGCTGGAGGGGGGGGAGCCGATCGACGGCGACAACGGCGCCACCGAGAACATGCGCGTGCTCGACCTCATCACGCCCCTCGGCAAGGGCCAGCGCGGTCTGATCACGGCGCCGCCGCGGTCGGGCAAGACGATCCTGCTCCAGCAGGTCGCCAACCGCATCTCGATCTCGAATCCGGAGGTCCACCTCATGGTGCTGCTCGTGGACGAGCGGCCCGAGGAGGCCACCCACTTCCGCCGCACCGTGAACGGCGAGGTCATCGCCTCCACCAACGACGAGCCGGCCGATCGGCATACGCGGGTCACCGAACTCACCATCGAGCGGGCCAAGCGCCTGGTCGAGCAGGGCCGGGACGTGGTCATCGTGATGGACTCGCTGACCCGTCTCGGGCGGGCCTACAACGTCACGGTGCGCAATTCGGGACGCACCCTCTCGGGCGGCGTGGATTCGCGAACGCTCGAGAAGCCCAAGGCGTTCTTCGGGGCGGCCAGGAACGTCGAGGACGGCGGTTCGCTCACGATCCTGGCGACAGCCCTGATCGAGACCGGCAGCCGTATGGACGAGGTCATCTTCGAGGAGTTCAAGGGCACGGGTAACATGGAACTCGTGCTGTCCCGGGAACTCGCCGAGCGTCGGGTCTGGCCCGCAATCGACATCAACAAATCCGGAACAAGGAAGGAGGAGTTGCTCCTTCCGCCCGAGGTCTACCGCAAGGTCGTCCTGCTCCGTAGGGTCCTGTCCCAGATGCACCCCGTCGAAGGCATGCAGCTGCTCATGGCCAAGATTCGGGAAACACCGGGCAACGACAAGTTCCTGGCTTCTTTCGACGCTCGACGCAGCTAAGGGGGCCTCCCCATGTCCATGCCTGACCGGCTCGACGACTTCGAGATCGTCGAGGAGATCGGTCGGGGTGGATTCGGCGTCGTCTATCGGGCCCGGCAGATCAGCCTCGATCGGCCGGTGGCCCTCAAGGTCCTCTACCGCAACCTGATCCACACCGAGGATCAGATCTCGCGCTTCGAGCGTGAGGCGCGGGCGGCGGCGCGGCTCGACCACTCTTCCATCGTGTCGGTGTATGCGTGGGGAGAGGCCAACGACGACTTCTACATCGCCCAGCGACTCGTGGGCAGCGGCCGCACCATGGCGGACGACCTGACGGGGTTGCGCGAGGAGACGACCCCGCCCACGGGCTACTTCCGGCGCGTGGCTGAGCAACTCGCCACCGTCGCCGAAGCGCTCCAGCAAGCACACGAGCGCGGCATCGTGCACCGCGACGTGAAGCCCTCGAACATCCTGCTGGAGGACGACGGCCGCCCGTTCCTGGGGGACTTCGGTCTGGCCAAGGTCGAGGACGGCCTGGAGCTGTCGCGCACCGGCGATCTCACCGGCTCGCCCTACTACATGTCGCCCGAGCAGGCTGACTCGCGCCGGGGAGAGATCGGGCCGCTCTCGGATGTGTACTCCCTCGGCGTCACGCTGTACGAGTGCCTCACACTGACGCAGCCCTTCAAGGGCCTGTCGTCACCGGAGATCGTGCGGCGCATCCTCACCGAAGACGCGCGGCGTCCATCCAAGCTGCAGGTCCGGGTGCCGGCCGACCTCGAGACGATCTGTCTCAAGGCGATGGAGAAGAACCCCGATCGCCGCTACTGCAGCGCCGGAGACATGGCCGCTGATCTGCACGCGTTCCTGAACGGCGAGCCGATCTCCGCCGTGCCCATCGGCGCGACGACACGACTGCTGCGCAAGGCGAAGCGCCAGAGGGTGCCGATCCTGGTGGGTGCCGTCGGCCTGCTGCTGACCGGGTTGGCGATCTGGTACGCGATCAGCCAGAAGCCGACCAAGGGCGACATCCTGCTCGACGGCGTCGACAAGAAGGCCCGGCTCACCCAGGAACTGCGCGTCGACATCGACGAGCAGATCGACGAGGCGATCCTGGCCGGTGACCTGGAACGGGTGAAGGACCTCCACGGGACCAGCAAGCAACTCGACCAGGTCGAGGAGGAGCTGCACAACTGGGCCGAGGGGCTCGTGGAGTTGGGTGACTCCGATGTGGTGCAGAACGCGACCAGGGCCGTGGAGGGTGTGGTCGATGTCGAGTCGTTGTTCGCGTTCGTCGCGGACGTGGCCGACAAGGCGTTCCAGGAACCCGACCGGACGCGGCCGGTGACCCTGCCCCAGGCAGACGAAGTCGCCCAGGCCACCGCCGAGGGGCTCGATGGACCCGTGGTCGGGGTGCCGCCGATGGGCGAGCCCACCGACGCGACGCTGGCCACCCCCGCCGACCGGTTGAACTTCCTCTACGACGCGGTCATGAACAGCAATCTCTTCGCGAGCGCGGAGCCGTCGGGTGACGAGACCGACGGAACGGGCGCGCTCGTTCCACCGAAGAGTCCGGCCACCGATCTCACCGCCGGCGCGCCCCAGGGCACGACCGACCCGGTGCCGGTCTCGATGCCGCCGCCGACGCGGCCCGGTCCGCTGCCGCGCACGCGCGCCCCGGCCATCCCGGCCGGCTCGAGTGGCTCGGCGGTCGACGCGGACTCCGACGTGCTTCGCGCCGAGAGCCTGCCGCCTTGGCTCGAGGGTCTGCAGCCCCGCACCCGCGTCCTGCTCGTGGGTGGGCAGCTGGTCGTCCTGCCGGCAGACGCACCGGATCCGGACGCGCCCAGCCAGGGCTGATGCACCCCGGCTGTCGGCCAGGCGTTGTCGAAGCTCGCCGGTCGCCTACTTCTTGCCGGCCTTCTCCTTCTTGAGCTTCTCCTGCTCCTCGACGATCTCGGCCGAGACCGAGTTGGGCACCGGCTGGTAGCCCGAAGGCTCCATCGAGTAGGTGCCGCGTCCCTGGGTCATGCCGCGCAGCTTGCTGCTGTAGTTGAACATCTCGGCGATCGGCACCGACCCGGTGATGACCTTCACGTTGAGCCGATCGGCGATCTCACCGATCGAAGCGCGCCGGCTGTTCAGGTCGCCGATCACGTCGCCCAGGTTCTCTTCCGGCACGAGCACCTCGATCTTCATCATGGGCTCGAGGAACACGAAGTTTTCCTTGGTTCCTTCGCGGAACGACAGCCGGCCGGCCTCCTGGAAGGCCATGTCGGAGCTGTCCACGTCGTGGTGCTTGCCGTCCACGAGCGAGGCCGAGAAGCCGACGAACGGGAAGGGGTAGACCCCGCCGCGAATCGCCAGTTCGCGAATGCCCTTCTCGACCGAGGGGATGTACTCGCGCGGGATCGCGCCACCCTTGATCTCGGTGAGGAACTCGATCTCCTGGTTCTCGGGGTTCGGCTTGAAGACCACCTTGCAGCGGGCGAACTGACCGTGACCACCCGTCTGCTTCTTGTGGGTCACGTCGACCTGGCGCTCCTTGGCGAGCGTCTGGCGGTACGCGACGCGGGGCTTGCCGCACTCGGCCGCCACCTTGAAGTCGCGGATGATGCGGTGACGCAGCACCTCGAGGTGCAGCTCGCCCATGCCGGCGATGATCGTCTCGTTGGTCTGATCATCGGTGAAGGCCTGGAAGGTCGGATCCTCCTTGGCCAGCACCGAGAGCACCTGCACGAGCTTGTCGCGGTCACCCTTGCTGTGCGGCTCGATCGACATCGAGATCACGGTGTCGGGGAAGTCGACCGACTCGAGCGTGATCGGGTCGTTCGGATCGGCGAGCGTGTCGCCCGTGCGCACGTCCTTGAGACCCATGCAGGCGATGATGTCGCCTGCCGAGGCCTTCTCGACCGGCTCGCGCGTCGCCGCGTGCATGCGGTAGATGCGGCCCAGCCGTTCCTTCTTGCGCGAGCGCGTGTTGGCCGCCTGCTCACCGGCGTCGATGCTGCCGGAGTAGACGCGCATGAAGGTCAGGTCACCGTTGGGATCGTAGACCGTCTTGAACGCCAGGGCCGAGAACGGCGCGTCGACGCTGCACTCGCGCTCGGTGGGCTCGTCGTCACGATCGTGGCCGGTGGCCGGCGGCAGGTCGAGTGGCGAAGGCAGGAACGAGCAGATGCCGTCGAGCAGCGCCTGCACACCCTTGTTCTTCAGTGCTGCGCCGCACATGACGACCAGCAGCTTCTGCTCGATCGTGCCCTTGCGCAGGGCCTCGATGAGTTCCTTCTCGGTGATCTGGTTCTCGTCCTCGAGGAACCGTTCGAGCAGGTTGTCGTCGATCATGCACGCGGCTTCGAGCATCTCGTGCCGCGCAGCCTCGGCCTCTTCGAGCATGTCCTCGGGGATGTCCTTCTCGACGAACTTGGTCTCGTCGCTACCCTCACCGAAGATGCGGGCCTTCATGCTGATCAGGTCGATGTTGCCGACGTACTCGGCCTCGGCGCCGATCGGCAGGTTGATCGGCACCGGGTGCACGCCGAGCCGGTTCGCCATCGACTCCACGCAGTAGCGGAAGTTCGCGCCGGTGCGGTCGAGCTTGTTCACGAACGCGATGCGCGGCACGTGGTACTTGTCGGCCTGGCGCCAGACAGTCTCCGACTGTGCTTCCACGCCGGCCACACCGTCGAACACGCCCACGGCACCGTCGAGCACGCGCAGACTGCGCTCCACCTCGGCCGTGAAGTCGACGTGGCCCGGGGTGTCGATGATGTTGATCGTGTACTTGCCCCACTCGCACGTCGTCGCAGCGGACGTGATCGTGATGCCGCGCTCGCGCTCTTCCGCGAGGTGGTCCATCGTGGCCTCGCCCTCGTGGACCTCGCCGATCTTGTGCTTGCGTCCGGTGTAGAACAGGACACGCTCCGAGACCGTGGTCTTGCCTGCGTCGATATGGGCAATGATGCCGATGTTGCGCAGGAAGGAGAGCTTGGAGGGCTTGGCTTTGGGTGTGGGTTGGGCGATGGTCGCGGTCATGGGATCAGGGCCTGGGCCTGGGGCGGACCCAGGCAGGGGCAGGGGCGGGAACAACCGAACGGGAGGGAGTGCTTCCGCAAACCCGGCTTTGGGAGCTGGAGCGGAAGCCGTCCAGTCAACCAGTCGTCGGGCGTTCGGTCAAGGAGCCAAAGGCTCGCTGATGCTCTCTCTCAGTCCTATGATCGGTCGCAGCCGCCCTGGGCCTGAGCCCGAGCGGGCGGCGGCGACGGGCCGTGCCCCCTCCCTCGGCCCACAGCGGCGAAGCTCCCCGCGCCTCCCCCCATGACGCTGCGACTCCCCCACGTGCTCGTCCTGATGTTCCTCGTCCTCGCGGCGGGGGTGGTGAGCGTGAAGGTCCTGGAGACCCAGATCGGTGGGGCCACGGTGCCCGGGATCGTGCTGATCGACGCGCCATTCCTCAGCGGCGGCGATGTGGACGACCTGATCAGGCGCTGGCCGGGAGCCGTCGAGGAACTGATCCCGGCCGGGGAGGGGGCCCTGGCCCCGTTCGAGCCCGCCATCGTGGGTCGCATGGCGGCCCGAGGGGACGCAACGGCCCTGTTCTGCCTCGATGAGGCGGTCAGCCGTCAGGCCCAGCGCGCCGGGGCGGGCGACCAGCCCGTGTGGAAGGCCGTCCTGGGGGAGGACGTCCCCGCAGCGCTGGATGCCGATCGCGCCCGCCTGATCGTGGATTGGGCCGCCGAGTACCTGCGCGCCCAACAGCAGGTCCAGGGTTTCCTGCTGGGTGTGGTCTTCCACACCCGACTCGACCCGCCGCTCGAGCCGGTCGTGGCCTCCCTGGTCCAGGCGGCCGATGCCCTGCCCTCGTTCCGACGGACGAGCATCGTGGTCCTCGGTGATCGCCTGGCCGGCACCCGGGAGCCGGTCCGGCGGTCCGTGCGCATCGACCGGGGGGAGTGGCGCCGCCGGGCGCGGCCCAAGCTGGCCGACCTGCTCGAGCCAGGCTGGTGACCGTCCCGGGCGTCGCACCCTGGCTGATCCTGATCCCCTCGGAACTCGAGCGGGATCGCCTGCCGGTCCTGGAGGGGCTGGAGGACTGGCGCACGGCCGGCCGGGCAGGCAGCCGCCGAGCCCTGTGCGGGGTCGGGGTCGTCGACTCGGCGCTGGAGACGGCGCGTCTGCTGTCGTCGGGCCCGCGCCCGGGGCGTTGTCTGCTGGTGGGCCTGGCCGGCACCCGTGATGCGGCCCAGGCTGCGGTGGGGTCGCTGGTCTGGGGCACGGCCGCCCGCAACGAGGCGATCGGCGCCGGCGCCGGCGAGGACTTCGTCGACCTCTCCGCCATGGGCCTCGGACCAGCGGACGACGAGTGCCTGCCGCTGCAACCGCTCTCGGCTTCCGAGCGGGCGGGGATCGAACTGGCCATCGGCTCGCGCGATGTCCCGATGACGACCGGGGTGCTGGGTACGGTCGCCGCGGCCTCGGGCAGCCCGGCAGCCGCGCGAGGCTGGGCGCGGCGCCATCCCGAAGTGCTCGTGGAGGACATGGAGAGCTGGGCGGTGGGGCTGGTGGCTCGACGGGCCGGCGTGCCCCTGGGCGTGCTGCGCGCGGTGAGCAACGTGGCCGGAGAGCGCGCGCTGTCCCGCTGGGACCTGGACGCCGCGTTCGACGCGTTGCAGTACGCACTGGCCGGGTTGTTGGCGCTGCCCCTGCCGCGCGCCCGGGGCGCCCAGTGACGGCCCTGCGGGTGGGGCTGTCGACGTGTCCCAACGACACGTTCCTGTTTCACGGCCTGCTCGCGGGTCTGGTGGACACGCGCGGTCTGGACCTGGCGTTCGAGCTGGCCGATGTGCAGGAGCTCAATCAAGCCCTGCTCGCAGGCCGCCTCGACGTGGGCAAGGCCAGCTTCGCGACGGCGCTGCAGCTCGCCGATCGCTACGGCGTGCTCAGCGTGGGGTCGGCCCTGGGTTTCGGCGTCGGTCCGGTGTTGCTGGCCCGGCCGGGGCTGGAGCGTCTCCCGACCCGCGTCCTGTGCCCCGGCGCCGGGACCACCGCGACGCTGTTGCTCGCCTGTCTGCACCCCGAGTGGACCAACGTGGAGCACGTCCGCTTCGACGAGATCATGCCGGCGTTGCAACGGGGCGAGGCGGATGCGGGCGTCTGTATCCACGAGGGGCGCTTCACCTACCGCGATGCGGGCCTGGTGCTGCTCGAGGATCTCGGTGCGAGCTGGGAGCGGCGCACGGGGGCCCCGGTGCCGCTCGGGGGCCTGCTGGCCGGCCTGCACCTCTCACGCGGGCAGCAGGGCGACGTCGTGCCCCGGCTCGTGGCGGCGCTCCAGGACTCGCTGGCGCTGGCCCGGGCGGACCCGCCCGCCACCCTGCCGACCATGCGCGCCTGGGCCCAGGAACTGGACGATGACGTGATCTGGCAGCACGTCGAGCTTTACGTGAACGACCAGACCACCGAGCTGGGGGAACTCGGCGAGCGCTGTCTGGCCGAGTTGGCCCGGCAGGCGGGGGCCCCGGGCGGCCTGCGCATCCTGCGTTGAGCCGGGACGTGACCACGCACACCACCGCGGCCGCCGGCGTCCCGCGCCGCGCCCCGTTCCACGGAGCCGGCCCATGACCTCCAGCAGCTTCATCGACCATCCCGGCCGCGACGGCGCCTTCGGCGCGCTGATGGACGAGTACGTCCGGGCTGCCGAGGACTTCTGCCGCGTGGTGGAGGCCTTCGATCCCACGCTCTTCCGCGCCGAACGGGAGAGCGCCGACGCCGACACCCGCTCGCCGTACGCCATCGCGGCGCACGTCTGCGGCGCGGCTCGGCGTTACGCCGACTACATCGACGCGGCGCGCCGCGGCGGAGAGGCGCGCCCCTTCGCGTTGCCGCTCGACCGCCTTCACGGCCCCACCGACGTGCGACCGCTGCTCGCCGAGGGCATGCGCTTCACCGAGTCGGTGCTGGAGGGGTTCTTCGAGCCGGGGGGCCTCGAGGTCGCCGAGGGCATCACCTTCCAGGTGCGCTGGGGTCCGACTTACGATCCGGAGATGCTGCTCGAGCACGCCATCGTGCACCTGTTGCGGCATCGGCGGCAGCTCGAACGCTGGTGAGCCGCGGATCAGCGCCGCACGCGTCCCGATCAGTCCGCGGCCCAGCGCGCGATCTCCTCCGCGATCCCGGCGGGGGCACGGGCGGATGTGCCCAGCGTGAGGTCGGCACGCTCGTAGCGCGGCGTGCGCTGATCGAGCAGGGCCCGCAGTTGGTTCATGGCGCGGGGTGCGCTCTCGGACTCCATCGGGCGCAGGTCGCCCTGGGCGACGACGCGCTGCCAGTGCTCCTCCGGCGTCGCCTGCAGCCAGACCGTGCGGCATGTCTCGCAGAGGCGTCGGAAGCTCGGCTCGTCGTTGACGATCGAGCCGCCGGAGGCCAACACGCCGCTGCCGTGTTGCCCGAGCCATGCCTCGAGCGCCTCGCGTTGCAGGACGCGGTAGTAGCCCTCGCCGTGGATGTCGAAGATCTGCCCCAGGCCCATGCCGGCGCGCTTCTCGATCAAGCCGTCGAGTTCGAAGAAGGGCACCTCGAGTCGCTGCGCGAGGCAGCGTCCCACCGAGGTCTTGCCGGCGCCGCGCAGGCCCAGCAGGGCGATGCGCCAGGTGGGCGCGGCCGCCACGTCGAGGTCGCACAGTTCACGCAGGGGCACGCGCAGGGTGGCTGCCAGGGCCGCCAGCTTGAGCAACGAGAGGTTGGCTTCGCCGGCCTCGGCCATGCGCAGGTAGCGGCTGCTCACGCCGGCCCGGACGGCGAGTTCGGCCACCGTCAGGCCCGCTTCGCTGCGGGCTGCGGCCAGCCGCCGCCCGACCTCGGATAGGATGCCAGTGAGACGCATGCTGGGAAATATAATGCAACAATTTGGCAATGTATAGGAAATATGATGCCATCACGCTTGATCGTGCGATGCTCTCCAGGCTCGTATGGACAGGAACCCGCCCCCGGCCCGGCGCACTCCCGAGGTGCACCCACTCCGGCCCGGAACGGGAAGACGACGGTCCCGGCAAGCGCCGGACCCGCCCCCCGATCGGAACCGCCCGTGACGACCCACTACGACTTCGACCTCCGCCCGAACGAGTTCACGCACTGGCAGCTGCAGGTCGAGGGTGACATCGCCCGGCTGACCATGAACGTGCAGGAGACCCAGGGCCTGCGCGACGACTACGTGCTCAAGCTGAACAGCTACGACCTCGGCGTCGACATGGAGCTGGCGGCGGCCTACCAGGACCTGCGCTTCAGCCATCCCGAAGTGCGCTGCGTGGTGCTGTCGGGCGCGCTCGACCGCGTCTTCTGCTCGGGCGCCAACATCATGATGCTGCGCAGCTCGCCGCACGCGTTCAAAGTCAACTTCTGCAAGTACACGAACGAGACGCGCCTCGGGATCGAGGACGCCAGTGCGCACTCGGGGATCAAGACCCTCGCAGCCCTCAACGGCACCGCCAGCGGCGGCGGCTACGAGCTCGCTCTCGCGGCGGATCACATCCTGCTGGTCGACGACCGCAGCAGCGCGGTGTCCTTCCCGGAGCTGCCCCTGCTGGGCGTGCTGCCCGGGACGGGCGGGCTGACCCGCATCACCGACAAGCGCATGGTGCGCCGCGACCTGTGCGACGTCTTCAGCACGACGGCCGAAGGCATCAAGGGCAAGCGCGCGACGCAATGGAACCTGGTGGACTCGGTGGCGCCGCTCTCGAAGTTCGACGAGGTCGTCAGCTCCACCTCCCGCGAGCTGGCCGACTCCGTGCCGGCGGTGGAGGCCGGCCAGGGCATCGAACTCGATCGCCTCGAGCCGACGTTCAGCGACGAGGGCATCGCCTACGAGCACGTCCGGGTCGTCTTCGACCCGGAGACGCGCTCCGCCGCGCTCACGATCACGCTGCCCGACAGCGCCGGCCCGTCCACGGCCGAGCAGGCCCACGCCGCCGGCAGTGCCTGGTGGCCCTTGCGCGCATTCCGCGAGCTCGACGACGCGCTCTGCCACTTGCGCTTCGAGTACCTGGGTGTGGGCACGATCACCCTGCACACGCGGGGCAAGGCCGAGGTGGCGCTGGCCTTCGACGAGCTGCTCGAGTCGGGCAAGGACCACTGGTTCGTCAACGAGGTGCGGCAGTTCATCAAGCGCACGCTCAAGCGGGTCGACCTCACGGCGCGCACCCTCTTCGCCATCGCCGACGAGGGCAGCTGCTTCGTGGGGACCCTGCTCGAGCTGGCGTTGGCCGCCGACCGCATCTACCTGCTCAACGACCCGGACCACGAGGTCCGGATGGGCGTGAGCGCCATCAACGGCGGCCCCATGCCGATGTCCAACGGGCTCACGCGACTGGCCACGCGTTTCCTCGGCACGCCGTCCCGCGTGGGCGAGATCCTGGCCGAGCCGGGCGTGTTCGATGCCGAGCGCGCCGACGAGTTGGGCCTGGCCACGTCGGCGCCGGACATCATCGACTGGGAGGACGAGCTGCGCCTCGCCGTCGAGGAGCGGGCGTCGTTCTCGCCCGACGGTCTCACCGGCATGGAAGCGAACCTGCGCTTCGCCGGCCCGGAGACCATGGAGACGCGCATCTTCGGCCGGCTGTCCGCCTGGCAAAACTGGATCTTCCAGCGTCCCAACGCGGTGGGTGAGCGCGGCGCGCTGCAGTGCTACGGCACGCCCAACCGTCCCGAGTTCGCCTTCGATAGGACCTGATCACCTCGTTCCGACCCGAGCCATTCTCCGCCCCTTTGCTGTGCCCGCACGACGCTCGCCGCCGCGCGGACCCCACCGGGTGAGTGCCGCCCCGACGCTCTCCCCCAACCACGGGAACCTCCATGACCACGATCGACTACGAGAGCAAGATCCCCAACAACGTCGAGCTGTCGTCCGACAAGCGGCTGCAGCGGGCGCTCGAACACTGGCTGCCGAAGTACCTGGACTGGTGGCACGAGATGGGGCCGACGGACTTCGAGACGAAGGACGTCTATCTGCGTACGGCGGTCTCGGTCGATCGCGAGGGGTGGGCGCAGTTCGGGCACGTCAAGATGCCCGACTACCGCTGGGGCATCTTCCTCTCCGACGCCGATCCCGATCGCCGCATCCCCTTCGGTGACCACATGGGCGACCAGGCCTGGCAGCAGGTCCCGGGGGAGTACCGCGGCATGCTGCGGCGGATCATCGTGACGCAGGCGGACACCGAGCCGGCCTCGGTCGAGCAGCAGCGCCTGCTCGCGCACACGGCGCCGAGCCTCTACGACATGCGCAATCTGTTCCAGGTGAACGTCGAGGAGGGGCGGCACCTCTGGGCCATGGTCTACCTGCTGCACACCTACTTCGGGAAGGACGGCCGCGAGGAGGCCGAGGAGCTGCTCGAGCGTCGCAGCGGCAACCCGGACCATCCGCGCATCCTGGGCACGTTCAACGAGCCCATCAAGACGTGGCTCGACTTCTTCTGCTTCACGATGTTCACCGACCGCGACGGCAAGTTCCAGTTGCTCAGCCTGGCCGAGAGCGGCTTCGATCCGCTCGCGCGCACGTGTCGCTTCATGCTCACCGAGGAGGCCCACCACATGTTCGTGGGCCAGACCGGCGTGGGGCGCGTCGTGCAGCGCAGCTGCGAGCTCGTGAAGCAGGTCGGGGACGACCCCCAGGCCGTGCGCAACGCCGGCGGGATCGACCTGAACACGATCCAGCGCTACATCAACTTCTGGGCCGCGAGCAGCAACGACCTGTACGGCGGCGAAGTCTCCAGCAACTCGGCCAACTTCTTCGGCTCCTCGCTCAAGGGTCGCGCGTGGGAGGAGAAGAAGTACGACGAACACACCGCGAACGACCAGCTCAAGTCGATCGAGATGTGGGACGGCAACCGCCTGCACGACGAAGAGGTGCCGTTGCGCAACGCGATGAACGAGGTGCTGCGCGAGGAGTTCATCGAAGACAACCAGAAGGGCATCAACTACTGGAACAAGATCATCGAGGAGAACGGGCTCGAGTTGCGGCTGCGCCTCCCGCACCGGCGCTTCAATCGCGAGATCGGCATGTACGCCGGTTACCGCTTCGACATCGACGGCAACCCGATCAGCGAGGACGAGTGGCAGGCCCACAAGGACGAGTGGTTGCCGAGTGATGCCGACCGCGCGTTCATCGAGAGCCTGATGCACCCGGTGACCGAGCCGGGCAAGTTCGCCGGCTGGATCGCGCCGCCCAACAAGGGCATCAACGGCCAGGCACCGGACTTCGAGTACGTGCGTCTCTAGCCCGGACTCATCACCAGCTCCTGCTGCGGACACGCCTGGCGCTGCAGGGCTGCGTCGCGCCCGTCGCGGCACACATCGGACAGAGCTCAACGGGGCTGACCTGAAGCATGGTCCGCATCAGCGACAAGGCCTTCGAGCGCGTCCTGACCGAGGTCATTGCGTCGCTGCCCGCCGAGTTTGCCGCGCTGCTGGAGCGCGTCCCGGTGATCGTCGATCCGTGGCCCTCGGATGAGATCCACGAGACGGTCGAGGCTGCCGACGAACTGCTGGGCTTGTTCGTCGGACCCTCGGTGGCGGAATGGGAGGCGACCGACATGCCGCCCGAGACGGCCGTGATCTACCTGTTTCGAGAAGCGCTCGAGGACACCTGCGCGACGATCGTCGAACTCAAGGACCAGATCCGCATCACACTGCTCCACGAGCTCGGCCATTGCGTAGGCTTCGACGAGGATGGACTGGACCGCATCGGATTGGGCTGATGGCCGGCGCGTGGGCCCCGGCGTGACCACCTGGTGTCGACCCCTAACTCGAAGCGGGCAGATCCCAACAAGGCTCTCGTTCGTCCCCTCAGGAGATCCTGCGCATGCTGCTCGCCTTGCTCGAATCACACCCCT
>JAJDEQ010000039.1 GCA_029259695.1 Planctomycetota bacterium
GGTTGGAGCGGCGACATGCCCACCGCGGGCTTCCTGCCCGTGTTCTGGGCCGTGGTCGTGGCGCTCGCCGCCGGCACCGTCGTGAGCCTGGCCACTCCTGCGACGCGCGCCGAGTTCACCCGGGCCGCCTTCGACGACGTGCCCGGCAGCGCCTGAGGGGCGAGCGGACGTCAGGCACGGACGTGGTGCGCGCGGGCACGAGCCTCGCCTCGGCCTCCGCTCAGCGCTGGAGCGGGAAGGACTCCGACGGCGTGCGCGCGGTCTGCATCAGCTCGACGGCGTGGGCGGCGACCTCGGGTCTCGCTGCCGCGAGGTCGTCGCTCTCGTCCGGATCGGCGGCGAGGTCGTAGAGCTGCACCGGGGCATCGGGCTTGGGCCGCACCGCCTTCCAGTTCCCGAACAGGACCGCCTGCATGCGTCGCGCGTGCTCCCAGTAGAGCAGCTCGTGCGCGGGTTGGTCGCCCGATCCCAGCAACGTGGGCGCGAAGGAGATGCCGTCGTGCTCGGGCAGCTCGGTCGGGTCGCTGCCGGCCAACTCGGCGAAGGTGGGCAACACGTCCCAGAAGGCCGAGACGTGATCGGTCGTCGTGCCCGGCGCGATCACGCCGGGCCAGCGGGCGATCATGGGCACGCGCACGCCGCCCTCGTACAGCGTGGCCTTGCCGGCGCGCAGCCCGCCCGAACTGGCGAAGAACTCGCGATCCGCCCCGCCGGCCCAGGTGGGTCCGTTGTCGCTGCTGAACACGACCAGCGTCTCGTCGGCCAGGTCGAGCTCGTCGAGCAGGTCGAGCAAGCGGCCCACGTCCCGGTCGAGACGAGTGATCATGGCGGCATAGGCCGCCCGCGGCGCGGGGTGGGGCAGGTAGCCCTGGGCGCCGACGTACGGGGTCTCCGGGAAGGCGCCGTCGTACTCGGCCAGGTCGGCGGCGGGGATCTGCAGGGCGACGTGTGGGATCGGCGACGGGACGTACAGGAAGAAGCGTTCGTCGGCATGCTCGCGCACGAACGCCAGCGCATCCTCCGCCATGCGATCCACCGCATAGTCCCGGCCGGCGTAGGCGGCGTAGACCGCCGGGTCGCTCGGGTCGGCGTCCTCGGGCAGCCGCTGGTGTGCCCGGAAGGCGTCGTTGTCGAGGGGTTCCTTGCGGCCGTTGCGCCAGAGGTGGGTGGGGTAGTAGTTGTGGGCGACGCGCTGGCAGATGTAGCCGTAGAAGTGGTCGAAGCCCTGGCGGTTGGGATCGCCGCTCGAGCCGGTCCAGCCCAGGCCCCACTTGCCGATGGCGGCGGTGACGTAACCGGCGCGCTGCAGCACGTGCCCCAGGGTGACCGCGCCTTCCGCCAGCGGGCGCTGGCCCTCGAGGGTCGGGTCGTTCCATACGTCGCCGCGTTCGCCCATCTCGTCGTTGTCGCGGATCAGGGCCTGCCCGGTGTGCCGTCCGGTGAGCAGCGTGCAGCGCGACGGCGCGCAGACCGGGCTGCCCGAGTAGTGGCGCGTGAAGCGCAGGCCCTCGGCAGCGAGGCGATCGAGGTGGGGGGTGCGGATGTGTTGCTGCCCGTAGCTGCCCAATTCGCCCCAGCCCAGGTCGTCGGCCAGGATGTAGATCAGGTTGGGCGGGTCGGGGAGCGGCGCGACGTCCGCGTCGCCGGCCGGCGGCGTCGGGACCGGCGGCGCCCAGGTGGTTGCCCGGGCACGGGCCGCGGGGCCGCCCGGGATCGCCAGCAGCAGCGCCAGCAGGGTCGCGCGTGCCCATGGGTGGGCAGCGGGAGGGACGCGGTGTGTGCTCTCGGGCCCGGGGGCGCTGGTGCTGATGGACATGCCGGGCAGCATAGCGCGACCGGCCCGGCCGGCCCTCGTCGGAGCATGCGTTCGGCGCCCGACGAACCGATCCGTCAGCAGTGCCCACGCGGGCTTCCAAACGCATCTCGGACGACTAACATGTCGCCGAATCCTGGTTCGCCTTCACGCCTGCTCGCAGCAGGCAGCGGAACGATGCATGGCCCGTCAGCTCCTCGTCATCCTCCTCACGCTCGTCACGGCGGGCTCCGCCGCGGCTCAACTCACGCAGGACGACCTCGGGGCGGAGGTGCGTGTGCTGCTCGAGAACGGCGACGTCGTCACGGGCGAGTTGGTCGCCGTCGACGACGTCTCGTTCACCCTGCGACACCCGATCATGGGTGACCTGACCGTGCCGTTCGCCGCGCTGGCACCGCCCGTCATCCCGGTTCCCGATCCGAGCATCCTGCTGGCCGAGCCGGAACCCGAGCCGCCGCCGCCGGGGCCCTGGACCCACGACGTGTTCGTCGGTTTGAACGGCTCGTCGGGCAACACCGAGAACTCGCGCTACCGCGTCGAACACACGACCAACTACGAGACGCCCGAGAGCACCTGGCTGCTCAACTACCTCTTCCGCTATGCCAAGGAGGAGACCGACGACAGCGGCTCGAACGTGACCGAGGACCAGCACACGCTGAGCACGCGCTACGAGTGGTTGCAGCCCGAGTCGCCGTGGCGCACGTACGTCCAGGGCAGCGCCGACAAGGATCGTTTTAAGGACTGGGACTACCGCTACCGGATCGGCGCCGGCAAGGGCTACACCTTCCGCGACGACGACGTCGTCACGCTGATCGGGCGTGCTGGCCTGGGTTTTGTCCGCACCGTCGGCGGTGAAGAGGACGGGACCGAGACGGAGGCCCAGTTGGGGGTGGACTACGACCACGTGCTGACCGAGCGGAGCAAGTTCACCAGCGCGGTCTACGTCTTCCCCAGCCTGACCAACTCGGGCGAGTACCGCTCCCTCGGCCGGGCCGCGTTCGAGCAGGCGCTCAACGAGACCCAGGAACTGCTGCTCAAGCTGGGCGTCGACTACGAGTACGACTCGAACCCGGGCGACGCGGATTCGACCGACTGGAACTACTTCGCCTCTCTCGGCTGGAGGTTCTGAGGCGACCGGCCGGCGCGTGGCTCGGGGTTGCCCCGAGCGGCGGCGCCGATCCTGCTCGACGGAATCCGGGCCTCTCCCGCCGCGGCCTCCCTCGAGAGTCACGGCTCGACCCTCGAGCCTGCCTGCACGGGGCACCGTGGCGCTGATCGAAACAGGGGCTTGACGGTTCGCGGGAAATAGGTAACCATTGGGTTACTCATGCGATCCGACGACATGGACGCCGTGTTCAGTGCGCTGGGTCACGCGAGTCGACGTCGGATGCTCGACATCGTCAAGGACCGGCCCGGTTGCAGCGTGGCCGACGTGTGCGCCTTCTTCGACTTCAGCCGCATCGCGGTGATGAAGCACCTGCGGGTCCTCGAGGACGCCCAGTTGCTGCACTCGGAGAAGGAAGGGCGCGTCCGCCGCCTGTACTTCAACGCCGTGCCGATCCAGATGATCCACGACCGCTGGACCAGCGAGTACAGCGCGTTGTGGGCGAGTCGTCTGACCGAGTTGAAGTACCGCATCGAGGGCCGCGGCAAGGGCAAGGCGAAGGCAACTCGCGCGCGCCGTGCGAAGCGCCGGCCGCCGAAGTGATCCGCGCTGCGCCTGACCGCGTCGTTCCGGAAGAAACAAGCCATCACACACGCCGGGTGAAGAGCCGATGAGTCCACACGAGAAAGCCGTCTTCAAGGTGCACATCGAGGGCACGATCGAGGAGGTCTGGCACGAGATCACCAAGACCGACGAAGTCCAGTTGTGCATGTTCAACATGCAGTTGCACACGCCGGGGCTGGAGCCGGGCGCGCCGATCCGCATGCG
>JAJDEQ010000040.1 GCA_029259695.1 Planctomycetota bacterium
GGCGAGGGTGATCAGGAACGTGGGCGTCGGCCCCAGGGTGCCGCCGGCCAACGGTGCTCGCAGCGGCGTGAAGCCGTACACGAAGAACGCCACCGAGCTGGGCGGCGCGCCGGTGAGCGTGATCGTGCTCAGGGCCGGGTCGCCCGAGATCGCCTTGCCCGTGCCCGCCAGGACCGGGACCACGCCACTGGGTTGGCACGCCTCACCGGGGCTCCAGACCTGCCAGGTCTGCTTGGTGGGGAACGACACGGCACCGAGGGAATGACCGACGCAGTCGCGGATCCCCGTGACGGGGTGCGCCGACGACACGGTGGTCCAGGACAGCGTCTGGGCGCCGAGCGGGATCAGGGCGAGGCCCGAGATGTCGTCGTTGGCGTGGTCGTACAGGTTGTCGTTGGGCGGCGACGGGGTGGGTCCGAACGGGAACAGGCCGGCCCACGCGTCGGTGACCACGTTGGTCCCCGCCACCGCGCCGCTCACGTTCACGCCGTTGATGAAGAAGTCGTCGCCGAACTTGATCTGCCCGTCGAGGCAGTTGAGGAAGAAGTGGAAGTCGCCGCCGTGGTACGGGTTGCTGAAGTTCATCGTCCCGAGGGCGGTGAGTGGGACCGGGCTGGACTCGGTGGAGCTGTAGCCGCAGTGCACGTCGACCGTGCGGAAGTCGGGCGAGCTCGGGTCGTCGTACACGCACAGGATGCTGATGCCTTCACCGTACGCGAGCGGGTCGAGGCCCAGGGCCTTGTCCGTCGCGCCGAAGATCAGGTTGCCGGGTGGACCGTGGATGACGGGGCTGAGGCCCGGGGCGAGCTGGGCCTTGTAGCTGGCCTCACCCGACTTGCCCCAACACAGGTCGGGCGTGCCGCTGCCCGACAGCGTGCCGATGACCGGGGCACCGTTGATGATGATCGTGTCGGTGGCGGGCGGCGCACCGTCGAGCAGCCAGTTCCAGACCACGAACACCTGCACCGGCGTCGCGGCCGCGGGCAGCGGCGGGCAGTCGAGGATGAACGGCTCGGTCTGCGGGATGCCGCCGGCGGACAAGGCGAAGACACGCGTGGCCACGCCGCACTTCACGAAGTCCGCACCGAAGCCCTTGTGGCTGAAGATCGGCGCGGGGCCGAAGCCGGTCTCGCTGCCGCCGTCGCCCGGCTGGGCCGCGTCGCGCGTCCCTCCGAGCACCCGAACCGGTCCGCGCTCCTGCTCCCCTTCGCCTGCCCAGGTCGTGGAGCAGAGGACGGTGAGGATGCTCGCCGCGATCCCGGCTCCCAGCCGAAGCAAGCGGTCCCGTTTGATTGCGCACCACATGTGAAGCTCCCTCACCGCGTCAGTAGGACAGCGAAACGCCCGTGCGACCCGGAGCCGCGCGCGAAGGACCTTCTCCCTACCGAGCGAGATGTCCTCTCGCCGATCACTCCGAACCGAAGGCCGTCCTACCGCAGATCGCACGATCTGACAAGCGCGACCCGTGCCGGGGTGGCGCGCTCGCGAGTGTGCTTCTCGACTCCCACGAGTGTGCTTCTCGACTACCAATTGCGCGACGAGCTGCCGCAATCGTCGTCCTACGTGCCGGTCGGCAGGGCTTGACCCGCCCTCCACGGCTCGTGGATGCTGACCGGGAAGGTTTCCGGGTTCCGGTGCCGAGCACTCGTGAGGACAGAGGAGACGTACGTGGCACGCGCCGTCTGGAACGGGACCGTGATCGCCGAGAGCGAGACCACGGTCGAGGTCGAGGGCAACCAGTACTTCCCGCCCGGCGCGCTGCGGCGCGAACACCTGCAGCCCAGCAAGACCACTTCGCACTGCGGCTGGAAGGGTGACGCGAACTACTACGACGTGATCGTCGACGGGCAGGTGAACGCCGATGCCGCGTGGTCCTACGCCGCGCCGCTCGACGCGGCTGCGAACATCAAGGATCACGTCGCCTTCTGGAAGGGCGTGCAGGTCGAAGCGTGAGGGTGCATCGCGCCCTGGCCGGTGCGCTGCGGCTGCAGGAGGCGGGGCTGGTCCTCGTGATCCTGGCCATCGGGATCGTGCTGACGCTGGCGGCCGACCCGGTCACGGTGCGCGGCCAGACGCTCAACAACTTCCTGCGCGCCGACAACCTGCTCGCCAACGTGGCCACGCCCATGGCCTGGATGGCAATCATGGCGCTCGGCGCCACGCTGGTGATCATCTCGGGTGGCATCGACATCTCGGTGGGCTCGATCTTCGGCTTGTCGGCACTCGGGACCGCGGCCGCGCTGCAGCAGCTCGGCGCCGACGCCAGCGGGTGGGCGGCGATCCCGCTCGGCATCGTCGTGCCGCTCGCGATCGGACTGGCCTGCGGCCTGATCAACGGCCTGCTGGTGGTCGGGCTGCGCCTGCACCCCTTCATCGTCACCCTGGGGACGCTCAGCATCTTCCGCGGTCTGGGCCTGGTCTCGGTCAAGACCAAGACGCTGCCGTCGCTCGGGAACGAGTTGCCGACGGCGTTCACCGAGGACTTCATCGGGGCGCGCGCCGACCTGGGCGACGTGTTCATCCAGCCGGTGCCGATGATCGTCATGCTGGCCTGCGTCGCGGTGGGTTGGGTCTACCTGAACCACACCGTGGGGGGGCGGGAGATCTACGCCGTGGGCGGCAACGAGCAGGCGGCGCGCTTCAGCGGACTGCGCGTCGGGCGCATCAAGGTGCGCATCTACGCGCTGGCCGGCCTGGCTGCGGGTGTCGCGGGGATGGTCTCGGCCGGCTTCTACCAGTCGGCGAACACCGCCACCGGCGAGGGCTACGAGCTGACGGTGATCGCCGCCGCGGTCGTGGGTGGGGCCAGCCTGCAGGGCGGCCGAGGCACGGCGCTGGGGGCGTTGCTCGGCGCTTTGGTGATCAAGCTGATCGAGAACGGCATCGACATCGTGCGCGAACTCGACTTCGGTCTGTTCACCCTGCCGATCTCGAAGGAGTACGCCAAGATCATCATCGGCCTGGCGATCCTGCTGGCCGTGGCCGTGGATCGCCTGAGCGAACGGCTCGGCGTGCGCCGCTCCGGCGCCGGTTGACCCGACCGACCGCGGCGTGGGCCCGCCGCGAGGGTGGCCGCGCCATGGTCGGGTCCGGTCGGGTCCTCGGTGACGCGAGCGCCGACCGACGCGCGGGGCGCATCAGTCGCCGGGCAGGATCTGCGCGTGCCTGAGGAACGTCTCGATCTCGCGCCAGTAGGCGGCGCGGTCCGGAGGGAAGTCGTTGTGGCCCGCGGGCCAGGTGGCCAGCCGGCCGTCGCGCGCGGCGGCGGCCAGGCGCCGGCCGTGATCGGCGGGGATCAGTCGATCGCGCTCGCCGTGCATGACCAGCGTGGCGCCCCGGAAACCGCGCACGACGGTCTCGTTGTCGAACGCATCGCGCACCAGGAAGCCCGGCAGCTTGTAGTGCAACCAGGCCAGGTCGGGAAC
>JAJDEQ010000005.1 GCA_029259695.1 Planctomycetota bacterium
TTCCTGAACGCCGACGGCACGGTGAAGAGTCACGCCAAGATCAGCGACGCCTCCGGGGGCTTCGGCGGCGACCTCGACGCGTTCGACAGCTTCGGATCCGCCCTGGCGCTCATGGGAGACGTCGAGGGCGGCGAGTTCACCGGGCTCGCGGTGGGCGCACCGGGGGATGACGACGGCGGCCACAACCGCGGCGCGGTGTGGATGCTCTCGCTGGACAGCGACGGGGCGGTGGCGGCCTCGACCAAGATCAGCGCTGCGGCCGGCGACTTCACCGGCGAACTCGATGATGACGATCGCTTCGGCGCGGCCCTGGCGGCGCTCTCCGACCTCGATGGCAACGAGACGCGCGACCTGGCGGTGGGTGCGCCCGGTGACGACGACGGTGGCGGCGAACAAGGCGCCGTGTGGTCGCTGCTGCTCTCCGATGGCGGTGACGTGATCGGTCACAACAAGCTCAGCGCCACGAGCGGTGCGGGACTGACGCTCGCGCCCTCCGATCGCTTCGGCTCGGCGGTGACGCAGATCGGCGACTTCGACGGGGACGGCGTGGGCGAACTCGCCATCGGTGCGCCCGGAGACGACAGCGGCGGCACCAACCGCGGCGCGGTCTGGCTGCTCTTCCCCGGGGAGGCCTTCGCCTCCACCGGCGCGGTGTCGTCGGTGATCGAGCTGAGTTCGGGCAACGGCGGCTTCGCCGGAGAGCTCGAGGATCGCGCCGAGTGGGGCAGCGCCCTGGCGCGCGGCGGTGATCTCGACGGCGACGGCGTCGCCGAGTTGTTCGTGGGTGCGCCGCGCGACAACGCCGAGGAAGACGAAGGCGAAGCGTCCCTGGCCGCGGCCGGGGATGGCGGCTTCCCCGTCTTCGACACCGGTGCGATGTGGGTGCTGTTCCAGCAGGCGCCCCCGGCCCCGCCGGCGGGCGAGCCCTACGAGGCCCCGGTCGCGGAAGTCGAAGGCCTGCCGGGGCGCTCGACTCTGGTGCAACCCCCCGTGCTGCCCGGTGACGACTTCGTGGACGAGCCGGTGGTCGTGGTGCCGAAGCGCGGCGACAGCAAGGTCACGGTGCTCGTGGGACAACAGGACGACGAAGGCGATGTGCGCTTCACCGAGAGCGGCGAGTTGAGCACGGGCGAAGCACCGTCCGAAGCGGAAGACGGCAGCTTCTTCTTCCAGTTCAAGGACGCCGGGGGCTTCAACGACGTGGTCGTGGCCAACGAAGGCAGCCACAGCTTCAGCTTGTTCCCGGGCACCGGCGTGGGTGAGTTCGGTCCGGGGACCGAGTTCTCCCTGCTGCCCGCCAACGGTGCGCCGGTGGCGCTCGGCGTGGGCGACTTCAACAACGACGAGTTGCTCGACGTCGTGCTGGCCGGCGACCAGGGCGTGTCGGTCTTCCTGGGTGACGGCCTGGGCGGCTTCCCCGTCTCGACCTTCACGCCCGTGGACCTGCTGACCGATCTGGACGTGGGCTTCGTGAACGCCGACGCCGACCTCGATGTGGTGACCACGAGCGGGCGTCGGCTGGTCGACGAGTTCGGCACCGAGGAGGGCTTCGCGACCGTGCTGCTCGGCAACGGCGACGGCACCTTCGCCGCGCCGACCAGCTTCGCGCCGGGGACCGCGCTGGCGTCGGTGCTGCTGGGTGATCTGGACGACACCGCCGGTGTCGACGCGCTGGTGGCCGCTCACGCGTTCGCCGGTGGCCTCGGCGGAGAACCGCAGGGCAGCCTCGAACTCTACGTGGGAGACGGCGCGGGCGGCTTCAGCGCCTCGACCGCATTCGCCGGCTTCGACGTCCCCAATGACGAGGGCATCCACCCGACCTTCGGCGCCCTGCAGGACCTGGACGGCGACGAGTTGCTCGACGCGGTCTACACCAGCAGTGACAACATCGCCCGCCCGCTGAGCGAGTTCGCCGACGAGCAGCCGCCGCTGGTGGTGACCGTGTTGCGCAACGACGGCACGGGGGGCTTCGACGTGACCGAGGTGGGCACGGCCTACGTCGGCAAGGGCGTGGCGCCGATCCTCGAGGACATCGTGCCCGACGACGACGAGGGTGTGATCGACAGCGTCCTCGTGTGGTACGACGACGTCCTGGCCGGACTGCCGGGCAGTGCCCCCGGGGAAGGCGCGACGTCCTTCATCACGGTGCTCGAGGGCGACGGCGAGGCGGGCTTCTTCGACCCGGTGTCGACGCAGTTCGCCACCGGCGACGGGCCCGGCGACGCCGCGGTGACCGACGTGAACGGCAGCGGCGGCGGACTGGGATTCGCCGGTGCGGACGGCGCGCCGTCCGTGTCGACGTCCAGTGCGCGGCTCGATCTCGTCGTCCCGAACGCTGGTGACAACAGCATCAGCGTCCTGCTGGGTGATGGCGCGGGCGGCATCCGCAGCACGCTCGTGATCGAGGGCGTGGACGATCTGGACCCCCTGTCCCTGCCCCCTGGTGAGTGGAGGGGTGGACCGCGCGCGCTGGTCACCGGCAACCTCGACGGGGATCCGCGTCCGGACGCCGTGATCTACAACGAGTGGCGCGACACCGCCGAGGATGCACCCTCGCCGCTCGTGTTCGCGAGCCTGTCGGTGTTCGCCGCGGGCCAGGACACCAAGACGCAGTACCTGCCGCTGCCGCGAGGCGGCGAGTTCGTGCTGGCCGACGTCCACGGTGACGATCGCCTCGACGCGGTCATCACCCAGCGCTTGGGGCCGGGGGGCCCCGATGGGCTGCGCATGCACCGCGGCCTGGCGGGCGCGTCCTTCGACACGACGCCACGCACGTTCCCCGCACCCGAGGGCTTCGCGCTCACCGGCGGGCTGGACGTGCTCGTCGACGGCTCGGGGGGCGCCGACGGGCTGCCCGCGGGGGCCAGCTTCGTGACCACCGCCACCGACCTGAACACCGGCGAAGGCGCCGTGGTGGTGTACGCGAACGTCCCGCCGACACTCGTGCCGCAGGTCTTCCCCATGGGCATCGACTGGGACCGCGTCCGCAGCGTGGCGCTGGGCGACGTGACCGGGGACGGCCGCGACGATGTGGTGGTGGGGCTGGCCGACAGCCGACTGGCCGTCGCGCAAGGGCTCGAGGGCGGCGGCTTCGCGCCGGCGCCGGTGAGCCCCATGGCGGCGGCGGTGGGTGGCGGTGCGCTGCGACTCGCCGATCTCGACGGCGACACGCGGCTCGACATCGTGTCGTGCACGACCGCCGAACCGGGCGCGGTCGACCAGGCCTTCGTGCGCACGTTGCTCGGACAGGGCGACGCGGCGTTCGAGGTGCGCACCCTGGGCGGCATCGCGTCGACCGGTCCGCAGGGTGCGCTGCGTCCGCTGCTGGCCGACATGAACCTCGACGGGGCCGTCGACCTGGTGCTGATCCACGGCACGTCGAACGCGCTGTCGATCCTGGTCAACCAGCTCAGCCGGTTCGAGACCTACGGCGGTGGCAAGGCCGGCAGCGGTGGCGTCACGCCCACCCTGGAGGGTCGCGGCTACACGACACCGGGCGGTGCCGTCGTGGTCGAGATCGGTGACGCGCTGGGCGGGGCCACGGCTCTGCTGCGCGTGGGCACCGGTCGCATCGAGGACGGCTTCCTGCACGTGGCGAACGTGCTGGTGGACCTGCTCCTGCCGCTGTCGGGTGCGCCCGGTCAGACGGGGGTGGGCGGCGCCGAGATCGGCGCATCGATCCCGGACGTGGTCGAACTCCTGGGACTGGAGGTCACGCTCCAGGTCCTGGTGGGGGACCCCGGTGCGGGCTTGCCGGCGCCGTTCAGCCTGGCGGCCAGCAACGGCCTGGCGATGACGATCGTGGAGTGAGGGTCGGGTGCTGCAGCCTCGACAGGGGCCCCTCGGCGACAGGGCCTGGGGCCTGCCCATCCGGGCGCCGCGCGGGCCGCGTGGCGTCCCGGGCGTGTCGTCGGGGCGCTAGCGGGGCGGGGCGCCGACGAGTTGTTCGAGACGCTGGACCTCGGCCTGCCGTTGAGCACGCTTGGGGTCCTTCCCGCTCAGGATCGCCGCGGCGGCCCGCGCGCTCTCCAACGCCCCCGGGGAGTCCGCGGCCATCTCGAGCAGTTTGCGCAGGGTGTCGTGCGCCGACGAGTGGGCGGCGCGTTGTGCCTGGGCGAGCGGGCAGCCGCTGCCCGAGGTGTCGGGTCGGGTCAGGCGTGCGGCGCGGCGCGCGTAGTCGATGGCCTGATCCAGGTCGGCGCGGTTCTCGGTCAGCCCGTACACGTAGGCGCCCAGCACCCAGGCGGTGTTGTTGAGCGTGCGATCCTGCAGGCCGTTGTACTCGAGCGAGCGCTCCATGGCCTCCACGTAGTCCTGCAGTGCATCCAGGGGGAGTTCCGCAAAGCCGCCGTAGTCGGTGCGGGCGAGGTTGAGCCGGGCGTGCCCGAGGTTGTAGTGACCGGCCCAGTACTCGGGGTCGGTGGCAATGGCCCGTGCGGCTTCCTCGATGGCCCGCTGGAGGTGTTCGCGCCGGGCCTCCGGGTCGAAGTCGGCGCGTTTCAAAGCCACCGAGGCCAGGCCGTTGTAGGCGTAGAAGGCGCCCTGCTCGAGTTCGGCGAGGTGCGTGTACCACTGCTCGGCTTCGTCGAAGCGATCGAGCGCCTCGCCGACGGCCCGCGCCGCGGCGTCCCCGTCGCCCGTCGCCATGAACTCCCGCGCGCGCTGGGTGAGGGCGTCGCCGTCGTCCCAGAGTTGCTTGGCGCCCCAGGCCACCACGGCGTACTCGTCGCCGTGATCGCGCAGGCTGTCGCGCACCAGGGCGCGCGCGTCCTCCACACGGTCGCGGTCCAAGAGGAAGGCGTGGCGGGTGGACGCGGCGTCCTCGGTCAGGGTCTTGGGGTCGTCCGCAAAGCGTTGCAGGTGTTCCTCGGCGGCGATCCAGTCGCCGCGGGACATGGCGATGTTGTAGGCAACGAGGTGCGCGTCGGGATCATCGGGATTCCACTTCATGTAGTCGTCGAGGTGGTCGTCGACCCGTTCCCATTGGCAGAGATCGGACGACACCCGCGCCAGGTCGAGGTTCAGCGCGTCCCGGTCGGCACCGGGCAGGCGCGCGGCCTGGTCGAAGGCGCGTTGTGCGTCGTGGTAGCGCTTCATCTCCGCCAGGATGTCCCCGGTGACTCTCCAGTCGCTCCAGTCCCAGGTCTCCGCCGTCGTGGCCCACAGGCGTTGCTCGGCCTGGTCGGCCAGTTCGTCCTCGCCGAGCGCTCGGTGGATCGCGGCCTGCAGCGCTTCGTCGTGGGGGCCCCGGGCGGCGCTGCTCTCCGCCGCCGACGAGCGCGTCGCCCACGCGGCCGAGTCCACCGGGCGTTCGCGCTTGAGATACGCCCGCGCCAGCAGCCCGTGGTCCTCGACATCGAAGCGAGGCTCCCAGGCGCTGACGTACGCGAGCAGGTCGTTGACGTCCTGTCGTCGCCCGGGGAACTCCCGGCGCACCTGGGCGGCCAACTCGGCGCGATCGGTGTGGTGGCGCTGCTCGGTGGCCTGCTCGCGCACGGTCCAGGCGAGCAGCGCGGCCACCGCGCCCATGACGGCCCAGGCGGGCAACGCACCGCGCAGCTTGCCGGTGGCCAGGCGCTTGCCCAGCACGGCCAGCGGCCACGCCGCCAGCACCAGGCCCAGGCACACCAGCCCCACCCGCGCGTCGTGCAGCGCGACATCGTCGCGTGCCAGGGGGTGCAGCAGCGTCAGGTCGAGCACGACACAGGCGGTGGCGACCAGCAGCGCGACGGCCACGAGTGTCGAGGTGGCCATGCCGCGTACCAGCCGCAGCGCCGCCTTGATCGGACCCTGGGGCCGTGCGCGGGTGGGCTCCCCGCGCACGGACCGGGCCAGGTCCTCGGCCATCTGCTGCGCGCTGTCGTAGCGGTCGTCCGGGTCCTTCTCCAGGGCCTTGAGGCACACCGCCTGCAGGTCCCGATCCACCAGGGGCTGGAGCTTGTGGGGTGGTTGGGGTTCGCGGCTGACGATGTCGAGCAACATGCCCTCGAGCGACTCGCCCACGAACGGGATCTGGTGGGTGAGCATGCGGTAGAGCATCGCGCCCAGGCTGTACACATCCGTCCGCGCGTCGATGCCGCTGGGCTTGGCGGCGACCTGCTCGGGGCTCATGTAGTGCGGCGTGCCCATGAGCTTGCCGGTCGTCGACAGCCCCAGCTTGTCCTCGACCTTGGCCAGGCCGAAGTCGGTCAGCTTGGGGCTGCCGTCCGGGGCGATGAGCACGTTCCCGGGCTTGATGTCGCGGTGGACCACCCCGTGTTCGTGAGCGTGTGCGAGCGCCTCGGCGATCTGCTGACAGATCCGGGCCGCCCAGTGGCAGGCCTCGGCGTCGATCGGCAGGGCCTTCTGGGCCCGCTCCACGAGCACGTCCTCGAGGGGCGGGCCGTCGATCAGCTCCTGCAGCAGCAGCAGGTAGTGGGTCGTCTCGTCGAGGCCGAACACGTGGACGATGTTGGGGTGGTTGAGGCGGCCCGCCGCCTCGGCTTCGCGCCGGAAGCGCTCGATGTTCTCGGGCGTCATCGAGAGGTCCTTCATATGGACCTTCACGGCGACATCGCGCTCCATCGTCGCCTGCCACCCGGAGTAGACGACGGCCTGGGCACCCCGGCCCAGTTCGGCCGTCAGCGTGGTGTCTCCCAGCTTGGTGCCCGGCACGATGGCGCCGTCCCGTACCTCGGGCGCGCCGGGTGCGGTTGCTCCGTGATCGTGCTGGTCGGGATCCACGGCGGCATCATAATGACTGGCCGCGCGCCCGCCCCGTACCCGGTGACCATGACCGCCCTGCGTCTCGATCCGCCCGTTCCCGTCCCGCCCCGTCGTGCTCGGCTCACGGCCCGGGTGTCGTCGTGGCGGACGCGCCGGTGTCGTCGGCCGGTCGTTCGCTGGGCGCTGCCGCTGTCGGGGCTGGTCGTGTCGGCGACGCTGTTCGTGAGCGTCGCCGCGGCCCACGAGGGGTTGCACGAACAGCTTGCGACCACGACCCGACTGATCGCCGAGGCTCCGGCCGATGCCCGGCTCTACGTCCGGCGCGCCGATCTGTACCGGCGGCACGGCGACTGGGCCGCCGCCTGGGAGGACCTGCGGCAGGCCGCGCGGCACGACGAGAGCGTCGAGCAGCTCGACGTGGTGCGGGCGCGGCTGCTGCTGGATTGCGAGCGGCTGTCCGAAGCCCGGGAGGCGGTCGAGCAATGGCTCGCCCGCCGGCCGGACGACGGGCCGGCGATTCTCTTGCGGGCCGAGATCGTCACTCGCTGTGGGACGCCCGCCGAGGCGCTGGCGACGTGGGACGCCGCGCTCTCGCGCATCGACGCCCGACCGGACCACTACATCACCCGGGCGGACGTGGTGCTCGCCGGTGAGGGGCCGCGCGACGAACTCGCGACGCGCGCCGTGGAGGGGTTGGACGGGGGTCTCCAGCGGTTGGGTCCCGCCGTGGCGCTGGTGCAGCGCGCGGTGGAGCTGGAGCTCGAACTCGGACGTCACGACGCGGCGCTCGCGCGCGTGGACGCCATGGCCGCTCGCTTCTCCCGACACGAGCGCTGGACCGTGCGACGCGCCGAGATCCTCGAGCACGCCGGGCGCGCGGACGAGGCCCGACGGACCTACGCCGGCGCTCTCGCCGAGATCCGTGCGCTGCGCCCCAAGCAACGCGACACCCGCGCCACACGCGAACTCACAGAACACGTGGAGCGTCGCCTCGCGGCGCTCTCCCGGCCCGCCCGTTCGTCGGCAGGCCAGGGCCAACCCGAGGACTGACATGATCCCGATGTTGTTCACACGCTCCGGTTCCGCCGTCTGCCTGCTGCTGGTCTTCGGTCTCGTGCTCACCCCGCCGGTGGAGGCCCAGGACCAGCTCATCGCGCCGGGGGCGCTGTGGCGCTACCTGGACGACGGCAGCAACCAGGGCAGCGCGTGGTCGGCCCCGGGGTTCGACGACACGAGCTGGAGCGAGGACCCGGCGCAGCTCGGGTACGGGGACAACGGTGAGCTGACCGAGATCAGTTTCGGCGGGGACCCCGACGCGAAGCACACCACGACCTACTTCCGGCACGCGTTCGAGGTGCCCGATCCCTCCGGCTACACGAACCTCGTGGCGCGCGTGCTGCGCGACGACGGAGTGGTGCTGTACTTGAACGGTCAGGAGGTGGCGCGCAGCAACATGTCTGCCGGCGCGGTGAGCTTCACCAGCTTCGCCTCGAGCACCGTCTCCCAGGCCGACGAGCACACTTTTCACGTGCTCGTGCTCGATCCCGCCGACCTCGTGGTGGGCACCAACGTGCTCGCGGTCGAGCTGCACCAGCGCTCGCTCACCAGCTCCGACCTGGGCTTCGACCTGGGCCTGGCGGCCAGCGACGCGCCGATCATCACGCGCGGCCCGTACCTGCAGCTCGGCACCGACAGCTCCGTGCGCGTGCGTTGGCGCACCGACACGGCGAGCAGCAGTCGCGTCTCGTACGCGATCGACCCCGGACCGCTGACCCAGACGGTCGACGACCTCACGCTGACCACAGAGCACGAGCTGGAGCTCACCGGGCTCTCGGCCGACACGGCGTACCGCTATGCGGTCGGGACCACCACCACCGTGTTGGCCGGCGACGATGCCGACCACGTCTTCACCACGCACCCCGCGCCGGGCACGGTGCAGCCGTTGCGCATCTGGGCCCTGGGTGACTCGGGTACGGCCAACGCCGCCGCCCGGTCGGTGCGCGACGCTTACGTCGGCTTCAACGGCGCACCCACGGCCGACGTGCTGCTCATGCTGGGTGACAACGCCTATCCGGACGGCACCGATTCGCAGTACCAGGGCGCGGTCTTCGACACGTACCGCGACGTGCTGCGGCGCACGGTGGTGTGGCCCACCCGCGGTAACCACGAGAACGACCCGGCGACCTACTTCGGCAGCTTCAGCATGCCGACGGGGGGGGCGGCCGGCGGCGTGCCGTCGTTCACCGAGGCCTACTACTCGTTCGACTACGCCAACGTGCACTTCGTCTGCCTCGACTCGGATCAGTCGGATCGGACGCAGGGCGGCCCCATGTGGTTGTGGTGCGAGGACGACCTGTCGACCACACAGCAGGAATGGATCGTCGTGTTCTGGCACCACCCGCCCTACTCCAAGGGCAGCCACGACAGCGACACCGAGTCGAACCTGATGGAGATGCGGGCCAACTTCCTGCCGCTGCTCGACGATCACGGTGTCGACGTCGTGCTGGGCGGGCACAGTCACAGCTACGAGCGCTCGTTCCTGGTGAACGGACACCACGGGCTCTCGACCACGCTGACCGCGCTGATGAAGAAGGACGACGGGGACGGTCGCGCCGCCGGCACCGGCGGCTACGTCAAGCCGACGGGCGCGGACCAGGGTGCCGTCTACTTCACGGCAGGCAGCTCCGGGAAGATCTCGTTCAGTGGGACGCTCGACCACCCGGTGATGGTCGAGGCCTTCGTCCAACTCGGCTCGGTGATCCTGGATGTGGACGGCCCGCGCCTGGACGCGAAGTTCCTCAACAGCAACGGCAACGTGGTCGACGAGTTCGGCCTCAGTCAGCTGTTGCCCGGCTCGTGGGTGGACATGGACCGCGGCCTGGCCGGGACCCACGGCATCCCGCAGCTCTCGGGCAGCGGATCCCTGATCGGCGGCGACCCCATGTCGCTCGACCTCAGCGGCGCGTTGGAGAACACCACCGCCTTCCTGGTGGTGGGGGTGGGGCGGCTCGACGCACCGTTCAAGGGCGGCGTGCTGGTGCCCGACCCCGCGCCGCCGGGCTTCAGCTTCCCGTTGCCCACCGGGCCGACGGGTTCGGTGTCGATCAACAGCACCTGGCCGCTGGGATTCCCGATCGGGTTCAGCGTCTACTACCAGTACTGGGTGCAGGACGCTGCGGGGCCCGTGAACTTCGCCGCGAGCAATGCGCTCGCCGGCACGACGCCCTGACCGCGCGGGGCGCTCTCGCCTTGTCGTGACGCAGCCCACGGGAGGTCTGTATATTCGCGCCACGGCGGCAGGGCACCCGTTCCCACGGCCCCTCCTCGCGCACCTCGGCTCGACGATCCTCCACGAACCCCCGACCCCGTGTCACTCGATCCCCACTCGTCCGAATGGCTCACGCGCCTCGATGGCCTGTACGGCATCGGCCGCACGTTCCGTCCGGGGCAGATCGTGCGTCACAAGCACCACGGCTATCGCGGCCTGATCGTGGCCGTCGACGAGGTCTGTCACGCTCCCGAACACTGGTACGTGGCCAACGCCACCCAGCCCACGCGCGATCAGCCCTGGTACCACGTGTTGGTGCACCGCAGCCGCCGCGTGACCTACGCGGCGCACGAGAACCTGCAACCCGACACGAGCGGCGAGCCCATCGTGCACCCGCTCATGCCGATGTTCTTCGGCGGTTTCGAGGATGGGGGCTACGTCCGCAACGCCGAGCCGTGGAAGGGCTGGGACGTCTGAAGCGGTTCGAGGCCCGCGCCCGCTCTCAGGCCCCGGTGACGGACTCCAGTTCGCCGGGCTTGCGCAGCATCTTGTCGACTTCGCCCAGGTGCATCTCCTCGGCGTGGATCATGCGGCGGGCGTACTCCTCGAGGTAGACCGACTTGCCCTCGACCTCGGCCAGCAGCTTCTCGTAGACGGCCAGCGCTTCGCGCTCGTTGTTCAGCGATTCCCGCAGGATGTCGCCGATGTCGTGCTTCTGGGTCTCGAGCAGCGGGCCGATGGCGAGCGACGGATGGGCGCCCATGTGGGTCACCAACTCGCCGGCCTCCTGGGCGTGTGTCAGGGCCTCTTGAGCCTCGGCGCGCAGCCAGGACACGATCGGGATGCGTGAGTAGCCGTACACCATGAGCGAGTAGTGCGTGTAGCGCACGACGCCGGCCAGCTCGATCTCCAGGACCTGGTTGAGCAGGCGCAGGACGCGGTCCTTGTCCATTTCGTTCGACATGCTGACTCTCTCCCTCGGGTTCGGTGCGGATGCGCGGCCGGTCACCATAGCGTCTGCCTGGACGCGCGCCCACGGGCTGCCCGGCCCCCCGCCTCGGGGCGCTGTTCACTGGTCCTTGCGGGCCGGTGCTTGAACCGTCGGCGTCCGGCGCTTGAAATGCCCGGCAGGCCGAGCCGACGAGTACACCGGGGGGACATGACCGATCCACGCGACGAGCCGCCGCCCGATGTGATGCCGGCGGACGAAGTCCCCGATGCCGACTACGTCCCGGGCGAGGCCTTGACCTACGAGGCCCTGACCGACGACGCCCGGACCGACGACGCCCGGACCGACGACACGGCCCCCGACGGGGCTCAGACCCACGAGCAGACCGCGGAGGAGCTGGGAAACCGGCGGGCAGGCCCTGGTGGAGCGCGGGGGCGCGGGGGCGCCGACCGGGTGGCTGACGCCGTGCAGGTCCCTTCCCCTGAGCAACTCGACGGACTGCTGGGCGAGTTGTTGCACGACACCTTCGGCCACCGTGAGTTCCGGACGCTCCAGCGCGAGATCGTGGAGACGGTGGTGGGCGGCGAGGACGCCTTCGTGCTCATGCCCACCGGCGGCGGCAAGAGCCTCTGCTACCAGCTCCCGGCCCTGGTCCGTCCCGGCATGGCCGTGGTCGTCTCGCCCCTGGTCGCGCTGATGAAGGACCAGGTCGACGCCCTGCGGGCGCGCGGCGTGGCCGCTGCCGCGTACAACTCCATGCTGGACGGTAACGAGGCTCGGGCGGTGCTGGCCCAGTTGCACGAGGGTGCGCTCGACCTGCTGTACGTCTCGCCCGAGCGGCTGCTGATGCCGGATTTCATCGAGCGCCTGCGCTCGGTGCCGTTGGCGCTGTTCGCCATCGACGAGGCCCACTGCGTGTCCCAGTGGGGGCACGACTTCCGCCCCGAGTACGGTCAGTTGGGCGCCATCACGGCGTTGTTCGAGGGCGTGCCGCGTATCGCCCTGACCGCCACGGCGGATCCTTACACCAAGCTCGACGTGGTCGAGCGCTTGGGCATGGGAGCGGCCAAGGTGTTCCTGGGCGGCTTCGACCGTCCCAACATCCGCTACCGGGTCGTGGACAAGCACAAGCCGTTGGATCAGATCGCCGCGTTCCTCGACGAGCCGCGCGACGCGGATGGTTGCGGGATCATCTACTGCATGAGCCGCAAGCGCACGGAGAGCGTGGCGCACGACCTCGAGCGGCGCGGTGTGTCGGCGGCGGCCTATCACGCCGGGCTCTCGTCGGACCAGCGCCGCCGGGTGCAGGATGCGTTCCTGGCCGACGAGATCGACGTCGTGGTGGCGACCGTGGCCTTCGGGATGGGCATCGACAAGCCCGACGTGCGATTCGTCGTGCACCACGACCTGCCGCGCAGCCTGGAGAGCTACTACCCGGAGACCGGCCGTGCCGGTCGCGACGGTCTGCCCTCGGACGCGCTGCTGCTGTACTCGCCTGCCGACGCCATGCTCGTGCACCGTCTGATCGAGGACGGTCTCGGCGTGGAGCGCGACGCCCAGCAGACGCGCATCGAGCAGGCCAAGCTGCGCTCCATGACGAGCTATGCCGAGGCGCGCACCTGTCGCCGCCAGGCGCTGTTGGGCTACTTCGGCGACGAGCACGACGGGAGCTGCGACAACTGTGACGTGTGCATCGACCCGCCGGACACGTTCGACGCCACCGAACCCGCGCGCATGGTGCTGTCGTGCATCTATCGCGTGGGCGAGCGTTTCGGCATGCGCTACGTGGTCGACGTGCTGATGGGCAGCCTGGGCCAGCGCATCGTGCAGAACGGCCACGATCGACTCAGCACCCACGGCATCGGCGCGGAGATCGAACGCGAGACCTGGGATGCCATCGTGCGCCAACTGATCCACGCGGGCTACATCGAGCAGGACCTGGCCAGCTACTCGGTGCTGAAGCTCACGGCTCGCTGTCGCCCGTTGCTGCGGGGCGAGGAGTCGATCGTGCTGGCGCGGCCGCGGGTCGTGCGCAGGTCGCGCGGTGGTGGCAAGAGCACCCGTTCACGCCGGGGCGCCCCCGACGTCCCGGCGGACGAACCGGAGCTGTCGCCCGCGGACATCGAGCTGTTCGAGGCGCTGCGCGCCCTGCGCAAGCGCCTGGCCAGCGAGAAGGGCGTGCCGCCGTACGTGGTCTTCGCCGACCGCTCGCTGCGCGACATGTGCCGGCTGCGCCCGTCGAACGAGGGCGCGTTGCTGGCGTGCCACGGGGTCGGGCCGAAGAAGTTCGCCCAGTACGGGGAACTGTTCCTGGAGGTCCTGGCCGGCGGCACGGGGTTTGCGGACACCGATTGAAGCGCGCGTGGCCGCGCGGGTGGGGTGACGATCGCGCTGCCTCGTCGCGCCGCGGGCCGCGAGCCCCTACGGCGTGATCACGAACTGACCGTCGGTGATCTCGAGCATCGTCTCGCCCGGCCCGGAGTCGAGCTCGAGGGTGGCCTCGAGCGTGCCCACGAGACGGTCGCCGCTGCGACCGGTGATGGTCACGTTCCAGGGCAGCTCCCCGGGACGCACGCTCCAGTTCGTGAAGAACTGCTGGCTGTCGATGGTGAAGTTCTCGATGTAGAAGATCGGCATGCCGCCGACCTCACCGTCCTTGAAGGTCTTGGGGACGCTGTGCGAGCCCATGAAGAAGGGCACCACGACGGAGAGTTGCTGGCTCGGGTTGCCGGCGCGCGTCGCGTCGAAGGCGATGTTCGAACCGTTGTCGGCGGCCGAGAGGTTGGATGCGGCGGCGGCCAGCTTCTTCTTGCGGATCTTGGCCTTGAACACGTCCGGGCCGAGGCTCTTGTTGCTGCCGATGATCACCAGGCCGGTGTCCGCGGACGCCTCGCCGATCTTGTTCTGCACTTCCACCATCCACTCGCCGCTGGGCACGGACTTGGGGATGCGGAAGGTGGCGCTGGTCTGATCCGAGGTCAGGACCTTGGCCTTCTTGCCGTTGATCAGCACCTTGAGCTTCTTGTTGCCGAAGTCGGTGCCGGTGAGCTGGATCTCGGCGTTGGGCAGGCCGCCGGTCGGGTTCAGCAGCGTGACGCCGGGCGTGTTCACGGTGAAGGCGGCACTGGCCGCGGCGGCGCCCTTGATCTTGGGCTGGAGGTTGAGCGTGAGGTCGCCCTGGACGGCCTTGCGCACCTCGGCCGTGATCGCGTCGTCGGCGAAGGCCGTGACCTTCAGGGCGTACTTCTTCTTGGCCCCCTCGGCCTGCAGGAACACCTTCGGCTTGGCGCTGCCGAAGCCCGAGCCGGTGATCGTCAAGACCGAGCCGAGCGTGCCGTTGTCGGGCGAGACGTCGGCGATGACCGCCTGGGCCCGGGCAGCGGGGGCTGCGAGGGCCGCGGTCAGCAGGCAGCCGAGCAGCGGGCGAAGGTCGAAGGCGGTGGTCTGCATGGAGAGTCTCCCGGAGTCCCATCGCCTCCCGGGGCCACGTGACTTGAGCTCAATCGGCGGACGTCGGGTGGGGCGCCCGCCGTGCGCTCTCGGAGCCCCGCCGCGTCCGTCGTGTGGGCGACCCGGGTGGATCCGCCGCGCAGGCCGAGGGCGCAACCCGCCCGCGGCGTGCCGTATCATGCGCCGCCGCTCGGAGGACGGTCCCCGCCCATGACGCCGCGCCAACGCGAACGCCGCTGGCCTCGCCGCCTGCTGTTGCTGGTGCTGGTCGCATCGGGCTCGCTGGCCGTGGCGGAACTCGTGCTGCACGGCACCCAGCCGCGCCCGCTCTCCAACCTGGTGCCCCACCCGGTGCTGAATCACGTCTGGCGCGCGGGGACCAGCAAGTGGCACCGCGAGTTCGCCGGGCGCGGCACGGCACCCTACGAACACCGCTACAACACCCAGGGCTGGGTGGCCGCGCAGGACTTCGCCCGGGAGAAGCCGCCGGCCACGTTCCGGCTGGCCTACCTGGGTGACTCGTTCACCGAGGGCACCTGTGCCATGGACCGCTCGCTGCCGAGCCTGGTGGGCGCGGGGCTGACGCCGTTCTTCGCGCAGCACGGCCTGGCGCTGGAGGTGCTCAACACCGGGACGTCGAGCCACTCACCCGTGCTGCACGCCGTGCGCCTGCAGACCCAGTTGCTCGCCTTCACGCCGGATCTGATCGTGGTCAACCTGGACATGACCGACGTCTTCGACGACTACCTCTACGCCCAGACCGCCGAGCGTGACGCGGCGGGGCGACTGGTCGCGGCGCCGCCCGGCATCCCGTTGCACGACGACTACGTGCGCACCTCCTTCGGGCTGGCGCGCAAGACGCCGCGCTACCGCTTCAACATCTGGATGCGCGAACACTCGAGGATCTTCGACCTGCTGCGTCCCACGATCCGCCTGGAGGGCACCCTCCGAGACGGGGTGCTCGTGAGTGACGACGGCCTGCCGTCGCTCTACGACTGGTGCACCGACGAGCCGTGGGGCGAACAGACCGGCCGCCTGGTGGCCTTCTCGATGCGGACGCTGACCGAGCTCGCCGCACTCGCTCGCAGCAACGGCGTGGCCCTGGCCGTCACGGCCGTTCCGCACCGCGAGCAGTTCCTGGGGACCTGGACCACGGCGCCGTTCGAGGCCGTCCGGGAGACCTGCGTCGCTGCCGGCGTGCCCTACATCGACTCCTTCGGGCCGATGCGTGCGCGCATGGGCGCCGACGACCCGGAGGACTACTACATCCCCGACGACATGCACTTCAACGACCGGGGCTACGCGCTCTGGGCGGAGGTGCAGCGGGAGTTCCTGGAGCGCGAGCTGTTGCCCGCGTTGCTCGGCTCCCGTTGATCCGGGCGCGCTAGCGCAGGTAGCCCATCTGCTTCATCCACTCGCGCAGGGCGTCGTCCATCTCCGCGGCCTGGGTGTCGGCACCGCGCGCGGCAGTGTCCCAGGCGAGCATGGCCCGACCGGCGGCGCTCAGGTGGTCGCGTGCTCGGGCGAGTTCCGGGTCGCCGAGGCGATTGCGGGTCTCGTCGGGGTCGCTCTGCAACTCGTACAGTTCGCGGGGGATGAAGTCGTCGTCGCGCACCTCGGCGATCAGCTTGAGCGGCCAGAGCACGACGGCCACCTCGGTGCCGGCCCGTCCGCTGGGCTCGTCGTAGAGCGTGTGGGCGAAGAGCGGTCGGGCCGGCTCGTGTCGCGCCCGGGCTGCGATCTCGCGGCACTGCGCCGCCAGGTCGCGGCCGCGCCATCCGTCGGGCGCATCGATCCCGATCAGACCGAGGATGGTGGGGGCCACGTCGATCAGCGACGCCGGGGTGTCGATCTCGCCGGGGACGATGCGGCCGGGCCAGCGCACGACCCAGGGCACGGCGAGCTCCTCCTGGTAGAGGCTCTGGTGGTGTTGCCACTGTCCGTGCTCGCCGAAGGCCTCGCCGTGATCGGAGGTGAACACGAACAGCGTGTCATCGCGTCGGCCCAACTCGTCGAGGGTGGCGTCGAGCGCAGCGAGCGAACGGTCGTTGACCCGGATCTCGCCGTCGTACGGCAGCGACGCGAGCGGGAACGGTCCGTCGGTGATCGCCGGCCGGGAGTCGAGGGCCCGCAGCGCGTCCTCGACCCGTTGCGGGTCGAAGGACGCCCCGTCGACGGGTGGGTCTTCGCCGAGGATCTCGCGCAGCGGGGCGTCGGCCACGGCGAGCAGGTCGTCCCACGGCGGCTCGTAGGGCGCGTGCGGGTCCATGCTGTGCACGTACAGGAACAGCGGGGTGTCGCCGGCCTGGCGCAGCAGGTCGGCGACCGGGCCGGCGATCACGTCGGAGGTGAGCGTGGACGGGATCGTCGACGCGCCGTACGCATCGGGCTCGGCGTGGATGTCGAAGCCCTGCTCGAGTCCCGACCAGCTCCCCGCGTGGTGGTTGGTGACGAAGGCGGCGGTGAGGTAGCCCGCGTCGGCCAGGCGCTCTGCCAGCGTCACCACCTCCGTCGAGATGCGCCTGCGGTGGTCGTGGTTCCCGTGGGCGACCGGTAGCAACGACGTCAGCAGCGAGGTCACCGAGGGCCGCGTCCAGTTGGAGTTGGCGAAGGTCCGGGTGAACACGGCGCCGTCGGCCGCCATGCGCTGCAGGTGCTCGTCGGTCTCCCGCTCGTGACCGTACAGGCCGAGGTGATCGGCGCGCAGGGTGTCCTCCAGGTACAGGACGACGTGCGGGAGCGTGCTCGGCTGCTGCTGCACGGCCAGGACGCTGCCGATCAGCAACACGCCGCGCGCGCCGGGAGGAGCGTCGTCCGCCAGGCGCACGCTGAAGCTGAACGGCACGGGGGGGCCGGGCTCGGTGGCGCCGATGCCGAGGCGGAACGCCGACCAGCCGGCCTCCGGTCGGCAGTGGAACGTGCCCGGCTGTCCGGCGACCGCCACGTCCACGTCCAGGGGCGCGCCCACCGCGGCCAGGCTGAAACACAACCGCAGGGGTTGCCGGGGCCGCTCGATCGAGGTCAGCAGGCGGCCTCGGGCGGGCACGGCGAGGCCGCGATGGAAGACCCCGTCGAGGCCCAGCCGGCGTGCCGTCGCCGGGCGCGGGCCGCTCGTTCCGTCGGCGTCTCCCTGGTCGAAGTCGCTGAGCAACGCGATACGGCGGACGTTCACCCGGGGGGAGCCGCCCGGGGCCGACTCGAACTGGATGCGCAGGCCGTCGCGCACCTCGCCGAGCGTCGCCGCACCGGGTGCGCCGGGTTGGCCGCGCAGGCGCACGCTGACCGAGCGCGTTCGACCGTCGCCTTGCAGCGCCGTCGTGGTACGCAGTTCGCGACCGTCCGGTCCGAGGCTCCAGGTGACGATCATGCGCGTCGCGTCGTGGGCGTCGAGGTGCACGACGAGGCGCTGCTGCAGCCGCGTGTCGACGACCGCGTCGTGGGGCCCGGAGAGGATCGACTCGCTGCCTGTGAGCGTCAGGCCGTCGGGCGAGCGGACGGCGGGTCCGGCGTCCACGCGCCAGACGTCGGGCTCGACACTCCGGTCGGCCTGGGTGAAGAGCCAGTGCCGGGACAAGGGCGCGCTGCCGCCCGGATCGAGTTGCCAGGCGAAGTCGCGCTCCACGACGACGTCGCGCAGGGGAGCGCTGGTCGAGAGCTCCTCGCCGCCGACGTCGGTGTCGCCGGTCGCATGCTCGCTCTCGTTCCCGCAAGCCCCGGCGAGCAGTGACGCGAGCAGCGTGAGCAGTCGCCCCATCCGAGCCGGAGGTCCCGACCACGGCGGCGTGCGGCCGGGCGTCGGTCGGGTGGCGGGCGGAGCTGGGAACGGGCGTGTCACGGCGCGGATCCTCGTGGGCGGCTCGGTCCGCATTGTGCCCGATCCGATCGTTGCCTTCGTTCGGTGATCGGGCCAGAGTGTTGCGCCATGGCCACGTCGAAATCGCACCCCGCCGCCGGGCTGGGGACGTTCGCGGGCGTCTTCACCCCGAGCGTCCTCACCATCCTGGGGCTGATCCTGTTCAGCCGCATGGGCTACATCGTGGGCAGTGCGGGGCTGGGACAGGTGCTGATCATCATCGCGCTGGCCAACAGCGTGTCGGTGCTGACCAGCGCGTCGCTGTCCGCCATCGCCACCAACCTGCGCGTCAAGAGCGGCGGTGACTACTACCTCATCTCGCGCAGCCTCGGGGTGGAGTTCGGCGGCGCCCTGGGTGTGGTCCTGTTCTCGGCCCAGGCCATCTCGGTGGCGTTCTACTGCATCGGTTTCGGCGAGGCGCTGGCGCCGCTGCTGCCCGAGGACTCGATCTGGAGCGTGAAGGCGATCTCGGGTGCGGCGGTCGGGTTCCTGTTCCTGTTCGCCTGGCTCGGCTCGGACTGGGCCACGCGCCTGCAGTACGTGGTCATGACCGCCCTGGTGGCCGGCCTGGCGTCGTTCTTCATCGGCGGCGTCGGGGACTTCTCCACCGAGACGCTGCGCGCCAACTGGGCCGCTCGTTCGGCGGACGCGCCCGGTTTCTGGGTGCTGTTTGCGCTGTTCTTCCCGGCCGTCACCGGCTTCACGCAGGGCGTGAGCATGAGCGGCGACCTGAAGGACCCGGGGCGCAGCCTGCCCACCGGCACCTTCGCGGCGGTCGGAGTGTCGCTGCTGGTCTACTTCGCCGCGGCGCTGGTGTTCTCGGGCGCGCTGCCCAACGCCGAGCTGGCCGACGGTTACGGCGCCATGGGGGAAGTGGCGATCGTGCCCTGGCTGGTGCTCGCGGGTGTCATCGCGGCCACGCTCAGCTCGGCCCTGGCGTCGTTCATGGGGGCGCCGCGCATCCTGCAGGCGGTGGCGGCGGACGACGTGTTCCCGCTGCTGCGGCCCTTTGCCGCGGGCAGCGGCGCGCTGAACAACCCGCGGCGCGGCGTGCTGCTCACCCTCGTCATCTCCCTGCTGTGCGTGGCCCTGGCCAACGTGGACCTGATCGCGCCGGTGGTGACGATGTTCTTCCTGATGTCGTACGGACTGCTCAACTACGCCACGGCGCTCGAGGCGCGCGCGGCGAGTCCGTCGTTCCGGCCGCGCTTCCGCTTCTTCCACTACCGGGCCAGTCTGGTGGGAGCGGTGCTGTGCCTGGGTGGCATGCTGATGGTGAACCCGGTGGCCAGCGGCGCGGCCATCGCGGTGTTGTTCGCCCTGTACCAGTACATCGACCGGCTGGCGCGACCGGACCGGTGGGCCGACAGTCGCCGCAGCCAGTACTTCCACGAGGTGCGCCGATCGCTGCACGCCATGGCGGGGGAGCCGGCCCATTCCCGCAACTGGCGACCGCACCTGCTCGTGTTCTCGGATCAGGCGCGACGCCGGGCGGCGCTCGTGCGCTTCGCGGCCTGGGTGGAGGGTGGCGCCGGGTTGACCACCGTCGTGCGCATCCTGCCCGGCCGCGACGGCAGCGCACTGCACGCCTGCCGCGAAGCCGAGCGTGAACTGGCCGACGACCTGAAGGCCAACGACCTCGACGCGTTCGCGCTCGTGATCACCGCCGGCGATCTGGAGCAGGCCGGCCAGACGCTGATCCAGTCCTATGGTCTGGGCCCCATCCGGGCCAACTCGATCCTGCTCAACTGGCTCGAGCGGCGCGCGCCGGCGTCCGACGAGGGCGACGACGGCGGCGAGGATGACGAGGGGAACGAGGGGGAAGGGGACCAGGCCTGGACCGAGCGCCTGTTCATCCGCCACATCCGACAGGCCGCCGAACTGGGCGTGAACGTGATCGTGCTCGACGCTTCCACCGCGGACATGGTCGCGGTGGAGGCCATCCCGGCCGAGCAGCGACGCATCGACGTCTGGTTCAGTGACGACGCCACCGGTCGCCTGCAACTGCTGCTGGCCTACATGACCACCCGTTCGGAGGAATGGGCCGACGCACGCATCCGCCTGCTGATGCGCATCGATCGCGGCACCGACGCCAAGGTGCGCGCGCGCGTGGCTGAACTGCTGCAGGAGGCGCGCATCGAGGCCGAGATCGAGCTCTTCGCCGAAGATGTGCGCGCGCGCCTGATCGCGGCCTCTCGCGATGCCGCGCTGGTCCTGCTGCCGCTCAAGCACAAGCGCTTCCGCACGGTCGATCCGTTCGGCAAGCCGATCGAGGGTGTGTTGGAGCAGGTGGGGCTGGCGGCCATGGTGTCGGCGGTGGAGGACATCCAACTCGACGCCGAGCCCGAGGCCGAAATGGAGGTCGAACCGGCCCCGGTGGACGACGACGCGCAGGAGTCGCGCGCCACCGGCGACGGTGCCGAGCAGCAGCAGGCCGCCGGCGGGGATGCACCCGCTGGCGCGGCCGATGCGGGCCAGGGCGCCGACGAGGACGGCGGAACACCCGACGGCGACGCGGCACCGCCAGACGGGACGGCAGACGAGGCCGACGACGGTGCACCCCCCGAGTCTCCGCCGTCGTCCGGTGGGTGAAGGTCCCGACGCAGCCCTGGAGGCTCAGGCGCAACCGCAGCAGAACCTGGTGAGAAGTCCAGGCTAGACTGCCGCCATGTCCTCCCCGACGAACCCCGATCCGCGCGCTCGTCCGGCGTCGCGCGCCGACGATCCCGAACCCCATCCCGGCTTCCCCGTGGAGCGCAGCGAGCGCATCTACGATTCGATCTGGTGCGGGCTGCGGCGGGACGTGCTGCGCCTTCCGGGCGGCGACCTGCAGGACTACCACGTGGTGGAGATCACCGATGCGGTGGTCGTGGTCCCGCGTCTGGCGGATGGGCGCTACGTGCTGATCTGGCAGCACCGTCATCCCCACGGGCGTTCGCACTGGGAGGTTCCCGCGGGCCGCATGCACGCCGACGAGGCGCCCGAGGCGGCCGCCCTGCGCGAGTTGCGCGAGGAGACGGGCTACGCCTGCGGACGCCTGGAGCGCCTGTCCGGGTTCTTCCCGGTCAACGGCATCAGCGATCACTACGCGCACGCCTTCGTGGCGCACGATTGCGAGCTGGAGGGCGAGTTGCAGCTCGACCGGGCCGAGCGCATCACGGCGCGCGTGGTGGCCGAACAGGAGGTGCGCGAACGGTTGTTGGCCGGCGACTTCCAGGACGGCTTCACCGCGCTGGCCCTGTTCCAGCACTTCGCCCGGGCCCACGGGATCGCCGGCGCGGAGGGCTGAGCGCCGCGGCCGTGCCTCAGCGTCGTGCGGGCGTGGGCAGCAGCGTCCTCCGACCGTGGTCCCGGGCGGCCAGCAGGCTGTCGCGCAGCACGGCCGGTGCGATCAGGGTGTTGTGCAGGATGTCGCGCAGCGGCTGCATGCGCAGGATCGCGGGTGTGCTCTTGCTCCAGCCGAGCAGGTGCAGACGGGTCATCTCCCGGTAGAAGCTGTCCAGCGGCAGTCGCGTGGGCAGCACCGCGTGGTACATGTCGAACAGGGACATGTCCCGGGTCGTGAGTTGTCCCCGCGCCTCGTCGTGGTAGCGCGTGCCGACCATGGGCGTCTCGACCGTGAAGTCGAGTACGTGGGCGCGCAGCCGGCGTGCGGCCGCGCGCACCTCGGCGAAGTCGTGCTTGTCGAAGTCGGTCGAGATGGTGATCGAGGAGGCCACGGTCATGCCCATCCGGCGCAGCAGTTCGATCGCGGCTTCGTGGGTCGCCAGGGCGCTGGACTTGCGGATCTCGCGCAGGCGCGTGGTGGAGTGCCCGTCGATCCCGAGGAACACCCAGTCCAGTCCGATCTCCTTCCAGCGCTCGAGCACGTGCGGATTGTCGACCGCGCTGTCGGCGCGCGTGAGCATGAAGAAACGCTTGCGGATGCCGGAGGCGGCGATGGCGTCGGCCAGGCGCAGCATGGCGTCCGGCGCCTGCAGGGGCTCGAAGTCGGCCAGGAACACGTTGCGTTCGGTCATGCCCTCCAGCTCTTCGATCACGTCGCCGAGAGAGCGCACGAAGATGTCAGCGCCGGCCTTGCTCATGGGGCAGAAGCGGCAGTTGAAGCGGCAGCCGTTCACGTACATGAGGTAGGCGAAGTCACCCATGCCGAAGAAGCGCGCGCCACCCCGGGCGCGTGCCAGCAGGCTGCGATCGGGCACGCCGATGTCGCCGAAGACATGCGGGACGTCCGGCGTAGGGGTCCACTGCCCGTCCTCGCCGCGGAACCAGATCCCGTCGACCTGCTCGAGTTCGGTGTGTGTGTCCCACGCGGCGAGCACCTCGGGGACGATGCGCTGCAGCGTGTGCAGGGCGAAGGCAGGGACGAGGGCGTCTGCGGCGGGGTGGAGGAAGTCCAGCGGCCGCTCCAGGAGGTGCGCCACCCCGTACTCGGCCGCACCCACGAGCAGCACGCGCACGCCGGGGAAACGCGCGCGCAGTCGCCCGAGCACCGTATCGAGTGAGCCGAAGGTGAGCGGCATCACCGGCACGATCACGGCGTCGGGAGTGAAGTCGCCCAGCTCGTGCTGCAGGTCGGGCGTCACGCGCAGGTCGACCAGGCGCAGTGCGTGCCGGTCGCGCAGCACCGGCGCCAGGAAGATGCCGGTGAGCGCTTCGGTGACGGTGTAGCGCACGAAGTAGGACGGGCGCGTGTACGGCGGGTGGAGCAACAGCACGTTCATGGCGACCTCCTCGTGGGCCACCGCTCAGAGCTCCGCCGGCGGGCGCCGGTGGACCCGTGCTCGTGTCGAGCGGCCCGGTGTCGTACGCCGGAAGCACCATCGACGAAATCATCCCATCTTCCGAATGAATAGATGGAATACGAACCATGCACAAAACGCATAATGCGGAGCATCGCGAGCTCGCATCGAGGAGTCAGCCGATATGGAACTCGATCAACTGCGTGCCTTCGTCGCCGTGGCGGAGGCGGGGGGCTTCACCCGGGCGGCCCAGGGGCTGGCGTCGACGCAACCGACGTTGAGTCGCCAGGTGGGTGCGCTCGAGCGGGAGTTCGGCGAGCGTCTGTTCGACCGGCTGGGGCGTCGCGTGTCACTCACGCCCGCGGGGCAGGAACTGGTCAAGCGCGCCCACGCCCTGCTGGTGCAAGCGGATGCGCTCATGGCCGGCGGGCACCGGGCGACGGGGCGACTGCGCGGGCGCTTGCGACTGGGTGTCGCCGACAGTGTCGTGCTGAGTCGCTTCCCACCTGTCCTGCGCCGCTTCAAGCAGCGCTATCGCGACGTGCAGGTGCACATCAAGACCGGCGCGTCTCCGGACATCCTGGGCTGGGTCCGCGATGGGCGCTGTGACGCCGGGCTGTGCATGCTGCCCGGGGCCCATCCGGGCCTGACCCTGCGCCCGCTCTGGGACGATCACTTCGTCGCCATCGCGCCGGCCAGGCACGCCCTGGCCGGCAAGCGCGCCACGCTGACCGAGTTCGCGAGCGGCCCGCAGATCATGATCACGCCGCGCTCGCTGTCCCATCAGGTGCTCACCGCGGCCTATCAGTCGGAGGGGCTGACGCTGGTGCCGGCCATGGACTTCGACAACTTCCACCTGATCGCGGAGTTCGTGGCGACTGGGGTGGGTGTGGGCGTGTGTAGCGCGACGGTGGCGGCGCCGTTGCTGCGCGCGAAGAAGGTGGCGCGCGTTCGCATCCCCGCGATCGACCGCCTGTCGCGCCGCCTGGGACTGGTCCTGGGTGCCGACCGTGGTCCGACTCCCCCGGTGGCGGCGCTCATGGCGGAGATCGACCGCAGCCTGGAGCAGCGCGCGGCGCCCCGACGGCGGACGGGTGCCGGTGCAACCCGCAAGCGGAAACGGTCCGGGTGAACCAACCGCGCCGTCCGGCGCGCGACCGAGTTGTGGGAGGGCAGTCGTTCGGCGTGCACGCGGTCGCTACGATCGCGTTCGCACCCGGACGAGATGGCGGTCCCCGGAGGTCGAATCCGCTCCCCGTCCATCCGTTGCGCAGGCGGTGCGCAGCGGTGCCCCGCGGCCCGAGAGGCGTTCGATCATGGCTGTGCTCCCGTTCGGTGCGCTCTGGCGTCGTCACGCCCCCGCGTTCGTGCTCGCCCCGCTGGTGTATGTCGTGCTGTTCGGCCTCGCGTCGCCGGTGACCCGGGCGCAGGGTGATGCGTGCCCGCGCCCGGCCGCGCCGAGTGACGGTTTCGCGGTGCAGACGACCCAGAACGTGCTGGTGCTCTACGAGGACGGCTACGCCACCCGTGGCGACCTGGCGCTCCCCAATACCCTGGCCCCGGACTGTGGCTGGCCGCTCGTCGTGCTGATCCACCCGTTCCAGGCCGAGCGCAAGGCCATGGCCGCGCCGGCCAAGGCGCTCGCCGCTCAGGGCTACGCGGTCTGGACCTACGACGTGCGCGGTCATGGAGATGCCCGACTGCTCAACCAGCCCGGGCAGGGCTTCGCCTTCATGGGCCCGGACGCGCAGTTCGACCTGGCCGAGCAGGTGCGCCTCGTGCGCACGGTGTTCCCGTCGCTCGTGCACGCGGATCGGCTGGCGATCACGGGCCCCAGTCAGGGCGGAGCGCACGCCTGGTTCGCGGCGGCGCGGTCACGGCAGTTGATCGAAGTGGCCGGCCGGGGCTCGATCCCGTTCCCGGCGGTGCACGCCGTGGTGGCCGAGGCCTTCGTGCCCGAGGCCCACGATCACATGCTGCGTGGCGGGACGCTGTTCCAGCACGGTTTCGTGCGCACGCTGCTCGGCGCACCGGACGAGGTGGACTTCGACGACGGGTTCGTGGCCACCACGCGCGCCGCGTTCATGGCCCAGGACCCCGCCGGCCTGCTGGACACGTGGGCCGCCGAGCCCAACCGCCTGTGGGGTGACGCGCTGGCCGCGTCGGCCGTGCCGAGCCTCTGGTTCCACGCCTACCACGATGGCCTGTGCGCACCGCTTCCGGGGATCGAGCGCTTCGCCGCCTTCAGCCCGAACACGCCGACGCGCATGCTGCTCTCCACCGGCGGCCACGGCTCGGTGCGCAACGACTACGAGTTCGCCTTGCGGCTGGAACTGCGCCGGCGCTGGTTCGACCGCTTCCTGTGGGACGAGCCCAACGGCGTCGACCACGAGGCTCACGCGATCCAGGCCGGGGTGCCGCTGGACCCGGTGCTGCTCGAGGATCCGAAGCACACCTGGACCCACGGCTTCGATGCGCAACTGCCGCCCGACGACCACACGCCGCGACGCTACTACCTGTCCGGCGACGGGGCGTTGTCGACCATCGAGCCGCGGGGCGGCGGGGCGCCCAGCGCGATCCGGCACGAGGTGGCGCCCGGCTTCACGCCGACAGCGTGGGCCGCACTGCCCGGTGAGGACCTGTTCGAGCAGACCCTGGAGGCCATCCCGCTCTCCGAACAGGTCTTCTCCACGGCGCCGCTGGCCGACGAATCGGAGTTGGGCGAGCGGGTCACGGTGAGCCTGTCGATCACGCCTGACGCGCCGCGCTTCACCGTGGCCGCCATGCTCTCGGCACGACTGCCCGGCGCCGCGGACGATGTGAGCCTGGCCCTGTGGGGACGGGGCGTGCTCGATGCGCAGCCCGGACAGCCCATGCGACTCGAGCTCGACCTCCCGCCCGCGGTGTGCGTGCTGCCGGAGGGCACGGTCGTGCGACTCACGCTGCGCAACCACTGGATCGGCGAGGCGCCCCTGGAGCGGGCCTTCAGCACCGTGCCGTACTTCGACTCGAGCAGCATCTCGGTGCACCACGGCGTGGACGACGACGCGTCGTTCATCGACATCCCCTTCCGCCGGCGCGTGCGCACCGGGCTCACGTCGCCCGTGCTCAGCTTCGACCTCTACGATCCCGAGCCGCAGACGTTGTCGATCGATGGCGGCAAGGCCCGGGCCGGCGCGCCGTACATCGTGCTGCTCTCCTTGTCGGGCCAGGCGCCCGGCCTGACGTTGCCCGCCGCCACGGTGCCGCTGGCACCCGACCTGCTGACCCAGAACGCGTTGTGGTTGGTGGCGAACGGCGCGGCACCGTACCTGTCGGGTTTCCTCGGCGACCTGGACGCCGACGGCCGGGCAACCGCCGTGCTCGACTGGACCTCCGTGGGGCCCTTGCCGAGCGAGTTGCAGGGGCATCGCGTGACGCTCTCGGTCTGGACGGCGTCCGGGGCCGTGGGGGAGATGGACAGCGTCTCCAATCCGCTGGACGTCTACCCGCGCTGAGGCGCCGGCGACGGGGCCGGCGGGCTGCCTCAGCCGGCGGCGGCGATCTCGTCGGCCCCGGAGTCGTCAGCGTTCGACCGCGGCGGGGCGCTCTCGGCCGGGCCCGCGATCGGGCGCGGGGTGGGCGCGGGGGGCGGGTCCGGTGGCTGTCCGGGCGACTCGCCGGCGGGGGAGCTCGGACCGGGGTCCGCGGCCTGCGCCACGGCGTGCTCGAGCTGCTTGCGGAAGCCGCGTCGCTCGAGGCGGGTCCAGAAGCGGATGAAGCGCCGATACAGCTTGGCGCGGCGGGCGACCAGGTCGTCGAGCATCAGCGCCAAGCCGCGCAGGGGGCTGTCTCGGGTCTCGTCGGCGAACTCACGGGCGAGGCGACCCAGGTCGGCGTCAGCCGCGCCCACGAAGGGCTTGAGCGCCTTGCGACGGGAATTCAGGTCGCGCAGGTGGTCGCGCATCGACCGGCGCAGGATGTCGGCCCAGACGTCGCAGTCGTGGATCTCGCCGAGGTGGTCCTGGAGCTGCTTGAAGACCACGAGCTGATCGCGGAACGCGGGTTGGAAGCACGCTGCGAGGGCATCGAACAGGTAGCGCACGCGCTTGGCGGCGATGCGCAACTGGTGCAGCTCGAGCACGCGCGAGGCGTCCTGCACGTGCGCTGACCAGGCCCACATCTCGTCGATGCGCACACCGAAGATGGCCGCGAGCTGCGAGCGCGCGGACTCCCCGGGTTCGAGGCCGGTGATGACTTCAGCGCGCGCCATCGGGGTCTCCCGCGGCCTGGTCCGCCTGTTCCCGGGCTCCGCGCTGCCAGGCGCCGAAGCTCTCGAGGTTCACGGGCGTGTTCGAGAAGTAGTGGATGAACTCGTCGACGAGCCCGGACAGGTCGATCTCGTCGATGGCCTGACGCAGCGAGGTCTGCAGCGCAACACGTTCGTCGCGACCGCGGTCGATCATCCAGCGCATGGCGCGACGGCGCGCGCCGTC